>NZ_JAYKGK010000003.1:0-367162 GCF_036860675.1 Rosettibacter primus
ATTGACCACATTATAGAAAAAATCTACTTTTTAATGTCCTATATCGGATTTTAGATTAAAATTTTCTTACAAATTATTAATCAAATAAAATTTTCTTAATTTAACAAAGGAATAATAGATTAGATATTTCCATGAACGAAAATAATATTCCCGATATATTTGAAGAACCCGATAGCACTCAACAAATCAAAAGAATAAAAAGATTAGAGCGTTCGGGAAATGATTTTGTTATTTCAGGACTTTGTGCTGGCTTGGGTAAATATTACAATGTCGATATTTCATTTATAAGATTAATCTCAATACTTAGTTTAGCCTTAAGCAGCTGGTTTATTTACATTTATTTATTAGCTTCTTTTATTTTCCCGCTCGAAAAAGAATCTACAACACTAAGTGATCTTGAGAAATTTCGAATTAGAAGAAAAAATTCTTACACAGTTTTAAGCGGGGCTTTAATTCTTGCAGGAATTTTATGGTTATTTAAAAGTACAGAATTGATTCACAGAGATAATTTATTAAATCAAAATTCTTTATTAACCAATTTTATGTATTTAATTATTGGAATTTATTTATTTGATAAAAATTCTTCTGAAGAAGTTACTAAAGATTTTGAACAAGTCTCTAAAAGCAAAAGGATTATGTTTGGTGTGTGCAAAAATTTAAGTGATGATACAGGTATTGATATAAATCTTATAAGAGCATTTTTTATAATTGGCACATTAATAACATCAGGAGCAATTTTATTGCTTTATATTTTTCTTCAAATAATTCAGCCTAGAAAAAGTGAATCAGGATTGACAGATGAAAATGAATTATAAAACACTGCTTGGATTCTCAATTATTGTTTATGGAATCTTATCAATATTAAATGGGAAATTAATTCACATCCCTGCTAATGCAATCTTAGGTATTGCTTTAATGCTTTATGGTATTCCAGCTGTCTACATCTCTTTTAATTATCATAAAAGAAATATGATTGTGTTTTCCTCAATTACTTTTTTCACAGGAATATTTTTAGTATTAAATGTTTACTATAAAGTTTATTCATATACAACATTAGTTCTATTCATTATTTTTGTTTGCAGTGCCATATTTTTTCTATTATTCATTGAAGAGACAAAAAAAAAGTATTATCTATACACAAGCATATTTCTTTTGCTAATCTTATATCCAGCAGTAAAAATAATTCAGAAAATTGAAAGCAGTTATTTTATTTATCATTACTTAAAAATTGGAAATATTATTCTGCCGATAATTTTTATTTTATTAGGAATTAGTTTATTCCTTAAAAGGAATGATTAACTATCTTAATTTTGTTTGCTGAGGGAAATTACCAACAAGATAACTTTGAACTGAAGGTGTTGGCGAACCAGAACTTGATTCAATAGTAATTTTAAGCATTTCTATATTTTCCTTTGGAATAAATGGGAATGAACTAATATGAATATACTCATTACTGCTTGGAGTATAAACACCCATTGAATATGCAATACCTTTACTGACTGCCCATAATTGATAACCCTGATTGGGTTGAAGCGGTTTTACATTTTTAAATTGAATTAATCCTTCCTTAACATCAAATGAAAGGAATACACGTGCACTTGCTTTTTCATTAGGGTCTACACTTGTGAGATTTATAATCATAACATCTTTGTAATTGAAGAACTCAATAAAAGAAAGATAATTGTTCATAAAATTATTTGTTCGGCTCAATTCGCTTCGAAAGAGAGTTATATCGTGATTTAATTCTTCAATTTGTTTGTTCAATGATTCAATTGAAGTAAAAGAATAGTACCCCAACACCGAGAACAATACAACGGAAATTAGAAGAGCAAACCAGCCAATAATTGCTCCACTTGATTTTTCTCTTGGTTGAGTTATTGATGGTTGTGGAGTCATATACTGCACAGGTTTTTCAGGAATTATAGAACCCTCATATTTTGTTTTTGTTTTAGCTGTTTTTTCTTCTTTTGTTTCTTTCACAATTGTAGATTTTGTAAGATTAGAAAGTTGAAATGTTGGTTTGCTAATTTCTTTTTGAGCAGTTTGAAATGTTTTTCCAAGCAAAGTTTTTCTTTTTTCTTCTCTAATTCTTGTTTTAATTTCATCCTGCAGACCGATTAACCTTTTTGCGACCTCATCCTTAAGTGACTCTTTTGGTTGTTCTATCTCAAGAATAATCGGAATTAATGACACAATATTTTGCAATTCCCCCAATGCCCCTTCGGGTAATTCACCTCCGGCATCGACATAATCTTTGAATTGGATAAAATTCTTTCTATCCATGCACCCAATTGCAAAAGCAGCCATCATCTCGTGAATTGCATCATCGGACATTTCTATTACTCCTTCGTCAGGTTATCTCTAAAATTATGTAAAGCATTCATAACTTTGCTTCTAACAGTTTCAATTGGCACATTCAATTTATCCGCAATTTCGTCAATTGTATACCCTTCATAATATGCAAGATGAAGAACATATTTTTGTGTATCTGTAAGTTTTGATAAAGCACGTTCAACTTTTGGCACCAAACTCATTGCAGTATTCAAATCAAGACTATCCATATCATCTGGAAAAGTAGGAATAATAAAATAATCCTCATATTCATCATCGTAGATTTGAGAAGTTGAAAGAGAGTTCCTGCTTCTTCGAAGAGTATCAACTGCTTTATTTCGTGCTAATGTTATAAGCCAGCTATAAACATTACCGTTATTAAAATTGAACCTAAAAGTCTTTCGCCAAACTATTACAAAAACATCTACAAGCACTTTTTCAGCAGTCTCTTCATCGGGCGTAATTTTTTTTATTAAAGTATAAAGAAGTGGTGAATATCTGTCATATAATTCTTCGAGAGCACGCGATTCAAAATTCGCAATCTCTCTCATCAATTCTAAATCTGTTAACTCTTTGAAGCTGTTCAAATATTTTACACCTTCAGAATATTTATAATCAAAACTATTATTACTATTACAAAATTACAATATATTTATTAAAAACTGCATTATTTTATATCAGCAATCCGAATAATTATATGTAACTTCTGAAAAAGATTTCGTATTGACTGTAATTCAAACTACACAAGCATTCTGATGGAACAAAGCGAAAATTTATTTAATAATCAATAGTTTCCTGTTTACACAGAAATGAGACATTGAAATTTCGAGAAACCTCTATAGATTCAAATTTTCACTTAATAAAAATTACATCATCACACATTCCTTCCATTTTTTATTATATTTGCTCACATTTTATAAAAAATCTCTGCATTCACTATGACATCAAACGAAATTAGACAACAATTTTTAGATTTCTTTGTTAATAAAGGTCACAAACTTGTACCAAGTGCACCAGTAGTTCCTCAGGGTGATCCAACTTTACTTTTTACAAATGCCGGTATGAATCAATTTAAAGATGTATTTCTTGGGATTGGTACACGAGATTATAAAAGAGCTGTTGATACACAAAAATGCATAAGGGTTTCAGGTAAACATAACGACCTCGAAGAAGTTGGATACGATACTTATCACCACACTTTTTTTGAAATGCTCGGGAACTGGTCTTTTGGAGATTATTACAAAAAAGAAGCAATTCAATGGGCTTGGGAATTATTAACTGAAGTATGGAAACTTCCTAAAGAAAGACTATGGGCAACAGTATTTAGAACAGATGATGAAGCTTATAATTTGTGGAAAGAGGTTACAGATATTAATCCAGCACATATTTTAAGATTCGATGAAAAAGATAATTTCTGGGAAATGGGCGAAACAGGTCCCTGCGGTCCTTGTTCAGAAATTCACATTAATTTGAGTAATGATTATGAAAATCCAGCATGGGTCAATGCAGGAAAACCCGAATGCATTGAAATATGGAATCTTGTTTTTATTCAATATAATCGTGATGAAAATGGTATCCTTCACGAACTGCCTGCAAAACATGTCGACACTGGAATGGGCTTTGAAAGAATTACTGCAGTTCTTCAGGGAAAAAAATCAAATTATGATACAGACATTTTTACTCCAATAATAAATTCAATAGAAAATCTATCCGGATTAAAATATAATTATAATTTGCCTGCTGAAGATAAATCTGCTGAAGGCCAGAACAATATTGCAATGAGAGTAATTGCAGACCATATCAGAACTCTTACATTTGCAATTGCTGATGGAGCAGTACCAAGTAATGATGGAAGAGGTTATGTGCTTAGAAGATTATTAAGAAGAGCTTCAAGATATGGCAGAAAAATTAATCTTAAAGAACCATTCCTCTATAAACTAGTAGAAGTAGTTGTGAAAAATTTTTCAAATGTTTTTCCTGAAATAAAAGAAAATCAAACTAAGATTGAAAAAATTATAAAAGTAGAAGAAGAAAGTTTTAATTTGACTCTTGATAGAGGAATAGAATTATTTGAAAATTTAATTGTGAAATTGAAAGAAAATAATCAAAAGGTAATTCCCGGAGAAGAAGTATTTAAGCTGTATGATACTTATGGATTTCCAGTTGATTTAACGAATGTGATGGCAAGAGAAAACGGTTTTACAATTGATGAAAATAGATTTAATCAACTAATGGATGAACAAAAAGAAAGAGCAAGAAAATCAACAAAAGAAAAATTAAGCGGGGTAAATGTAATTATTAATTCAACAGATGATTTTGAAATCTCTTCAACTATTCCAACTGAATTTACTGGCTATGATGAACTTAAGACAGATGCTGAGGTAATCGGAATTAAAAATGAAAATGGGAAATCATTTGTTATTTTGAATAAATCACCATTCTATGTTGAAGCAGGCGGACAGGTAAGCGATACAGGCAGCATTATTATTAACGACACTCATCTTTCTGTTATAAACTTATTAAAAATCAACAATCAGATTATTCACATAGTTGAAAATGAATCAGGAATAAAAATTAATCCTGGTGATAAAGTTACTGCATCAGTTGACGAAAAAAGAAGATGGGATATAATGAGAAATCACTCGGCAACTCATTTTCTTCACAAAGCATTGAGAGAAATTTTAGGCAGTCATGTTCAGCAATCAGGGTCTTATGTTGGTCCAGATAGACTTCGTTTTGATTTCAGTCACTTTCAAAAATTAACAGAATCTGAACTCGAAGCAATTGAGTCATTAATTAATGAAAAACTTAGAGAAAATTTGCCACTTTTCCATCATCGGGATGTGCCTTTTGAAGAAGCAAAAAAAATGGGTGCATTAATGTTCTTTGGTGATAAGTATGGCGATAAAGTAAATGTAGTTCAATTTGGAAATTATACAATGGAATTTTGTGGCGGAACGCATGTTAAAAACAGCTCTCAAATAGGTTTACTAAAAATAATAAGTGAATCTTCAATTGCAAGTGGAATAAGAAGAATTGAAGCAGTTACGGGTGCTGGTGTGGAAAAATTTATTAAAGAACAGGAAACAAAAATTAAACACAAAGAAGAACTTTATGAAAAACTGCTTGAAGAAAAGAAAAAACTCGAAAAAGAGTTATCGGAACTAAAGTTTAAGGAAAAATTAAATGTAATAGATTCCATAATTAAAAATTCTGTTGATGTAAATGGAATAAAAATTTTTAAAGGAAAAGTTACTGCAGATAATATGGACGAGTTAAAATTAATGGGCGACGAACTAAGAAATAAAATAAAAAGCGGAATTGGTTTATTAATTTCTGAAATTGATAAAAAAGTTGGAATTGTGTGCATAGTTACAGATGATTTAATTAAGGACAAAAAAATCTCTGCCGGCAAGATTGTAGGAGATGTAGCAAAAATTTTAGGTGGTGGCGGTGGTGGAAGGCCTCATTTAGCTACTGCAGGCGGCAAAGATATAAGTAAAATTGATGAAGCATTAAGCAACTTTGAAAAAATAGTAAGCAGTTTATAAAATATTACTCAAATTCTTTTTTCATCTTTTACTTTTAATCTGATAATTACCTCAACGATTTTATTGCCAATTTTTTTTATATTGATTTAGAATAATTATAACAGCTTCTTATGAATGGCTACAAAATATTAATTGCCGATGACGACGAAACACTCTGTTACCTGCTAAAAGAAGAACTTGTTAATGAAGGCTACCGTGTCGATGTTGTTTATGATGGCAAAGATGCAATCGAAAATCTAAAAAGAAAACAATATGATGTATTGCTTCTTGACCTGGAAATGAGAGAAGTCCATGGCGAGAAAGTATTAAATTTTGTACAGGAAAATTTTCCTTCAACACAAGTAATAGTATTAACAGCAAAGTCAGATATTCGAACTGCAATTGACTGCATTAAACAGGGCGCATACGATTTTATTACAAAACCTTATGAATTTGGACAATTGTGCGTAACAATTGAAAGAGCCATTGAACATCGTGATTTAATTCTTCGAAATAAAATTCTTAGTTCAAAGGTCCAAACATTTCAATCAAATATTATTGGTGAAAGTGACAGTATAAAAGAAGTAATTCGTCTTGCGGAAAGAGCTGCAAAATCAGATTCAAATATTTTACTTGAAGGAGAAACAGGAACTGGCAAAGAACTTTTTGCCGAATTTATACACAAAAATTCAAACAGAGCAGATAAACCTTTCGTTGCAATAAATTGTGCTTCTCTGCCCGATCAGCTAATCGAAAGCGAATTATTCGGTTATGAAAAGGGAGCTTTTACTGATGCCAAAACTTCCAAACAAGGTCTGGTAGAAATTGCTAACGGTGGAACATTATTCCTCGATGAAATTGGAGAATTGAGTTTAACACTTCAGCCAAAACTTTTAAGATTTCTTGAAAATGGCGAATTCAGAAGAATTGGCGGAATTACAAATCTAAGTTCTTCTGTTAGAGTTATTGGTGCTACAAACAAGAATTTAATGGAAGAGGCAGAAAAGAAAAACTTTAGACGCGACCTTCTTTTTAGACTGAATGTAATCACACTTAAAATTCCACCTTTGCGGGAACGACAAAATGATGTTCTGCTTTTAGCTGAATATTTTCTTCAAAAGAAATCTCCTATTAGGGCAACAAAAAAATTATCCGAAGAAGCTAAAAAAGAATTAATGAAGTACAATTTTCCCGGCAATGTAAGAGAACTTGAACATATGATTGAAAGAGCAATAATTTTTTCTGACGGAGATACTATTTATCCTAAAGACCTTAATATTCCAAAAGATGATTTCGATTTCACAAACTTTGTAAAAGATGACGGAACTATAATGTCTCTGGAAGAGGTTGAAAAAATTCATATTAAAAAAGCTCTCGATGCATTCAACTGGAACAGAGAAAATACAGCTCGAGCACTGGGAATAAGCCAGAAAACTTTGTATACAAAAATTATTAAGTATAAACTGAAATAGATGCAAACAGAAGATAAAAGTCTTCCATTAAAACATCTTGCTCATGATATCAATAACATTCTTACTCGAATTTTAAATAGTGTTGAACTTCTGAAGAAAAAAGTAAACAATTATGATGATGTAAGTTCAATACTAAACAGTATTGAAAATGGCACTTATATGGTTTCAGAAATAATTGAAGATGTTATTACCGAAACAATTAACAAAGCACCAAGGAAAAAAAGAATAAATATCAATATTCTTATTAACGACCTTGCAAATACAATAGCAATTCAACTTAAAGAAAAAATTAATTTCGTTTTAAAACTTGAACCTGACCTTAATTTGATTGAAGGAAAATATTCAGATTTTTACAGAGTAATGTTAAATCTTATTGTTAATGCATCCGAAGCAATTCAAAATAAAGGAACTATTACAATTTCTACTTCGAATATAGAATCAAGCAGCACAAATGTTGACGAACTAAAACTTTTTGAAAATCAATCGTTCATTCAAATCAAAGTTGCTGATACTGGAATTGGCATCGATTCTTCAGCACTCCCTTATATTTTTGATGAAAAATTTTCTACAAAAAGCAAAATGAAGAATCGCGGTATAGGTTTAACTATTGTCAATAAAATTATCAAAAGTTATAACGGCTTAATCAAAGTTAAAAGTGAAGCAGGCAAAGGGACTGAATTTACTATTGTTCTACCTGCAATTAAATCACGTAAAAAGAAAAATCATAATGGCAAAAAAACCATCTTAATTGCAGAAGACGAAATTATTCTTAGAGAATTATTGTCAGAGTTGCTCGAATCTTATGGTTATAATGTTGTAACTGCTTCTGATGGTAAAGATGTTATATCAAAGATAAATTCCAAACTGATTCCTGACATTTTAATAATTGACCAGAAAATGCCGGATTTAGATGGAATCACCTGTATTAAGAAAATCAAAGAAATATATGAAGATTTACCTGTTATACTTGCAACCGGTTCACAAAGTGATTTTTTGGAGGACACAAATTTAACAAGCATCGTAAATAGAGTTATTAACAAACCCTATAACATCGAAGAAATGGTTTCAATTATAAGAGAACTTATCGGTTAATTAAAATAATTTATGAAAACAATTTTGTTACCCGGAACAACTCATCAAGTTAAATTTCTATTTGAAAATATAAAGACAAAATTAGAACAAATATTAATAATTGGCGCTGGACATGAGAATATTGCCATCGAAATCTCAAAGCATTATAACTCAAAAGTAAATTTAATTGTAGATGATTACGAATCATTCATAATTTCAAGACTTGAATTAAGGAATAACCAGGATATAAATGCAATCATTATGGAATATGAAAAAACAGATTTCGACGATAACTATTTTGATTTAATTTATGCTCAGGCTTCAATTTCTCTAACTAATAGAAATAAAATCATTAAAGAAATAAAAAGAATTTTAAAACCGAATGGATATTTTTGTGCAGGAGAACTTATTTCACTCAAAAAAGAAACACCAAAATTTATGAAAGATATTTATGATTCGTCCGCTTTGCTGCCATTGTTTATTGATGATTTAGAAAAATACTACATAGAAAGAAATTTTAAGGTAATTAACAAAATTGATTTGTCTAATACTCTAAGAGATTATTATTCAACAGCAATCGAAAAATTAAAAAGTGCCAAAGATAAATTAGATGATAAAGAAAAAGCATATTATAAAAAAGTAATAAACAGATTCAGTCACGAATCAAATGCTTATCTAAAATTAGGTGGAAATAAATATCTTGGATTTTTCGTTTTATTATTACAAAAGGGTGAAAATTGAAAAAGGGAGACTTAATCGAACTCGAAATTATTGATTATGCCTTTGAAGGGAAAGGAATAGCAAAAATTATAAAAGAAGTACATAAGCATGAGGAAGTTAATCCAAAAAAATTTGTTGTTTTTATTGATAACTCTTATCCCGGAGATAAAATCATAGCTCAGCTAACAAAAATTAAAAAAACTTATGCAGAAGGAAAGATAAAAGAATTTATCGAAAAATCTCCTTATCGTGTTGAACCCAGGTGCAAATATTTTGGAACATGCGGCGGTTGCAAACAACAGAATCTCGATTACAAAATTCAATTAAAATACAAAGAAGAACAAGTAATAGACATATTCGAAAGAATCGGCGGCTTATCAAGCTTTGAAATTAATTCCATAATTCCTTCAGAAAAAATTTTCTTTTACAGAAATAAAATGGAATTTTCTTTTGCTACAAAAAGATGGATTACGGAAAATGAGATTGCTTCAATGCAGGAAGTAAAAGACAAAGACTTTGCACTTGGTTTACACATTCCCAATTTCTTTGACAAAGTTCTTGATATTGATGAGTGTTTTTTGCAATCAGAATTAAGTAATAAAATTCTAAACTTCTCAAGAAAATTTTTTAAGCAACGCAATTCTTCAATTTATTCAACACAAACACATTCTGGTTTTTTGAGAAATCTTGTTATTCGACAATCAGCTCATTCTAATGATGTAATGGTAAACCTTGTTACTTCGGAAGAAAACGAAAAATTAATGATAGAATTTCGTGATGAACTATTAAATAATTTTCCAGAGATAACTACTTTTGTGAACAATATTAACAAAAAAAAATCACAAGTGGCTACTGGTGATTATGAAATAGTTTATCATGGTTCAGGTTACATTTATGATTATATTGGAAATTATAAATTCAGAATAAGTGCTAATTCATTTTTTCAAACGAATACACTCCAAGCAGAAAAACTTTATAAAACTGCAATGAATTTCGCTTTATTAAAAGGTGATGAAGTTATTTATGATTTATACTCGGGCGCAGGTACAATTCCAATTTTTATTTCAAAAAATGCTAAAGAAATTTATGGATTTGAAAGTGTTTCTTCTGCTGTAGCTGATGCAAACATCAACATTGAAATAAATAATGTTTCTAATTTTGAACCATTGCTCTGGGATTTAAATAAATCATTACTGCCATTCATCAAACAAAAAAAATTACCCCCTCCGGACATTATAATTGCAGACCCGCCAAGAAATGGAATGAATCCCAAAACTATAAATGATATTTTGCAATTAAATCCCGAAAAAATAATTTACATTAGCTGCAATCCAGCAACGCAAGCAAGAGATATAAAACTTCTTTGTAACGAAAAATATAAATTGATAAAAATTCAGCCTATTGATATGTTTCCTCATACCTATCATATTGAAAATGTAGCTTTGCTAAAAAAAATAAGCTGATATAAAAAATGAATGAAGAGGTAAAAAAAAGAATTGAAAATATTTTCAGGAATTCTAATTCATCAGATGAATTATTCGATGCATTTGATGAAGCAATAAAACTCAAAATAAATGATGTAGAAATTTATAAAATTTTGCTTGCCAATCCAGCCTTATCGCTCGACGAAATAAAAATGTATACAGAAAAACTATTACGTGAACTTACTGAACATAGATTTCAAATATCAATGTGGACAGCCAAAGTTTTTGAAAATCTTCAGAGTAATTTCGATTATCTTGAAAGTGCTATTAACTATTACATTAAATCAATTCAAATTAATCCTTCTTCTTATGAACCTTTATTGGGACTTCTTAAACTTTACAACTATGATTTAGAGCTTCCAACCAATCAAAAAATATTAAAAATAATTGAAGAAAATTTGAAGCAGGTAGAAATAAAAAGTAAAGTTTACTTTGCACTTGCAAACTTATATAAAAAACTTGGCGACCATCAAAAAGAAGCTAAGTATGCTGCACTTGGTGAAAAATCAATGGAACAAGAACGCGATATAAAAGATTAGCTTTTTATTTAATATTTGTAAAATGTTCGTCTTCTTTTTAATAATAATATCCTATCGTAAAGTAAAAAAATGTTGGGCTCCAAACGACAATATTTTTCGGAAGCGTATTTTTAATATAAAAACTTTTCCCGAACGAAAAATCAGCTGGTCCTACTGGAGTTTGGAAAGAAATTGTTCCTCCAATTCCATGTCGTAAATCTTTAAATCGAATTTCTTCTTTCTGATTCCATATTGAGCCTAAATCGTAACGAAGACTAACATATGTTGTAAAAAAAAGTTTCACAGGTAATTTATATCGATAGCCGAGTGAAGTAAGAAAAATTTGTCTCCCTCGATATTCATATTCTCTCATCCCGAAGAAAGAATTTTGTCCACCAAGTGAAAATTGCTGGCTCAGTGGCAAAGTTTTATCTGCAAAACCAAAAATTGTTTTGAAAATCATTGTATGATTTTTAATTATGCTAAAAGTGTTTTTATAATCAAAGTAAAATTTTGTATAACTTACATCACCGCCCAATGCTGCTTGAGCAGTTTCATAAAAGGTTCTTACAAGAAATCCCTCACTTGGAAAAGGATAATCGTTTTGAGAATCAATAAAAAGTGTAAATCTAATACTTGATATCATTGATTTATAAGTTGGGATAGAATAGTTAGACTTATTTTTAATTTGGTCCTGTTGAAATCTTGCTTCAATTAGTAAATTACCAAACCTTTGAACTTGAGTTCCAACACCAAATGACCCACCATAAAATATTTGTCTATATTCTCCAATTTTATTTCGAATAAATCTGTTGAATGCTGCAGTCGTATCGTTGCTATAAACATTCACATCATTGAATTCATAAAATGCTCTTAGTTTATAGGTTAAATATGTATCAAATACACGGTTGGCCTTATGTTCTAAAATATATGAACGTGTTCTGATTCCACCGGATAATATTGCTCCAACTTCAGTTCCTGTCCCATTAAAATTTTCGTCACGAATATCAACTGACATTTGTGAATAATTTTCATTATCAACTCTAAAACCTAAACGCAAAACACTTGATGGTTTTTCTATCAATCGTATCTTGATATCATTTTTTCCAGAATTATTTTCTGTTAATAATTCAACCTGTTCAAATAAATTTGTACTGCGAAGATTTGATAAACCCTTTTTTGCATCTTCATATTTAAAATAATCGCCCTGTTTAAGTGGAAATTCCCTTGTTACAATTCTTTCATTTGTTTTTTCATTTCCTTCTACAAAAACTTTATTAATTTTTCCTTCATTAATTTTTATTAGAAGTTTATTAGAATCTTCGTAGAAATCTACTTCTTCTATCTGTGTTAGAACATAACCTTTTGAGCGATAGAGATGCAAAATTTGAAGAAGTGCTTTCAATACCGAATCGGGATTAAATGGTTTGCCAAGAAGAGGATTTAAAATGTCTGTAAAATCTTTTGCTGTTAATAATGAATCACCACTCAATTCATAACTTTCTATTTTAGAATTATAAATGGCATGCAGAGTAACAAGTGTTTTATTATTATCTTTAACTATTTCATAGAATAAATCTTTAAAATTACCAGTTCGCTGCAAGAGATAAAGTTTGTACAACAGATCTTTCTTGCTTATTAAATCATAATGTTCTGTATTTATTATTGTATCTATTCTGAAAGAATTGTTAACAATAAAAACATTTGTCAAATATTCATTTTGAAATTGTAAATTATTTTTAAATTGTAATTCGAATTTCTTCTCAATATTATCAACAACTTTTTTTGCTGCTTCATAACCTTTCGCGACCAGTTCATTTAAGCTATCGAAATCAGTATTTTTTCTTCCTTGCAAATCGGGTTGAATTATAAAATCAGCTTCTTCAAGTTGTTGTTCATTTAAGATTTGCATCGGGATACTAACTAACTGGTCTGCAATTACCCATGGATAATTTAATTCACTTTCCTGATAAAGCGGACTTACTGTATTTGCAGCTATTACAATATCAGCTCCAAGTTTTCGCGTTTCTTTTACGGGTATATTAGCTACAAGTCCACCATCAACCAAATTATAAGAATCTTTTTTGACTGGAGGCAAAAGAAGAGTAACACTTGAACTTGCCTGCAACGCAAGTCCAAGTGGAGGTTCTGAAAGAATAATTTCCTTGCCTGAAACTAAATCTGTTGATATTGCTCTAAACTTATAAAGCAGTTCATCAAAATTATTTTTTGATTTTATAGGTGCACTCAACGCAAGTAAATTTAGATAATTGGCACCGCGCTGCCCTGAGAGTATAGATTTCGGAATTAATGGCTTGAGTCCTTCCAGTCTAAATGTTACAACAGCTTTATCCTGTGTAATTTTCTGTTCTACAAATAATTCATTTCTATTTGTCTGTTCAATTGAGAAAAAATCTCCCCAATTAGTTGATACAACAATTGAATCAAGTTCATTCAAATTGTAACCAGAAGAATAAAGTCCGCCAATTATACTTCCCATGCTTGTTCCAACAATAATTTCTACTGGAAGATTTTTTTCTTCAAAAGCTTTTAATATTCCGAGTTGAGAAATTGCACGTGCCCCCCCACCACTTAATGCAATCCCAATTTTGGGAAGATTAGCAGGTATTTTTTTAGTTAACCCAAATGGTAAATTTTTATCTATCAGATTTAACCGCAGCGTATCTTTTGGCTGCGCAAACATAGAAGCAGTTAAAGCAATAATTATGAAAAATTTATATGCTTTATTCACACCGGTTACCAGACCGTAGTTTATTTTCTTTTATGAGCTGTTTTCTTTTGTGCTTGAGCCTGCTTTTCTGCTGCTTCCATCATCCGAGCCATGAACCCTTTCTTTTTCTTTGGGTCTGCTACAGGTACAAGTTCAACATCATCTTTCCTTTTATTTATATAATATTGCTGAACAATTGAGAGTAGATTGAACATAAAATAATAAAGATTCAATCCTGATGGAAATCCCATAAACATCAGTGTAAACATTATTGGCATAATGTAAACAAGAGCTTTTTGAGACGGGTCCTTAATACTTTGCTTTTGCTGGATGAACATTGTTATTCCAAGTAAAAGTGCAAGTCCACTTATGATATCAATATTAAATAAAGGAATCTTAAAAGGTAGTTTATAAATTTTATCCGGAGCAGATAAATTATCTATCCATAATACAAAAGGCTGCTGTCTTATATCAATAACATTATTAAACAGACTCCACAGAGCAATTAATATTGGCATTTGCAAAAGCATAGGCAAACATCCACCCATTGGATTAATCCCATAAGTTGAATAAAGTTTCATTGTTTCTTTTTGAATTCTCTGCGGATCATCTTTATATTTTTCTTTGATTTCATTTATCTTTGGCTGAAGCATCTGCATCTTTTTCATTGACTTCATACTCTGGCGGGTTAATGGATGCAGTGCAAATTTTATAATTATTGAAAGTACAATTATTACTAGACCATAATTTGGGATGAACTTATGAAGAAATTGAAGCAATGGTAAAAGAACATATTCAGAAATTGGACGAATTATAAATTTCAAACCGAAGAAACTTCCGAAATCAACTATAACTTCAAAATTTTTCCCGTAACTTTTAAGAACATCGTAATCGATTGGTCCCAAATATAATTTGAAAGAATCTTTTTGATACTTCTGATTTTTGAAAGGAACTTTCAGACTCATGCTGTAATATTCACGAACACCAAGAAGACTTTGTTTATGATATCCTTCAATATATGCACCGCCATCATCACTTGGATTTTCAGGTGAGAGAATAACGGTAAAATATTTATTTCTTACGGAAACCCAGTCAACTTTTCCATTAATATCTTTTGTGTATTTTTCGTCTTCGTGTGTAGCATCTATAATTGTTTGCTCATCACCAGCATAAACACTTGCATTTGAGTGATTTGCTTCGTCAACTGAATTTTTTTCAGTAAAATTGATTCCATTATTCCATACAACATCATATCTGTAGCTGCTTATAATATCATCAAAATTATCAAATTCAATATCAACATCAGCCGCATAATTGTTGCCATAAAAAGTAAAATTCTTTTTTATAGTTCTATTATCAGATGTAGTAAAATTATAAGTTAATACGAGAGAATCTTTGTCGCTTAATTTGTAATAATAATTATCTGCGTTAAAATCGAAGTCAAAATTAGAAGTGTTAACCAATTTACCATCTTTTGTAACAAAAATTATATTGAAATCACCACCCTGCTGAGTATTAACAAGCTGAACATGGCGGTTATAAAAATCAGATTTATCAAATTCCTTATGATACCATGTTTCATATTTTTTCAAATAATATTTCCTAATTTTAGCACCGCGAGTTGTTAATTCAATTTTTGCAAGGTCTGTTTCTATTGTAATTATTCGCTCAGGTTTTATTACTCCGCTAAAAGTTGTATCTGTTTTAGTTGAACTTTCATCATGAGCTTCATTAATCTTTTTTTCTTTTTCATTTATAATCTCTTTTTGAACAAGTGTAGTATCAGTTTGTTGTTGTTGTGGTGGGGGTGGTGTGGGAGTATTCCAGTAGAGCCAGAGAATTAAAATTATTCCGATTAGAATAAATCCAATTGTTGATTGTTTATCCATTAGAATCCCTATAATTATTCAAGTGGATCATATCCGCCTTTGCTGAATGGATTACATCTTAAAATTCTCCATACAGCTTTAGTTCCTCCCTTCAGCACGCCGTATTTTGACAGAGCTTCTACAGCATACTGCGAGCAAGTTGGATAAAACCGGCAGGATGAAGGGAAGAGCGGTGATATTATTTTTTGATAGATTTTAATTAAATATATAAAGATAAATCGCATTTCTAAATTCTTAACTTAATCTTGTTCATCAAATCTACAACATCGGGCATAATATTGCATAATTTAATTTTCTTATTCTTTACTTCATTTAATGTATTTGAAGCAAAAATTATATACAGGCAAATTTTTTTTTCTTCGCAATAAGTTTTTAAAATTTGCTTGTTAAGGCGGTATGACTCGCGTAAAAGTCTTTTTAACCTATTTCTCCAGACCGCCTTACCACTTTTTCTTGAAATAGCAAAAGCAATTTTTACACCTGTGAAATCTGGTTTTTTATCGATATAAAAAACTGCTTTCAAATTAAAATTAGAAGAATAAACAACTTCGCCTTTTGTATAGACCAGTTCAAATTCTTTTTTCTTTTTGATTCTTTCTTTTGAAGAAAGACCAAATATTTTCAAATGAACCTCCTCGCTTTTGATGCGAGGTAATTTAATCAGCGTTCGTCACTAACAGTTAATTTTTTTCTGCCTTTTGCTCTTCTTCTTGCAAGTACTTTTCTACCATTTTTTGTTGACATTCTTTCACGAAAGCCGTGGGTATTTTTTCTTTTTCTATTGTGCGGTTGATATGTTCTTTTCATTTTCTACCTAATTTTCATTTGAAAGTGCGCAAAATTACTCAAATTATGTTTAATAACCAAAACTTAGTGGGAATTTTGAAGTGGTAATGATTTTGAATATAAAAAAGGAGAGCGGAAATCCCGGCGAACAGCCCAGCCGATTTACTGTCCACCAGAATAACCGCCGCCTTTAATTCTTTTTCAAGCTTTTCAAACAATTATTATCAATACATTATAAATTAAGTCAATGAATGTGCCAGCAAAAGTTCTTCTTATTTCTTCGCAAATCTTGCTCATTAACCATTTAGTATGTCTCATTTAGACATTCATTATCAAAAAAGAACATTAATAAAGTAGAATTAACTTATTATCTTTGTTGTTCAAATTTTCTACATAGTGAAGCTAATAATTTAATTAATGAATTAGTTTGATTTATATCATTAAAAAATTTTTTCGGTAATAAGAATCTTTATGAATACAATAAATTTTCCAGAAATAGTAACTTTTTTTGAGGCGCTAAGTCTAAATGTTAGAAGAATGCAAAATATTGAGTAAAAAGAGATAAATATGAAAAAAACATTACAAATTCTGACATTTTTATTTATACCATCATTATTCTTTTCTGCAGGAAAAACTAACAACGATAAAGTTGTTTCTGCTTTGAAAACAGAAAATATTAAAATTGTTCTGGATGGCAATCTAAATGAACCTATCTGGCAAAATCCTCCAATTAAAGATTTTACACAAAGAGACCCTAATGAAGGGATGCCTGCATCTGAAGAAACTCATGTCTGGATAGCTTATGATGAAGAAAATATCTATGTGGCTGCAAGATGTTTCGATTCTCATCCAGAACTAATAGATGCAAGCTTAACAAGGCGTGATAACTATATGCTTTCAGATTGGTTTGCTTTTTATGTTGACCCGTATAATGATAAAAAGAGCGGTTACTTTTTTATAGTAAATGCAGGTGGCTCTATAATCGATGGAGTATTGTTTAACGACAGCTGGGACGATAATTCGTGGGATGGAATTTGGGAAGCTAAAACTAAAATTGACGACAAAGGCTGGACGGTTGAAATGAAAATCCCTTTTTCACAACTTCGTTTTAAGGAATCTGATAAAATGAAATGGGGAATAAATTTTGCAAGAGAGATAAAAAGAAAAAATGAAAGAGCCTATTATGTTATGGTTCCTAAAAAAGAAAGCGGCTTTGTCTCTCGTTTTGCTATTCTTGATGGACTAAACGGAATAAAGCCAAAACAAAGAATTGAAATTCTTCCTTACATTGTTCAAAAAGCTCAATATCTTGTGCATGATGCTAACGACCCATTTTATAAAAGTAATCAATATAAAACCTCACTTGGTACAGATTTTAAGATAGGAGTAGGAAGCAACTTAAATATTGATGGAACTATTAATCCCGATTTTGGTCAGGTCGAAGTTGACCCAGCTGTAATTAATTTAACAGCATTTGAATCTTACTTTGAAGAAAAAAGACCATTCTTTATAGAAGGCTCAAATATTTTTTACTTTGGAATTGGCGGTGCAAATCATAACTGGGGATTTAATTTTGGTTGGCCGGAGCTTTTTTACTCAAGAAGAATTGGAGCCCATCCACATGGAGATGTTTCTGATAATGAATTTGTAAAATATCCTTCAGAAACCAGAATATTAGGTGCTGCAAAACTTACTGGCAAATTAAATGAAACAACTTCAATTGGGGTTATCAGCGCTATTACAGAAAGAACTTATGCAACAATTTTTAATAATGGAATAAACCATGATGAAGAAATAGAACCTTTATCTCATTATGGAATTCTTAGAACAAAAAAAGAATTTAATGATGGGAAACAAGCAATTGGCTTCATGTTCACTACAGTTAACAGGGATTTACACACAAATTCATTAAAAAATATTTTATCAAAAAATGCATATACATTTGGAATAGATGGATGGACTTTTTTAGATGAATCAAAAGTTTATGTATTAACAGGAGCTTTTGCCGGCAGTTATGTAGAAGGAAGCAAAGAATATTTACTTGATCTTCAGCAAAGACCTTATCGATATCTTCAAAGACCTGATGCAACCTTTTTAAAACTTGATTCTTCAAGAACTTCTCTTTCAGGCTATTATGGCAGACTTATGCTAAACAAGCAAGAAGGAAATTTTTACATAAATGCAGCTGTTGGAGCTGTTTCACCAGGATTTGAACATAACGATTTAGGTTTCCAATGGAATGCCGATAAAATTAATACACATATTGTTTTGGGATACAGATGGTTCGAACCCGAGAAAATATTCAGGTCAAAATTTATTTTTATGGCTCACGCAAGATCTTATAATTATGATGGAAATATTATTAGCAATTTTATCTGGGGAAGATTTCAAGGAACATTTACAAATTATTACAGCATTGCAATTGGTGGAAGTTACCAATTCGAAGCTTTTAGTCCTTCACTTACAAGAGGTGGTCCATTAGCTAAAAATCCAGCAGAATGGGGAATATGGTTCAATGTAGAAACTGATGAAAGAAAAAAAATTATACTGGAATTTGAAAATGAATTTGGAAAAGATAAACTTGGCGGAGTATACGAAGGAATAAGAATTGATTTAGATTGGAAACCAAATTCACAAATAAAATTCAGCATTGGTCCTTCGTTCTCATATTCTATCAATCCAACTCAATGGATTGATAAATTTGAAGACTCTTATGCAGTAAATACTTATTATAAAAGATATGTTTTTGGCAAGATAATTCAACATACTTTATCGGCAAACATAAGGCTCAATTGGGCTTTTACTCCATCATTAACTTTTCAGGTTTATCTGCAGCCATTTTTTGCTGTAGGAGATTATCAGGAATTTAAAGAACTCAGCAAACCCAAGAGCATGTCATATTTGATTTATGGTCAAAATAATTCCACCATAAAATATAATGAAGACAATAATGAATATATTGTTGACCCGGATGGAAATGGCCCTGCAATACCCTTTTCATTCGGAAATCCTGATTTCAATTTCAAATCCTTAAGAGGTACTGCAGTATTAAGATGGGAAGTAAAACCCGGTTCAATTTTATATTTTGTATGGTCTCATGACCAGTTTAATGAAGATAATCCAGGAGAATTTGATTTCAAGCGTGATATAAAAAATTTATGGCAGACAACAGGAAATAATATTTTCATGATTAAGTTCTCATATTGGTTTAATCTATAATTTACATTAAATTGATTTACTAAAAATTTTATTCCAATTAATTATTAAATAAAATATGGCTCTAAATCTTTCTAAAAGAGTAAATAAAATTACTATTTCCCCAACAATAAAAATTACTCAACAAGCAATCGAAATGAAAGCAAGGGGAGAAAATTTAATTGACTTAAGTGTTGGAGAACCTGACTTTCCCACTCCACAAAACATTAAAGAAGCTGCTATTAAATCTATTGAAAATAATTTTACAAAATACACAATTAACTCTGGTATATTTGAACTTCGAAAAGCAATTTCTGAAAAACTCAGGAAAGAAAATAAACTTGAATACAACCCAGAAGAAATAATTGTATCATCAGGAGCAAAACACAGTATTTTCAATGCAATTATGTCAATTGTCGAAGATGATGACGAAGTAATAATTCCCTCACCATACTATGTTTCTTATCCACACATTGTTGCACTTTCAAACGGAAAATCAGTTTTTATTCACACTGATGAACAATCAGATTTTAAAATCACTCCAGAACAATTAAAAAGCGCAATTACTAATAAAACAAAGTTATTAATTCTATGTAATCCTTCCAATCCAACTGGAAGTATATATTCAAGAGTAGACCTTGAAAAACTCGTCCCGATACTTGAAGAAAGTGAATTTTATATTTTATCAGATGAGATTTATGAAAAATTGATTTATGATGATTATGAATTTGTAAGCATTGCATCATTAAGTGAAAAAATAAAACAAAAAACAATTACAATTAATGGACATTCAAAATCGTATTCAATGACTGGATGGAGAATTGGTTATGCAGCTGGACCTCCCGAAGTAATTAATGCTATGAATAAAATTCAAAGTCATTGCACATCAAATGCTTCTTCAATTTCTCAAAAAGCTGCACTGGAAGCATTAACAGGCCAACAGGATTTTTTAGAATACTCAAGAAAAGAATTTGAGAAAAGGAGAAATCTTCTTTATGATGAATTAATATCAATCAAAGGAATAAAATGCTACAAACCTCAAGGTGCATTTTATTTGTTCCCCAACATTTCTCACTTCTTTGGTAAAAAAACAGACACTGGAATTATTCAAACATCATTTGATTTTGCACTTTATTTATTACAGAGCGAAAAAGTTGTAGTTGTTCCTGGGAGTGTATTTGGTGCAGAAGGATATATAAGATTATCTTATTCAACATCTCAGGAAAATTTAATGGAAGGTGCTCGCAGAATTAAAAATGCAATATCAAAATTAGAATAATATTTTATTGTAAATTTATTTTATCCATACAGTTTTAATATTTACAAATTCTTTTATTCCATAGTGAGATAATTCTCGTCCATAACCAGAATTTTTTATTCCCCCAAATGGCAAGCGCGGGTCACTTTTTACCATGCCATTAATAAACACAGAACCTGCTTCAATCTTTCCTGCATAATATTTTGCTTTGTCAATATTTTGAGTCCACAACGATGCCCCAAGACCAAACTTTGTATCATTTGCCACTTCAATTGCTTCCTCTTCATCTTTTACTTTTATTAATGAAGCTACAGGGCCGAAAATTTCTTCATCGTAAGCAGGCATACCTTTTTTAACATTTGACAAAACAGTAGGTTCAAAATACAAACCTTCGCTGTTAACTCTCTTTCCACCGCATAAAATTACTGCTCCACATTCAACTGAATACCTTACTTGAAATTCAAGTTCATTTAGTAAATCTTCTCTTGCTATTGGTCCAAGTTGTGTAGATTCATCCATTGGATTTCCAATTTTTACTTTTGACATCAGCTCAACAAACCTTTTTTCAAAATCATCATAAATTTTTTCTACAACAATAAATCTTTTTGCTGCTATGCAACTCTGCCCATTATTTATAAGTCTTGCGGTTACGCCTGTTTTTACTGCCAATTCAATATCAGCATCTTCAAGTACAATAAATGGGTCGCTGCCTCCAAGTTCCATTACAGATTTTTTTAATAATTTTCCACAATATTTAGCCACCTGTCTGCCTGCAAATTCACTTCCTGTTAAAGTAACTGCTTTTACTTTTGGATGATTAATTACTTCTTCTACTTCTGAAGAACCAATTAAAATTGCTCTAAATAAATTTTTAGGAAAATTTGCTTTTTCAAAAATTTCTTCAATAGTTAAAGCACACATTGGAACATTCGATGCATGTTTAAGAATACATGCATTTCCTGCCATAATTGCTGGGGCTGCAAATCTAAATACCTGCCAGAAAGGAAAATTCCATGGCATAATTGCAAAGACAATTCCAAGTGGGTCAAATTGAATATAACTTTCAGAAGCATCTGTTGAAATAAATTCTTTCTGCAAAAATTCTTCTGCATTCTCTGCATAATATTCACATACCCATGCACATTTTTCTATTTCAGAAATTGCTTGTGTTATTGGCTTCCCCATTTCAGTGACAATAATTTTTGCATATTCATATTTATTGTTTTTCAATACTTCTGCAACATTTTTCATCAATAAATTTCTTTCAGTAAAAGTTGTTTGCTTCCAGTTCTGGAAAGTATTATAAACATTTTCAATAATGTTAAATACACTTTCCAAAGAAAACTCTTCGAAAGTTTTTTCTATTTGATTAGTTGCGGGATTGATAGTTTGAATAGCCATTTTCTCCCCCAAAGAAATTTAATTCAAATATAATTTAGTGAATTTCGATTTTAGTAAAAAAATTTTGTAAGTTGTTATCAAGAATTTAGACTAAGAATTAAATAATATTTTAATCATAGTTTAATGACATTTGAAAATTCATATACTGTATGAAAAAATCTAATCCTAAAACCTTTGTTCTTGATACAAATGTTATTTTGCATGATCCGACCTGCATTCATCACTTTGAAGAAAACAATATCATAATTCCTCTTGTTGTAATTGAGGAGTTAGACCACTTCAAAAGAGGAAATCAAGTAATTAATTTAAACGCACGCGAATTTGCGAGAACACTTGATTCAATTACAGGCAATGAAATTTTTAACGGTGGGGTTTCGCTTGGGCGCGGTAAAGGAAAAGTAAGAATTGTTATAACAAAAGGATTAAATAAAGAAATTCAGGATATTTTTAGAGAGGACAATGTTGACCATCGTGTTCTAAGTGCTGCTTATGAAGCATCTAAACAAAATAAAGAGAAAGGAAAAGTAATTCTTGTAAGCAAAGATGTAAATCTCAGAATGAAAGCAAAAGCCATTGGAATTCCTGCCGAGGATTACACTACCGACCGTATCCCAAATATAGAAGAGTTATACAGTGGCAAAGCTGTAATTGAAAATTTTGATGATGACATTTTACAAAAACTATATCAACCTCCATACGAAGTTCCTGCAAAACAAATATTAAAAAAGATTAAAACAGAAGCTGTGCCTAATAAATTTTTTATAATGAGAAATTCAAATCGTTCTATACTTGCTGTTCTTGATAGAGAAATGGAAAAATTTAAAAGGATTGATAAAGAAGTTGTTTATGGAATTAAACCTCGCAATGCAGAACAAACTTTTGCTGTAAATGCACTGTGCAATCCCGATATCCCGCTTGTTACATTAACAGGAAAAGCCGGGACAGGAAAAACACTTCTTGCTCTGGCATGTTCACTTCATGTTAGAAAAAATTATAGACAAATTTATGTCGCACGTCCCATTGTTCCCTTAAGCAATAAAGATATTGGCTATTTGCCCGGAGATGTTGAAAGTAAATTAGCTCCATACATGCAGCCTTTGTGGGATAATCTTAAAGTTATTCAGGATCAATTTCCTGAAACAGATAAAAATTATCAGTTGATTAATTCACTAATAAAAGAAGAAAAACTTGTGATTGAACCATTAAGTTATATTCGAGGAAGAAGTTTACAGAGAATTTATTTCATTGTAGATGAAGCACAAAATCTAACACCACATGAAGTTAAAACAATTATTACCCGCGCAGGTGAAGGTGCTAAAATTGTTCTCACAGGAGATATTTATCAAATTGACCATCCATATCTCGATGCTCAGTCAAATGGACTATCTTATTTAATTGAACATTTCAAAGGACAAAAACTTTATGCTCATGTAAATCTTGAAAAAGGAGAACGTTCAATTCTTGCTGAACTTGCAAGTAATTTGCTTTAATAATCACTCTTAACTAATGTTACTCTTACACTAAAATTTAATGGTTCTATTTTTGTAAAAGCAGGCATATTTCTTCTCATTCCACCTGCTGGCCTTTGAAATCCGCCTTGTGGAATATTGCCCATATTTTCTCGTTTATCTGATGGGAATTCTAACTCTAATGTTTCAAAAGTAATTTTAAGATTCTCTCCAGCAGTCACAGGAACATAAAAATTATTTTCCTGTTGTTTTGAAATTGGAATCTGCAATTCATATACAAGTTTATTTGATTTTTCTGAGATTTTAATTTTTATTCCTTTATTATTTTCAAGAGGATACATCCAAAGTGGATATTTGGATTTATCTACAATTTCAAAATCCTTTTCTTTTTCAAATAATCGTTCAATAATCTTTTCTAGATTTCCTCTTTCATCATTCTTTTCAAAATTTCTTCTTTCTTTTCTATCAAAACCAATATTACTTATTCCAAGTGGAAACTTTAATCCAATAATTTTTGATTCATCATCAGGAATAAACCATACAATAAATCCTGCTCTGAGCATTTGCATTGCTTTAAATGGCTCGTTGACAATCAAACACAAATACAAATAATCTTTGTCATTTTGAAAACCAACTGATGCATCTTCATCTTCAATATATTCAAGTCTGTTTTGCCAATCAGAATAATCTCCATCGACAACTAAATCATCTGATTTCCATTTGCTAACTATTTGATGTGTAGTGCTGCATCCATTTACAATAATTATTATTGATGCGACAAAAATTATATTCAGCAAAAAATTACCAATCAATTGCTTAGGTCGTTTAATTCCTTTCAAATAATTTTTTATAAACATAATCTCACCAAAAATTTTTAATAATAGACAAATCAATTTGATTTCATGGTTTAACTGCATCCTATTTTATCTGATAAATATTTATAAAATCTTTTGTTGAAGGGATTAAAGATGAGGATCTCATTAGATTTATTAATGATTTTTTGAATAAGTTTTTACTTCTTAAAGGGGAAATAAAATTAAAGAAAAGATTATTTTTAAAACCATATTGCTTGCTTGTATAAATTTTAGATTTACAAAGTGATTTAACATTTTAACAAATCAATTCGTGAGGGTGGATTATTCCATAATATTATTGATGATTCAAATTCATTTTTAGAAAAAAATTTCTATATACGCTTGTTTATGCTATTTATCGCGTCATAAAAAGTGGCTGGCTCAATAAAAGCTATAAAATTCACGCTGATAAAATGAGAATTGCAGCACATTCTAAAGTTGACAAATTTGATTGGTTCAAGGTGTATGTGGCTCACCAGAATTTGATCACCCGGGAACAGCAGCAGAAGGTCAGGCATTTTTCATAATGATGGAAGCTGTTATAGAGATTTAATTTTTTAATAAAATCACAAAAAGTAAATTGAAGTTATTTCAATATGTCTTGCGCTTTATAGAAATTTTTAATATTTCTAATAAGCAAATTGTTCTTTGTGTCTGGTAAATAAAATTTGTTTTAATAATTGAGTGAGGTGAGGTTATGAATAAGATTTTTATTCTCATTTTGATATTATTTTTATTTTCAGCTTGCAGCAGCAAAGTAGAAAAAAGTACGGCAACTGGTTTCGAACCACCAACTTTGGTAAAACAACCGAGATTATATTACCCAAAAACCGCTCAGGAAAATGCCATCTGGGGCAACACTAAATTAATCCTTTCAATCAATAAAGATGGAATAGTTGATGATGTTTATATAGTAAAATCATCTGGACACGACATTCTTGATAGCACTGCTATTAATTATTGTAAAAATCTTTTATTCAAACCTGCTAAAAGAAACGGCAAACCTGTCAATTCAAAAATTGAATGGGTAATTAAATTTAATATCACCGACCAAAACTGGAAGGTAGACAACTATTTACTCGAGTTATCAAGATTATATGAAAAAGTTCAGCGACTTGATTCAGAATACAGAATTGAAATTGAAAGAGAAATTTTAAATAAGCATAATGAATTTGTTCAAAATTTTAGTGATGCGTTGAACTTCAATAAAATTTTAAAGCAAATTATTTCTCCTCAAATAACTAAAGAATGGGAAAAAGATTGGGATGGATGGCCACTTTCATTCTTACTTTATCATGATTTTATGATTCGATTTAGTGATTATGACAGTTTACCAAAAGTCAAAACGATGATGATTAATTCTCTTAAAACTGATATTCAGTATATCAAAAATACACCTTCGTTAAATGTCAAAATGGAAAACGAAAAGGAAAAAATTTTGAATAAAATTAGAACATTTATTTCAAAGAATTATCCTGAGATTAATTTAAATGAACTGAATTTGGGCTTTAATTTTTATTCAAAATTTATTTCAAAAAAATAAATTATTTTTTATTTAAAACTGAATATCTTATTACTCAATATGATATTACTTCAGAAATTGTTTTTCAATTTATGACGCATAATAAGTCATTAATTCCCTTTAATATACAGAAGGCAGGTATATATGAAAATCAAGTCATTGCTAATCATTCTGCTGTTTTCTTTCATTTTAATTTTTGAAGATAATTTTGCTCAGTTCATAGATAACTTTGAAACGGAACTCAAAGTAGATTCTGCTGGATTAAACGGCTGGACTTATAGAACTGGAGACGGAAATGCAACTATGAAATTTATAAGTTCTAAAAAAGGTTATGCTTCTATTTTTGTCGATGCAACCAATGATAAAAGAGGAATTTGGTGGGCTTTGATTAGAAGAAGAGTTTCTGAAAAAATGAATCTTTCATTAATTAAAAATCCAAAATATGAATTCAGAATAGAAGCAAGAGTTAGAGTAAGTGACGCCCCAAAAAGAATTAATCTTCATCTCAATACTCAAAGAACTACTGATTTCCATTCTCACTTGATGGAGTATGATATTCCAGATACAACAAATTGGCATACAATTAGTATGACAACACACAATTTTGATGCACGTCCCGACGATACAGTTTATGCTCAATTGGCTTTAATGGATTGGGGATTTGAAAAATATCGAGTTGATATTGATTATTATAAAGTTGACATAGTAAATATCGATTCAGTTGGACCAGACTTAGGTGAACCTATACCTTATCATCCTCCTATTCCTGACACATCAACATTTTATTATCATCTGCCTGTCAAAGAAGATTGTATTATTGATTTGTATTATTCAGATATGAATTTTAATAACTGGTTCACTTATGACGAAAATGGTAAGAAAATTAATTTGTTAACCGTAAGTGGAAATCAGTATATATTATTGAAATGGGATTTTGATAAATTCAAAAACAAAACCGCTAAAGGTTCTGCACTTCTTGAATTAACCACCTTTTCTCTTCAAAATTCTACAGACTATAAAAAAGATTTTGGCATGATACGAGTTACTGAAATTCTTGATGGGGATAGTAATTGGAATCAAAACAATGTAACTTTAGAAAGTTTTTGTAAAGGAAAACCTTTGAATAAAGTCTTGAACAGTCAAATGATAATTGATGTTGAAGTAAATAAAATTTCTGGTGGGAAAAATTATATCACAGTATCACAGCCGGTTTTACAAAGAATCCTGGATGGAAAAACAAAAGGAATTGCAATAAAACCGCTTGGAGCTGTTGTTGCTTCATTTTATTCATCAGAGAATCTTGCATTTGGACCAAAACTTCACTTTAATATAAAAGAATAGATTAATTATATTTACAAAAATTAAATGAGGATTAAATGAAAGTTCTATTTATTGGCGGCACAGGGAACATCAGCACTTCTGTAAGTAAATTATGCATCGAAAAAGGTATTGACCTTTATTTGCTTAATCGCGGCTTACGTGAAAATACCATTGAAAAAGCTAAGGCAATTAATGGTGATATAAATAATCTATCTGAAATAAAAGAAATTTTGAAAGACCATCAATGGGATGTAGTGGTTAACTGGATAGCATTCAATGAAAAAGATATTGAAAGGGATATTGAACTTTTTAAAAATAAAACAAAGCAATATATTTTTATCAGCTCGGCATCAGCTTATCAAAAACCACCGTTAAATCCAATCATAACTGAATCAACACCTTTGAAAAATCCTTTTTGGGATTATTCAAGAAATAAAATTGCTTGTGAAGAAATATTAAACAAAGCTTATCGCGAAGAGGATTTCCCAATCACAATTGTTCGCCCATCATTAACTTATGATACTGTTATTCCTGTTGCAATTGGTGGATGGAACGAATACACAATTATCGATAGAATGAAAAAGGGAAAAAATATAATTGTTCATGGTGATGGAACTTCACTTTGGGTTGTTACTCACACTGAAGATTTTGCAAAAGGTTTTGTTGGTATTCTTGGAAATCAATATGCAATTGGAAATGCTTTTCACATAACAACAGATGAAGTATTGACTTGGAATCAAATTTATGAAACGATAGCAGAAACTATAAGTGTTGAACCAAATATTATTCACATACCTTCAGATTTTATTGTTAAACATGAAATTTCTTTAATGGGAAGTTTGCTTGGTGATAAATCTTACAGTGTAATTTTTGATAATTCTAAAATCAAAAAATATGTGCCTGGTTTTACAGCAACAATATCTTTTAAAGAAGGAATCAAAAGAACAATTGATTGGTTTGAAGCAAAACCTGAAAGAAAAATTATCCGAAAAGAAACCGATGAGATGATGGATAGAATTATTCGTTTGTATGAAAAAAACATTTAAAATAATCATTCTGAACAAAACAAAGAATCTCTTTAAAAATTTTTGATGTGTTTTAAGATTCTTCGTCCGCCTTTCTCGGCGGACTCAGAATGACAGTGAAAAAATAATTCAGTCATTCTGAATGGAGCGAAGCGGAATGAAGAATCTCTTAAAAACAAAAAAATGGAATAAGATTCTTCATCCACCTTTTAGCGGACTTATAATAACAATGGGGAAAAAACTACAATGTCATTCTGAACGAAGTGAAGAATCTCTTTAAAACAAAAAATTGGAATAAGATTCTTCGTCATCCATCCAAAGGTGAGTTCCTCAGAATGACATACAAGAAAAATAACAAAGTCATCCTGAACGAAGCGAAGAATCTTATTTAATTTATAAATATTTTGACACTAAGCCCAAGCTTTGTGAAATTTCTCCTTTTTTGTCGAAGCCGTCGCTTCAACTTACAATTTTATTATTGTGATAAATATTTATTCTTTTGATAAAAACAATTAAATGAAAAAAAACTTCTGTAAAGTATTTTCATAAAAAATATTAATATTCATTAGTCAAACTCACTTTAACCAACCATATTTTCATGGCATACTTTTTAATTAATATTTAATTAAGTTTTCCTGCAAACCCAAAAATAATAGGAGTATTTTATGAAACTAAAAGTATTTATTTTATACTTAATAATCTCATCACAAATAATTCCTCAAGAAACAAAAACAGAGAATGACCAAAAAACTCATCAGTTTGCAACAGAAAGAAAAGGAATTAATTTCATTGAAACAAAAGTATATTCCGAAGAAGAAGATGCAAGAATATTAAAGCTCTTTGAAGGATTAAGAGTTGCTGATGTTTCTGATGGAATGGACATAGTTGGTCTACCAGGGAAAGGACTTGTTGACCCCTCAATTCATCCCGCATGGATTGACCCTGTCGATTTAACTCATCAATTCAGAGGTATTGCAATAACAGCAAGATATGTCCCTACTCAAAAATCAGATAGACCTCAACCCGGAGAAGAATTTTCTGAATGGGAAAGTAATTTTTATAATGCTTATTCAAGCGAAGCATTCACTAAATTAATTAAGCCAGGCACTGTAGTAGTAATTGATGATGTTGAAGAAAAAGATATCGGTTCAATAGGATCATACAATATACTTGAATGGCATCGAAGAGGTGCTGTTGGTGTGGTCACAGATGCTTCTGCAAGAGACCTTGATGAAATTGCAATCGAAAAAGTCCCTCTTTATTTCAGAAAACCAGGACGAGGAATAAGGCCCGGTCGAAATGAACTTGAATCTGTCAACCGCCCAATCGTAATTGGAGGAGTTCTTGTTTGCCCAGGGGACGTTATTGTTGCAGATAAAGATGGTGTTTGTGTTGTCCCAAGATATGTTGCCGAACAGGTGGCAAATTATGCCAGAGATATCTTAAACAAAGATAAAGAAGGAAGAAGAAAACTTTATGAAAGCATGAAAATGAAATTAGATAAAACTGTAAAGTAAATTCACAAACAAAAATTTTCATATGAACTTTATAAGAGTATATTTATTCAAAGTAATTGTATTAAATCTTTGCTATGCTCAAACTATATTTTTAGTAACACCAAAAAATTTTTCGATAACAAAAGTAAATGATAAACATAAAATAATTCTTAAAGAACTTAGAGATTTATTGAAATCCGATATTGAAAAATGGTATCCTTTATCAATTGATACAATTTATGGAGGATTTTTTAGCGATATAAATTATAAATGGGAATTAAATGGAAAACAAAATAAATTTATTGTAACACAGGCACGACACATTTGGACTTGTTCACAATTAGCAGAATTTTATAGTGACACCAACTACATAAAAATTGCAAGACATGGTTTTCATTTTCTCAGAAATCTAATGTGGGATAAAAAATATGGAGGCTTTTTTGACCTTGTAACAAGAGAAGGAAAACCAATTAAAGAAAAAGGAAAAATAATTAAAAGAGTTTATGGAAATTCATTTGCAATTTATGGATTAGCTGCTTATTTCAATGCAAGCCGTGATTCTGCTGCATTAAAATTAGCAATAGAAACTTTCAAATGGATAGATAAACATAGTCACGATTCTTTGTATGATGGTTATTTTCAATTTATATCTGAAGAAGGCATTCCGTTTATCTATGGATATGACAATACACCACCAAAAGATTACAACTCAATGATTCACGTTCTCGAAGCTTATACTGAATTATACAAAGTATGGAAAAATGATAAACTAAGAGAAAGATTATTATCACTTTTTTATTTAATCAGAGATAAAGTTGCATCAAATAAAGGTTACTTGAAATTGTATTTTGAAAGAGACTGGACTCCAATTGAATACAAATATTCAAGTTCAGATAAAAACAAAAAATTCTTTTTAGAACATATATCATTCGGTCATGATATCGAAACTGCATATCTGCTTTTAGAAGCTGCAGAGGTTTTAGATATAAAAGATTCTGTTACAATTAATAAAGCTAAGTCAATGGTCAATCACACTTTAATTAATGGCTGGGATTATTCAACTGGAGGAATTTTTGATGCAGGTTATTATTTCAAAAATCAAAATAAAATTACAATAATAAAAAATACAAAAGAATGGTGGGCACAGGCAGAAGCACTAAATTCTGCATTATTAATGTCAAAATTATTTCATGATAATGAAATAAATTATTATTATTATTTTGAAATGCAGTGGCATTACATCAAGAATTATCTTATCGATAATGAACATGGCGGCTGGTTTATTGGAGGTACTGATATAATGCCTGAGAACAAAAAAATGCCTAAAGGAACCATCTGGAAAGGAAATTATCATACAACCCGAGCTTTAATTAATTGCATAAAGTTGCTCAAAGCAAAATAATATTAAAGGAGTAAACAATGAAAAAATTTTTTACCATAATTCTAATTGCAACTTCAATTTTTGCTCAAAAATTTGAGAAATTAGCTTTAACCCCTCCAATGGGATGGAACAGCTGGAATAAATTTGGCTGCAATATCAATGAAGAGATAATTAAGAAAATGGCTGATGCAATGGTTGAAAGTGGAATGAAAGATGCTGGTTATCAATATATCATAATTGATGATTGCTGGCAGGGACAACGTGATAGTCTTGGATTTATTCAACCTGACCCGGAAAGATTTCCATCTGGTATGAAAGCTTTGGCTGATTATATTCATTCAAAAGGCTTAAAATTTGGAATTTATTCTGATGCAGGTTGGTATACTTGTGGAGGCAGACCAGGCAGTCGTGGCTATGAATTTCAAGATGCAAAAAAATATGCTGAATGGGGAGTTGACTATCTGAAATATGATTGGTGCTATACAGAAGGATTAAATGCTGAAGGTGCTTATTTGACCATGCGAAACGCACTATATGCAGCTAAAAGACCAATTGTTTTTAGCATCTGTGAATGGGGAAATAACAGACCATGGTTATGGGCAAAAAATATTGGTCATTTATGGAGAACTACTGGCGATATAACTGCTTGCTTTGATTGCGTTGTAGACCATGGAACATGGAAATCATGGGGAGTTATGCAAATACTTGATATGCAAAAAGGATTACGTGCTTACGCAGGTCCAGACCACTGGAATGACCCTGATATGCTTGAAGTTGGAAATGGTATGTCTGTCAATGAAGATAGAGCCCATTTTTCTATGTGGTGTATGCTTGCAGCTCCATTAATTGCTGGTAATGATTTATCAAACATGACAAATGAAACAAAAGAAATTTTGACAAATAAAGAAGTAATTGCAGTTAATCAAGATTCACTTGGAATTCAAGGTTTTAAATATTTTGAAAATGATGGACTTGAAATTTGGTTCAAGCCACTGATGCATGATAACTGGGCTGTGTGCTTCTTAAATCGTTCAACAAAACCGATAGAACTTAATTTTCAATGGAATAATTATATTGTTATTGATTCACTATTTAATAAAGAAGCTAACTTCAGAAATAATATTTATCAAATACGAGATTTGTGGTTAAAGAAAGATATAGGAACAACCGAAAAAAATTTTCATTCAGTTATACCTTCACACGATGTTATTATGCTTAGATTAAAACCAATTAAAAAATAATTTCTAATTGTAATTTTAAAAACAAAAAGGCTGACCCTATTTGAGTCAGCCTTTTTATTAAATTAGCAACTAATTACTTGAGCAAAATCATTTTCTTATAAGTCTTAAAATCACCTGCTTCAATTCCATAGAAATAAACACCGGATGCTAAACCTCTTGCATTAAATTCAACAGAATAAACTCCAGCCCCCATAAATTTATCAACAAGTGTAACTACTTTTTGACCAAGAATATTGTAGACTGTCAATTTAACATTTGAAGGTTTAGCAATTGAGAAATTAATTGTTGTTGTTGGGTTGAATGGATTAGGATAGTTCTGTTCAAGTGCATAACCATTTGGAATTTGATTGAGGTCTTTCAATGAACTTACAACAGTAACTTTTATAAATTGAATAACATCAAGATTAACATTAGAGCCTGTTAAAGTAACTGTATGTTTACCTTCATTAAGAGAAAATTTATCAGTGAGATATGACAGCCCTGTTGAATCAGATTTGCTTTCAAGTGTAGCTGTTAGTTTCTCGGTACCATCTATTTTAACACTAAGTGCTTGTGGACCACTATAATTTTGATAAAGAATATTCAATGCATAAGTACCACTTGCAGGTGCATTTACATCAAATGAAACTGAACCACCTGTATTAAGAGCAACTGCCTTAAACCAGCTTGGAACCCATATAGCACCTTCTACTTGAGGTTGAACGAGGTCATAATCTGTTACATCGGCACCTGTTAATTCCTTAATTATCTGTCCATCTTTTAATATTCTAATACCAGCAAAATTTTGCCAACCCCAGGATTTTTCGATTCTTACAGTATTTGTACCCTTCTTGAATGTTAGTGCTCCAGCTTCAATAATATCTGATTGTTTTACTACAACCCATTGCCAGCTGTTAATATCAATACCAGCTGCAGGACCTGAAGCAGGGTCAAAAATCAATTCCCCCCAGCCATGAGCAGCATCATGAATTTCTACACCATTTACATATGTATGTTGACCTCTCATACCATTACCACGCATATGCTGATAAATACCCAAATCATATTCTCCCTCTTCAGGTAAATCAAATGTCCATTCAATATACCCACCTGCATCCATTACAAAATAAACAAATCCAGATACTGATTTAACTTGTGCAGCACCGCCAAGTGTGGTTTTTTCAGCTTCATAGGAAGAAATAATATCATACTGATAAATTGGTCCAGCAAGTTTTCTTAATTGTTCGACATATTGTTCCTTATTCTTTTCGAAAACAGCTTTTTTATCAGGGAACCAGTTCAAATCACCTAATGGCAATCCATCGGTTCCAGCAGTCAACAGGAAAGCTGGTTCAGTATAAGAAAAGTTTTCTGGTAATGGCCAGCTTGGGCAAGTATTACAAATTGTTCCATCAGGATTTTGGGGCAGATTATAAAAATATGTAGGTATTGATGAAGCCCCTGCTCTTATGCCAGTAACATTTTCAATCATATTAGGAATAATTTCAGATGGATATACAGGGAAATTCGGTCTTTGATCTAACCAGAATGTATCTTTTACTACCATGTTTTCATACTTGCTTAAGAAATCTTCTTTGAGTACAGGTCCAACAAATGGTTGCTTTCTAATGTTATTTGCATTAAAGAATGTAATAAACTGCGGATCTAACCAAGCAGCAGTATTGGCAAATAAAATTCTACGGCTTTGTTCAGGTCCGTATTTAGTCGGTAATGCTCCAAAAGCAAATATGCCAGATGTTGTTGCACGTGGGTCTCTATTTGGGCTATCCAATTCAGTTTGATTGTGAGCTTCTCCATGCCAGAATGGATTTATAAGTAAATTATTTGCAAAGTATGCTTCATAGAGCCATGGTGTTGTATTAATACTTCTGCCATTAAATACTATTGTATTGTGATTGAATCTCAAATATTTTGCTGTACCACTTTCAATCTGCAAAGAAGTAAAACCAATGTTAAAGAATGTATTGTTTTCGATAATTACTGTATCAGCATCATTCCATATTGAAATACCACGGCCTGTCCAAATTTGTGTTGGAGGTGATTCCAGTAAATTTCTATAAACGCAGTTAGTAATTATAATATCATTATTTTTACCTGTCCATGCAACAAGAGCAAAATTGGTTCTTTCAAAAATGCAATGGTCAAAAACAAAACGAGAATCGCTGGCATCTACCTGAATTGGCTGGTATGCTGTTTGAACCCCCGCATCGTCACAACCAATAAAATAAATGTTCTTAAATGTAATGCTACCACCGCCTGTAATTAAACGCGCTGTAACAGAACCATCAGGTCTGGATACTCTTTGAATTACTGCTGGAAATTTATCTGGATTTTTGGGATCTGGTGGCTCGCCAACTATTCTTAAATGCCAACCATCATTTTTAATTTCTTCTGTAACCCAGTAAATTCCTCCAGCTCGTAATTTGTATACTCTTCCTTCAGGTCTATTTACATCATTATTAATTGCGTTTGTTAAAGCATCAACAACAAAATTACCCTGATTATCAAGATACTCTACAACAAGAGTATCGCCCTGTTGTGCGCTGACTTTTTTAGTCGGTAAAATTATCAATCCTACAATTAGCAAAAGAAATAGTATTTTGAAAAAATGTTTCATAAGAACCATCCTCCATATATTTTGATGAAATAATTTAATTAAGTGAAAGAAACACTCCTTATTTGTTAAAAATTATACCTAATACCTACATCCATAGTAAATCCATAGTATTCAGTATAGGCAGCATTTGTTTCGACATTTCCTCTATAACTTCTATCTGCCCTTTTATTAAGATTATTCAGATTGACGAATACCTGAATATTCCATGGTAGTTTTTGTTGAAGAGTTAAATCCCATCTATAATAAGTACCAGTGGATTGATCTAACCCTGGATAATTAGCCAAGTATGTTAGTTTGTCTGTTTGATATAAGAATGATAATCTTGCAGAAAAGTCTTTAACATCATAACCGAGTGTAAAATTAAAAATATGAGAAGGTTGATAAGGCATTCTTCCTGTTCTAATTGTATCCTGAACTACATATTTAATCGTTACTCTTGGTGGTTTACCTTCAACAACTCTATTTACTACAAAACGTTGTTTATCAACTTCTGAGAAAATTCTTGAATAGTTTACATTAAAAATCAAACCTCTAAGAAATGAAGGTAAGTACCAGAAGTGTGTCTGCCACTCTACTTCGAATCCTTTATAATAAGCAGGATATGGATTATTTAAGTAAGTATCCATATATGGTGTTGCTACTACTCTTCCATCTTTATCTCTTAGCCAGGACGTTGGAATATTTAATCCTGCAGGTATTTCAACCCCGGGTTGCAGCTGATAACCAGATTGGAAAATCAAGTCATTAATTTTCTTATAAAAGCCAGAAAATGTAAGAAATCCTACATAATTTTGATAAATCTGAATTGAGGCATCATAGTTTGTTGATTTTGCAGGCTTCAATGCTGCATTGTTAGCTCTTACATAACCATTGAATCTGTCTATTGTAGTAATAGGAGCATACTGCATATAATCTGGTCTTGTTAATGTTTCAGTTCTTGCTAATCTAATTTTAAGCCAGCTGAATGGATTTACAATAACATGAACCATGGGTAACCAAAACTTATTATCACGCACATTTTCTAATCTTTCGAAATCTGCTGGTGGTAATTGTGTACCTGCCTGTTCGACTTCTTTAAAACGTTGTCCATGATATTTTGAATAATCTGCTTCATATCTTACCCCCGGGATCAATGTAATTAAATTTTTGTAGCTAATCTCAGTCATAATATATCCTGCCTGATATCTTTCAATTCCATCATAGTCATAGCCAATTGAGCCCATTGAATAATATAACCAGTTACTTGGGGTTTGTTTTGATGTTTCCTGAAGTGCTTCGAGAAATTGTTTTAATAATCGTTGATCAACCATAAATCCCAGGTCATATTCACCATTAAGAAAATGTGGTGGTTTTTCATTTGTTAAAAATCTTGAAATTGGAAATACTGCATTAGAACGGGCTAATGCTGAATCCTTTAACCAATCCCAATCATCTGGATACTTTTGACTTAAATATCTTAAAACAGGCTGAACAATACTATTTAATCCAACACCACCGTATTGAATATTGTCTCTTCCGTATTGTTCTTGGTCATTATTTTTATCTAACCATCTGAACTTACCTCCTGCTTTTATATATCCTTTAAAATCTTTTCCTATATTAAATGGCAGCTGTACATTCATCTGTAATGCTGTTTCATTTTCTTTTAATTTTGTGTTGTAAGTAAATGCATTTCTAAAACCTGTTTTTAGTGTATCAATTAATTGTAAAGAAGGAATTAGATGGGGGTCCATTCCTGGTTCTACTTTTGTAGTATTGAAAGCACCATTTTCTTGAACAAATCCAAATACTTTATCTTCAGGATTATCAGTAAGTGATGATGACCTTGATAATGTTATATCAAAATTTAATAAACCTAAGTCCTGTTGAAATCCTAAAGCCCCGGTGAAAATAGAAGTATTACCTTCCCTTAATTCAAGATTATAATAATGACTATTATGTTCTATATTCATATCATTGATTCTAAAAAGCCCTTTTGAATGTAAGTTGTTATAAAATGCATTAGCGGATATTTTGCCTAATGGCAATTTATAATCTAGTAAAATACTGGCACCTGTTCTTCCTCGTCTTACATTTTCATTTCTTAAAGTAATAGTTTGTGGTTTTACAATTATATTTTCTCCCGAACCAGTTTGTATATAATTACCCTGAAACTTATCCGCACTTCTATCATAATTATCTAAATTAAAGTTGAAAATTACGCCTAATTTATTCTGTAAAAATCTATTACTTGCTGTTCCATTGAAATTGTAATTACCATAATAATTCTGGAGTTGATTATAACCACCCTGAGCAGTTAGACTAATTTTCAAACCTTCTGGTGCTTCTTTAAGTCTTAAATCAACAGTACCACCCAAAGCATCTGCATCCATATCAGGGGTATTTGCTTTTTTCAGAACTATACCATCGAGCATATTAGATGATATTAAAGACAAATCAACACTTCTATCATAACTGCTTGTAGATGGTAATCTAACCCCATTTACTGTTATAGTGTTATATTTTGGTTCTAAGCCACGAATAGAAACCTTGGTGGCTTCACCACCATATCTTTCAATTGATACACCGGGCAATCTACCAATTGATTCGGCTGCATTTACATCAGGTAATTCTTTAATGCGGTCTTTAGATACGACATTAGAAATTGTATTAGAGGATAATTGCTGATTTATTGCAGAAAGCTGGCCCTCTGCTTGTGCCGTGATTATAATTGTTTCGCCAGTTATAGTTTTTGCTTCAAGATAAAAATCTTGCTCAATTGTTTTGTTTGGAACTACAGTAATTTCCATAGATACAGTGGAATATCCAATATAAGATACATTAAGCACATGTGTTCCTGCTGGAATTCCTCGAATAACATATTTCCCTTCTATATCAGTTGCGGCCCCTAAACTAGTATTTTTAATTAATACATTTGCCCCTATAAGAGGTTCACCTGTTTCTTTTTCGAAAACACGACCTCGAATTGTTCCTGAACCTTGTGCATATAAAGATTCGTTAATAAAGAAAAAACAAAGGAAAATAAAACTGAGGTATTTAATAATTCTGTAAAAATTTATCATTCTTACCTCCTTGAAAAATTTATGTTATCAAATTCCCTAGTAGATTTATATTTCTTATTGCCCTGATTTAATTTTTAGATTCTACGTAAAAATTAACGTATCCTAATAGTAAATCCAATAATAAAATTTTTGTATCTCCTAATTAAAGTAATAATAATTTTCTCATAAACTATGCCATTTATGTATTGTATTAAAATAATTAAAATAGTGTGGTTTGAATAAAGATTTATTTATTATTTTAATAAAAAATTATGTTTATAATAAAAAGCTATTTAGATGGGCTATTGATATAAAAGTAAAAAATTGAATTATTTGATGTGATGATTTGGAATGTTTTCTGCAATATAAGACTTAAAATTTAAGTTTGGTGCTTCCTGGGGGACTCGAACCCCCGACCAATAGATTAAGAGTCTACTGCTCTACCAACTGAGCTAAGGAAGCGTTGCAAAAATAATCAAAAATTTTTCCATCATCAAAATCAGTAAATTTCTTTCTAATTTTTATTACATGATTGAAAATTTTGGGTGAGTTATGATGAAATCAATAAAAATTCTTTTTGTGCTTGTTATAGTCCTTTTTTCCTGCGGTAAAGATGAAAGGAATTTTTATATAGAAAATTCAATTAAAGATGATATTGGAAATACTATAGTCATAGAAAAACCTCCTCGTAAAATAATTACACTTGCCCCAAATCTTACTGAAATGATTTTTGACCTTAAACTTGAAAAATATCTAATCGGGAATACCTTATATTGCAATTATCCCGAAGAAGCAAGAAAAATTCATAAAGTTGGTGATATGTTAAGTTATGACTTCGAAAAAATTTTAACTCTAAAACCAGATTTAATTTTCATTACTGTTGAAGGCAATACTAAGGAAGCTTATGATAAGTTCAAAGAGCTAAGACTAAAAATTTTTGTATCCAATCCAAGAAATATATATGGGATTAAAAAAACTTACTTAGATATAGCAAAAATATTCGGTGTTGAATCTTTTGCAAAAAATAGAATTTCAACTTGGGACTCAATTACAAATCATATTATTAACTCTTCTAAAAAATATAAAAGAAAAAAGGCAATGTTTATTATAGAACTGAAACCTATTATGCTTGCTGGTAAAAACACTTTTATTAATGAATATTTGGAAGTATGTGCTTTAAGCAATATTGCTAGTGATTCAAAACTTAATTATCCTGTTTTTAGTCGTGAAGAAATCTTAAAACAAAATCCTGATTATATCATTGTCCCAAGTAATGGTTACTTTACACCAAAAAGAATTTTGGAGATTTATCCTGAATGGAAAAATTTAAGTGCATTCAAAAATAACAATGTAATTACTGTAAATGCTGACCTTTTTGTAAGACCCGGACCAAGATATACTGAAGCATTAAAAGAATTGTTTATTTTACTTCATCCTCAGGAAAAATTTCTTCATTAGATTCTGCAATAAAAAGCATGGCGCATTTATCACCTTTAAATTTTCCGGTGCGTTTGCAGTTTTCGTGGCGTTCTTTGATTTTTTGCAAATCAATTTCACCTGGTTCAATTCCAAAAAAGGTTAAAGCCTCGCCACACTCTGAACAGAATATAATATTATTTTTGAGAGCATCTTCTTTTTCAATCGTGTAATGTTTTTTCTTCATATTCATAATCCTTTAATTCCCAATCTAATCCATCACATGGAAGATATTTTAAAGTTGGATGTTTATCATATTTCATACAGATTACTGCTGATTTATCAAAGTATTTACATGAAGAACACAAAGTATTACTAATAAGTTCTTCATTTTCTTCTTGAAATATTCTGTATTGAATAGTAGCCGGATAAATTATCACTCCATAAATTGAAAGTATAACAAGCCACCACCAGTATCGATATTCAATCACACCATATAAAAGCCACAGCACTGGAATTAATATTGCCGTTCTAATGATTCCCCAAAAAATAATAGCGCCCATAATTTCCTTTCTGTTATGAGCATAATAAATTATCCAGTCAAAAAATATGATTTACTTTTTGAAGTATCAATTTTTTATTTGCTGGTAATTATAGCATTGGAATAAGTGTAAATGATAGAGAATAATTTCTCGGTTTGAAAGTCAATTCTATAAATAAAAATTTTATTGTGATTACTATTAAATTGGTTTTATAATTCTTCCTCGCCTTCGGCGAGTAAGAATTACAATTCTGCTTTTTTCTGTCATTCTGAGGAGACCGCCAAAGGTGGGCGACGAAGAATCTAAAAACCATTCCTTCATTTTTTGAGAGATTCTTCATTCCGCTTCGCTCCATTCAGAATGACTGTATTATCTTTTCCCATTGCCTTTCTGAGTGCACCAAGAAACGAAAGAAGAATCTATTAACCCATTAATGATTTCTAAAAAAATTTTTACTTCGTTCAAAATGACAGCATTGCATCACTGAAGTATAAATAACATCATCTTATTTCTTTTTCATTTGCAAGTTGATTTTAGAATTAACAAAATTTAACTTATCATTGTGATTAATACTTTATTTACTAACAGCAATGGATAATATCTTGAGTGATAATCAAAAACACGAATCTCATAATTCTCAATTTCCTCCAAGAAAAAAACAAAGAAGGTTTTATTTCAGAAAAAAAGTTCAACCAATTACAATTAGACATGATTATAAAGAAATACAGAGCTTTAGCTTTAAGAAAATTTCAGTAGTAATTCCTCTTTATAACGAAGAAGAATCATTAAAACCACTTTATAATGAATTAAAAAAGTCATTAAAAAATATTTCCTGCGAACATGAAATAATTTTTGTTGATGATGGAAGTATCGATAAATCCCTGAGCATAATAAAAGAATTAGCTCGACATGATAATCATGTTCACTACTTAAGTTTTAGAACAAATTATGGAAAATCTGCAGCACTTCAGATGGGATTTAAATATTCTTCCGGTGATGTAATAATTACTATGGACGCAGACCTTCAAGATGACCCCGAAGAAATACCAAATCTTTTAAGAAAACTTGAAGAAGGTTACGACCTCGTTTCGGGATGGAAAAAGAAAAGATATGACCCATTCATAAAAAAATATTCATCTCGCTTTTTCAATTTTGTTACTCGCTTCTTTTCAAAAGTAAAAATACACGACTTTAACTGTGGTCTAAAAGCTTATCGAAGAGCAGTAGTTCAGAGCATAAATGTTTATGGCGAACTGCATCGCTATATCCCGGTTCTTGCAGGCTGGAAAGGTTTTTCAGTTACTGAAATTGTTGTTAAACATCATCCTCGCCGTTATGGAAAGACTAAATTTGGAATATCTCGTTTCTTTAAAGGATTTATTGATTTGATAACAGTATTATTTACAACAAGATATATTAAAAGACCAATGCATTTGTTTGGGTTTTTTGGTTTGCTTACTGCTTTGCTTGGTGGTTTTATAAGTCTATGGTTAACTTATGAAAAAATTTTTCTAAACAGAGGAATTAACAATCGTCCAATATTTTTCCTGGGAATTTTATTAATAATAGTCGGGATACAATTCTTTGCAATCGGTTTGCTCGGTGAACTTTTCGTTCACAATTTTCAAAATGACAAGGAGTATGTAATTAAAGAAAAGAAATGATGAATAGAAATTTTTTACAAATATTAAAACAAATCTAGTTATAAGATTTTTTGTTAATTTGATTCTCAAATTGCTTTTTCTGTTGTTATTGCATTAGTATTTAAATTGCTTCGTTGCACCACATCTCACTATGACAAGGAAAAATAGTATAGTCATTCTGCCCCGCTATAGACGGGGAAGAATCTCTCTTTAAAATTAAGTGTGATTAAAAAATTTTTCGTATGTTACTTATCAATTTAGTTCTAAGTAATTTTTAATTTTCTATCAGTGCAAGCTCTTTTGATTTTTATTAGCTCCCTTCAGCAGGATTTATCACTTTTCCTATAAACAAAATTGTATTCGTATTCTTTTCATAAATTAGGAATAAAAATGGTCTATCGACCTTAAAATAATTGCCAATTGAAGTAACTCCAACACCAATTGAAGTCACTGCTGCGGCTTCCGTTCCTTCTTCGTTAACTTCTATAAATGTTTTATGTATTACCTCACTTATGAACAAATTTTTTAATCTACTAATCTTGCTGAAGTTTGCCCTCTCCGGCATAAAAGCATCTTTCATTCCAAGGTTCATCAAAGCATCATTTAATGTTTTAGTGTATTCAAGTTTGAACTTCGGTAGCATAATTGTAATTTCTTTTTTAACAAATTTATTTTTGATAAAATCAAAATTATCTGTATTCATCATTGAAATAACATCGTCTACTTTTTTATTTAATGAAGGCAAAATTATCATCATGTTAAAAGAACTGTTTCCATATGGCAATTCAACTGCTTCTATGTTTTCATCGTGATAAAAATTGAATTGATTTTTTTGACTCATCATCTGGCAGGTCACAGTATTATTTTCATCAATATAAAATATATCTTCTCTCGTTGAATTTTTGTCAAACCGATATTGCCAGTTCCCCTTAAAGTAAATTGTATTGATAAGAAACATTACAATTTCTGGATTTATTTTATCAATTATTTGGGGAATCTTAGAATTAGTTGCTTCTTTTACCCAATTATTAATTATATCCTTCGCAACGGGATTTGAAAAATCTATTTTGTTTACTTCAGCATTAAAATATTTTTTATTTATCTCTATAAAGTTTTGCTCTACGCTAAATTCATTATGATGCCAAATTGAATTAGCAGAATTGAAAATTACATTTTCATCAATATACTTGAGCAATGAATCCAAACTTTGGTATGATTTATTAATGTCATCGAATTTAAAATCGGAAAAGCCAAGTGCTGTTTTCATCTGGTCATAAGTTTCATCACTTGCTCCATTCAAAACCATGCCCAATGCTGTTGAAACACTCAAAGGAGAAATAATTATATTTTTATTGATTTCATTTTTTGAAATTTCTTTTATGAGATTAAATCCAAATTGTGTAGAAGAATTGACTATATCTTTTTCTGTTTTTGAGAGAGGTCTTATATGAATGTATTGAAAATCAGAATACGTAATTTCACATTTGACAAATGATAATAATAAAAGGAATGAAATGACTTTAGAAAAATTATATTTAAAGTAGGGTTTCATGATATTTTCCCCGGACATTGTAATTAATTTTGCATTTCGAATAAAAAAGCAAAGATTCTTAAGAAATTTATAGAATTTATTATTTAGATAACAGGGATTCTAAATGTAGTATCAATTACTGGGATACAGCTACATTTCTAAAGCAAAATCTTTTTTGAGGTCAAAATTTCTTTTCAAATATTCTAAATAAAAATTCTTATTTTTCTTTTAAAGAATAAGGAAAAATTTATGAAATATCATCTTGTTACTGGTGCCTGCGGATTTGTAGGCAGAAATACTGTTAAACAATTACTTAAAAGAACAAATGATATAATTCTAATGGTTGATGATTTGTCTGTGGGCACTCATCCTTCAACCTGGTTAAATGATTCTGTCACAAAAAAATTTAAGGATATTGAAATATTCGGGAAAGATGAACGATTATTTTTTTGGAAAATGGATATCAGAAAATTTTTGAATCATCTGAATGAAAATTCAAACTGGTTAAAAGATGAATACGGATTAAACATCGAAAGATTTGGTGATGTATTTCATTTTGCTGCAATTGTAGGGGGACGTGCAAAGATTGAAGGCGACCCGATGGCTGTGGCATTAGATTTATCAATTGATGCTGAATTTTTTAATTGGATTGCAAAATCAAAACCTGAACGTGTTCTGTATCCAAGTTCTTCTGCAGCTTATCCAATTAATTTACAAACAGAGGACAATGCAATTGCTCTTAAAGAATCTTATATAAATATTGACGATTATACTCTCGGTAAACCGGATATGACTTATGGATGGACTAAATTAACAGGAGAATATTTAGCAAAAATTGCAGCACAACATTATGGAATTTCTATAGTTTGTATTCGTCCATTTTCCGGCTATGGTGAGGATCAGGATTTAAGTTATCCAGTTCCAGCAATTGCATATCGTGCAGCACGCAAAGAAAATCCATTTGAAGTTTGGGGAACCGGTCAACAAGGCAGAGATTTTGTTCATATTGATGATGTTATGGATTGTATGTTTCTTGCAATGGACAAAATTCATGATGGAAGTGCAATTAACATTGGCTCCGGCAAATTAACTACGTTCATCGAATTAATTAAATTGTTCTCAAGTTTTGCTAATTACAATCCAGAAATAAAACCACTTATTGATAAACCAATGGGAGTCCATTCTCGATATGCTGATATGAGTTATGTAAAAGAAAAATTAGGCTGGCAGCCAAAAATTTCTCTCGAAGAAGGAATGCGCCGCGTTTATGATGCTGCTGTGACTAGTCTAAAAAGTAATTCATGATATATTTATTTTAATGTCTATGGAAAGAATTGTAAACAAAGCAAAATCTTTTAAAGAAGCTGAGGAATGGGATATAATTCAACAAATTTCGCTTACTCCAGAAGAACGCCAAAAAATTGCCTACGAATTAAAAATTAAAGCTTACGGTCCTAATACTAAAGATGTAAGAGAAGTTAGAGTATGCAAAAAAATTTATATTTTTCACAAGACATAACTGAATTCCTTTATTTACTTTATAAATACAATGTAAAATACATCATTGACAAAAAAAATAATTTTTAATTGAAGAAAAATCATGAAAAAAATTGTAATCTTTGGTCCAGGTCCGCAATTTAAAGGTGGAATTGCAAATTACACATCGTCACTTGCAAGAGCACTGAGCAAATTAGAAGCAGAGGTTCATATAGTATCATGGACTAATCAATATCCATCAATTATTCCAAGAGATTTTATTGACCACTCAAGCCAAAAAAACTTTCTTGAAGGCACTCCAGTAAAAGTTCATTATGTAACTAATTATAATAATCCATTTTCATGGAGAAATACTGTTCGTGTAATTAAAGATTTTAATCCCGATATTGTTGTTTTTCAATGGGCTATTGCCATTCAAGGTTTGCCAATGGGTTATATTGCTAAAAGACTGAAGAAATGTTGTTCATGTGAAATTATTTTTGATTTACATGTTGTGTCACAAAAAGAAAGAAGTATAATTGATTCAATATTTTTAAAATATGCATTGTCAAAACCTCATACTTTTATAGTCCATTCATTCAAAACCTTTGAGGAATTAAAGGAAGTATTTCCAAAGCAAAAATTTATTTTGTACGAAAATCAAATTAGAGAAGACTATAAAAAAATTTCTTCTTCGGGTGAAAAACAGGTCATTAAACTCTATCATCCAGTTTATGATATGTTTACACCGAATATGAATGTAGATAGGGAAAAAGTCAGACAGGAGTTGGGATTAAGAAAATATGTTTTCTTGTTCTTTGGATTTATAAGAAAATATAAAGGATTACATAATGTAATTCGAGCTTTTGCAAAATTAGCAAAAGAAAGAGATGATGTTTCACTTTTAATTGTTGGAGAATCCTTCTGGCAAACATTGGATAATAAAAAATTGTCCACCAAAATTAAAAAATCAATTTTTGGATTTATTAAAAAATTATTAACAAAAGAAACAGAAGATGAAAGTGACTATCGACCTCTTGATTTAATAGATGAATTAGGAATTCGTGATAAAGTTGTTGTTATCAATCGTTATGTCCCAAATGAAGAAGTGCATAAATATTTTCAAGTTGCTGATTGCAATGTTTTGTTTTATGAAGTTGCGACTCCATCAGGTGTTGAATCAATGGCTTATAATTTCAAATTGCCAACTATTGCAACTGCAGTTGGCCATTTCCCGGAAACAATAAAACACGGTTACAATGGTTATCTTGCCGAGCCAAATAATGTTGAATCGATGTATCAGACAATGAAAGACTTCTTAAATAATCCAATTCCTCGTGGAAGAATTGAAGAGCAGGCAAAAAAATTAAGCTGGGAAAATTATGCCAAAGCAATTTTGAACGAGTAATAACTGCACTATTTTAAAAAATATAAAAATATTTTAAAGTTTATGCGAGAAATAAAATTTAGTATATCTCCGTGGTTCTACGTGAAAACCTCTGTGGAACTCCGTGTTAGAAAAATTTACACAGAGAACCGCAAAGAAAAAATATTATAAATTTTTGATATTGTTTAACCACGAAGGACACATAGTACAGCACAAAGAGACACAAAGCTTTATCCTTTGTGCAACTTTATGAAAAACTTAGTGAACTTTGTGGTAAAATTATTTCACACAAAGTTTTTTTGGTTTTTAATATCAAAAACTATTAAATAAATTAAATTCATTAAAAATTATTATAAAAAATGGTGCATAAATGAGTAAGTACAAAAAGGGAACTTTGGCTCAGTCTCAAAAAAAGGAATTAGGCTTTTCCATTGAAAATTTAATTCCGGAAAAATATCACACTGCATTGCTCTTATTAATAATTGTACTTTTGATGCTCATCTTTTTTTCGCCAATTATGTTTGGAGATAAAACCACATCTTCAGGTGATTTAATACAGGTAAAAAGCATGCGTCAATATGCATTGAAAGACAGGGAAGGAGTGTCGCTCTGGAATCCACATATTTTCTGCGGCATGCCGGCTGTGGTTACTTCAATGTCACCAAGATATTATGATTTAACAGCAATGCTTTACTCTTATGCTTCAAGAATTTATTCTGCTGCTTTCAAAAATTATAATGCTGTTTACACATTTAATTTATTAATTCTCGCTTTTACTGCTTTTTTCTTTATGAGAAGTTTTGGTGCTTCAAGAGGTATAAGTTTTCTAGTAGCTACGGCAACTGCATTCAGCACAGGAATTATTGTTTTATTTTTTATTGGTCATACAACCAAACTTATGTCTCTTTCTATTTTCCCTTTTATATTAATGATGCTCTTCAAGTTTCAAAAAGAAATTAAATTGATTGATATTTTATTGTTTGTAATTGGACTTCACTATTTAGTCTTTGGTGCTCATGTTCAAATTGTATTTTATTTTGGTTTAGTTGGGTTAGTATATTTTATTTACTTCTTTGCTTATTCATTTATTAAAAAAGATAAATTCTTACAAAAGCAATTATTAAAATCACTTCTGATTTCAATTTTTGCAGCAGCCATTGCTGTAATAATGTCTTACGATACTTATGGTCAAATTTATGAGTACAATCCATACTCAACAAGAGGAACGAAAAGTATACTGGAAAAACAAAATCAATTGGCAGGTTCAGCAAGTGATTCATATGAATATGCAACAAACTGGTCATTCTCTCCAGGTGAAGTGTTGACATTCATTATACCATCTTATTATGGATTTGGAAAATCTACTTATCAAGGGCCGCTTACAAACAATCAACCCGTTGAAGTAAATACTTACTTCGGTCAAATGCCTTTTGTAGATACTGCAATGTATATGGGAGTAATAATTTTTGCTCTTGCAATTTTCACTTTAATTATTAGATGGAAAGAACCAATAATTCAATTTTTCGGAATTGTTGTAGTTTTCTTTCTCCTTATTTCATTTGGAAGAACTTTCCCGCTCATTTATAATCTTATGTATTATTACTTCCCATTTTTTGATAAGTTCAGAACTCCATCAATGATATTGCATGTTCTGCAAATCTTATTCCCAATTCTTGCAGGCTTCGGGGTAATGAGAATAATTTCTTTAAGAGAAGAAAAAAATTCAAAGATATTGAAAAACATTAAGAACACAGCATTAATATTTTCTATACTATTTGTTTTGTCGATTCTCCTAAGTGGAACTATTTCCGATTGGTTTGTAAATAGAGTTAAAGCATATGCATCTAATTTGGCAAATCAACAAGAATCGCAAATGTTTATTGCACTGTCAGATTATATGGCAGATATGTTCAGAGGTGATTTACAAATAGCAATGGCTTTGTTATCAATTACATTTGGATTGATTTATGCTTATCTAAATGTAAAAATAAACAAACAATTATTACTTACAGCTTTAGCATTTTTTATATTGTTTGATTTATTCAGAATTGGTAATCGCGGTGCAAGTTATGTTGATGCAAAACAAATTGATGAACTTTTCAATGAACCAGATTATGTAACTGCAATTAAACAACAAAATGATAAAGAGCCATTTAGAATACTTAATCTAAAACAAGATGGTTCTCTTGGTTCTCTAAGAAACAATGCGAATTACAATGTCTATTTTTTGCTTGAGGATTTTTTTGGTTACTCTGCTGTCAAACCACGCACATATCAAGATATTGTTGATGTTGTTTCTCCTGTAAATGTTACTTTATGGAGAATGTTAAATGTCAAATACATTGTCACAAATCAACCTTACAATCCTGACGGTTTTGTGCCTGTTTATCAATCAGCAAATACTTTTGTTTACAAAAATGAAAAGGCACTGCCGCGTGTGTATTTCGTAGACAGTGTGCTTGCTGAAAAACCATTAGAAATTTTAAATGCAATCAAAAATGATTCATTTGACCCACAAAATAAAGCTTATTTAGAGAATGTTGATTTTAAAATTGAACCGAAAGATACAACAACAAACGCTGTGATTACAAAATATCAGGACGAGCACATAACTGTTGAAACCAAATCAAATAGAAATAATTTCTTATTCTTCGGAACAACATATTTGCCGGCATGGAAAGCTTATATCGATGGTAACCAAATAAAAATTTATAAAACAAATTATGGATTTATGGGAATTGTAGTCCCTAAAGGAAATCACAAGGTTGAATTCATTTATGAACCTAAAGCATTCAAAATTGGGAAAAATCTTTCACTAATTTTAAATATAATTTTGTATGCAGGAATAATTGCAATTGTTGTTATGAGTCGTAAGAAAAATAAATGATAATATGATTGAGCGACTTAAAGATACATTAAGAGATGCGTTCATTTACAGTTTAAGCAACATTGCACCTAAGATAATTGGCGTTGTTCTGCTTCCAATTTACACTGCATATTTAAGCAGAGCCGAATTCGGAAGCTGGGATTTATTAGATGTAACTACAAATATACTTGCAGAAATTTTTCTTTTAGGTCAGGCAGCATCTATCATTTTTATTAATAACTCAAATGAATATAAAGACAAAAAACAAACTGCACTTTTTACACTCACACTTTTTCTTTTATCTGTCTGCATTCTGCTGATTTTGTTCTCAGAATTTTTCATTACAACATTTGGAAATATCTTTGATAACCCGGTTATAAAACCAATTTACCTGCGCATTATTGTATGGATTGTTCTTTTTAGAACATTGAACAATTTATTTTTATCAAAATATCGTGCTGATGAAAAAGCACTATTTTTTTCTTCGGTCAGCATTGTAAAACTTTTAATAATAGCTGCTCTCACATTATACTTTCTCATTAAATTAAATAAAGGAATCGAAGGAATATTTTTCTCTGCATTAATTGGCGAAGCAGTTGTAGCGATATTTCTAATAATAAAATTACTCGGTCATTTCAAATTAGAATTTGATATGGAAATATTAAGATTTTCGATAAAATTTGGTGTTCCGCTTACATTTGCATCTTTGGGTATAATGTTACTGAATTTAAGTGATAGATATATTATAACATACTTAATTGGCACTGAAGCAAATGCACTCTACGGATTAGGATATAGAATTGCAGGCATACTGAATATGGTTCTGATAATGCCATTTGGATTAAGTTTAATGCCTATTGCTTACAAGTATTATGGACAACCTGATGATAAAAGATTTTTTAGCAAGATTATGACATACTCAACTTTTTTATTTATCTGGGGTTGTATTGCAATTTCGTTGTTCAGCAAGGAAATTGTAAAAATATTTTCTGAGAAATCGGAATATTATGATGCATATTTAGTAGTGCCGGTTATTTTAATTTCATATGCATTTAGTGGAATGCGGCTTACAGCATCATTGGGAATGATGTTAACAAAAAATACAAAACACATTGCCACTATAACTTTGGGAGCTGCAGTATTAAACATAATACTTAATTTTATTTTCATTCCTTATTTTGGAATAATGGCAGCAGCTTTTAACACATTAATTGCATTTGTTTTGTTTTATATTATTACACATATAATTTCGAATAGATATTATAAAATCCCTTATGAAAAAAGAAAAATAATTTTGCTAATAGTTGTTGGTTCTGTATTATCCTCCTTTGTGTATTTGTTACCCGAAAGAATTGAATATATTTTTGTGAAGGTGGTTTTGATAGTGTTGTTTCCAGTGATTTTGTATGTGCTAAAATTTTATGAAACTCGTGAACTTGAATATATTAGAAATCCCAAGTTATTATTGTTACAATTTAACAATACAATAACAAGAAATGAAAAATAATACAAAAAAAGTATTGATCATTAGTTATTATTGGCCACCTGCAGGTGGTATAGCTGTACACCGTTGTTTAAAATTTGCCAAATATCTTAGAGAATTTGGCTGGGAACCAATTATATGCACAGCTGAAAATCCAGAATACCCTGTATTGGATGAATCTAATTTTAAAGATGTTCCGAAGGGAATAACAGTATTAAAAACAAGAATTTGGGAGCCATATAATTTATTTAAATTTATTACGGGTAAAAAGAAAGAAGAACGAATCCACAATGTATTTTTAGAAGAAGAAAAGCATACTTTAGCACATAAAATTGGAATTTGGATTAGAGGAAATATATTTATACCAGATGCTCGAAAATTTTGGATAAAACCCACTGCCAATTACCTAATAAAATATTTAAGTGAAAATCATGTAGATGTTTTATTTACAAATGGTCCCCCCCATACAAATCACATGATTGCTTATAAAATAAAAAGAAAATTAAATATTCCATGGCATGCCGATTTTCAAGATCCTTGGACACAAGTGGATTACTTCCCACAGCTAATGTTAAATCCAATATCAAGAAAAATTCATGAAGCTATGGAACAACGAGTTTTTAAGTATGCAGATAAAATCACAATATGTAGCGAAACATGGAAAAAAGATCTTGAATCAATAGGAGCAAATGATGTAGGAGTCATTGTATGGGGATATGATGAAGATGATTTTAAGGATATAAATGAAAGGTTATCAGATAAATTTACTTTGAGCCATTATGGAAGTCTTGGACCTGATAGAAATGCCAAAACTCTATGGAAAGTGCTATCAGATTTATCGAAAAAGAACGATGAATTTTCAGATGCTTTAGAAATTGAATTAGCTGGTTTTATTGGTCATTCAGTAATTGATGAGATAGAAAATTTAGGATTGAAAAAAAATTTGAAACTCTATCCTCATCTTACACGCTCAGAAACTATAAAAAGGATGCATCGTTCCCAAGTCCTTTTATTAATATTAAATAATATGCCGAATGTGAACGGAAGATTGCCTGGAAAACTTTTCGAGTATTTAGCTTCACGGAGACCCATTTTAGTAATTGGTCCCGAAAAAAGTGATGCATCAAAAATTGTTCATGGCGTTAATGCTGGTTATACATGTGATTTCAATGACTATGAAAAAACTTACGAAATAATTGTTAACTTGTTTAATAAATTCAAAGCTCGTGAATTATTTCCAAATCGAACAGACATTTCTCAGTATTCAAACAGAAACCTAACACAAAAATTAGCTGAATATTTAAATCATATTTCTAAGACGAAACAAAAATTTGTTCAGACTTATGGAGAAAAAAATAAAAGTATTATGCTTTACTGACAACTCTATAGGTAGAGATGTAGAGATGATATTACCAATTAGGTATTTTGCTGAACGATTTTTTAACTGTGAATTCTATCATGCTTTGAATATTGATATTCATCAAATATATAAACAAAAACCGGATATAATATTATCAGCAAATACAATTGGCTCAAATTTATATTTTGAAATATCTAAAATTGCACACGAACAGTCGATTCCCTTATTTGCTCTTATTTCGGAAGGAAATTTCAGAACAGATGGTTCATTTAATATTTGGGGTTTTAATCGGGATAAAAAATTTTATCAGGAATATGTATGTTGTTGGAGTGAAAGAACTGCTGAGTATTTAAAAAAAGAAGTACCTGAAGCTAAAGATAAAATTGTTGTTACAGGAGGCACTGGTTTTGATAGATATTCTATTTATGAATTTATGAATAAGGAAGAATTTCTTAAAAAGTATAATAAACAAAATTTTTCGAAAATAATTGGGTATGCCGGTTGGGCATTTGGCAAAAAAGACCATAAAAGAGGAATAGAAGAACTAATTGCCTACTTCAAAGGTGATGAATCTAAACTTGCATGGGTAGAAGAACAAAGAAAGAAAGTCCGTGATATTCTCAAAAATACAATTGAAAATAATTCTGATATACTTTTTATATTAAAACAACATCCTCAAGAAAACGCTCCTGAAAGGCCAGAACCTGTTACCAATGAAATGAGTGAACTGGTTCATTACAATAATGTGATATACTTATGCAATGAAGAATCAATTCACGATTTAATTTCAGTATCTGATATATGGACTTGCTTTGAATCCACAACAGCACTTGAAAGCTGGCTTATGGGGAAACAAACAATTTTTATTAATCCAGACCCTAATTTTAACAGAGATGCGCTATATAAAGGTTCTGCTCTTGCAACTAATTATAAAGAATTACAGAAAATGATAAATGAATTTTATAGCTATGGTAAAATAGAGAGTTTTTATAATACAGAAAAAACAATTGTAAGAAATCAATTAATAAAAGATATAATTGGCTATGGAGATGGCATGAATCATATTCGTGCTTCTTACTATTTTAAAAAAACGATAGAAAATTTTATTAGTGGTAAATATAAACCTAAATATAAATTTCATTTCTGGCATTGGTTAGTTTATATATTAATACGCATAGCAGGACCATTTTATAATCGCAAAATTTATTCTCGTTTATATAAATTTAAAAAGCATTTATGGGTGTTTGAAAATTATAAAATGGAAAAACTCCACAGGTTATACGAAAGTTATAAAAATTATTTAGATAAGTTTTATAATGATAATAATATTGAAAGAAAATTCTTTTCAGGGGAGCTATTTAAAAACATTTTTTGAATATGCTGGCATTATTTAATTCGTTTGAGCTTTGATAATATATTATAGTTTCTTTAATTTTTATCATTAGGGATCCATAAAATAATAGATTCTTTTCTACTGGAGTACTCAAATGAAAAAGAAAATTATCATGCTAATATTTTTTATCAATATTTCCCTTTTTGCAGGTTGGGAAAAACTGAAATCAAACACATCAGAATGGTTAACAGATGTATATTTTATTGATGATTTTATCGGTTATGCCGTTGGTACCAATGGTACAATTATTAAAACAATTGACGGTGGAGATAATTGGTCTAATGTTAGTATTAACATACCCGAGTGGTTACTTTCTGTATATTTCTTCGATAAAGATCACGGTTTTATAGTAGGAACAAACTCCATCATAATATCGACAGTTGATGGAGGTACAAGCTGGGAATATCAATATTTACCATATAATGTCAATTTTCATCAAATATTTTTTTCTGATAGAAACAAAGGGTGGATTGTAGGCGGTACACCTGAGGGTACTGGTATTCTGTTAAAAACGACAGACGCTGGTACTACATGGATACCTGTAATTACTGATTTGCCAGTCGAGCTATTGGGGATATATGTTTGTTCATCTAATCATAGCTATGTTATAGGAAGAAATGGTACTTTCCTCAAGTTTAATAATTCTGATTATTCTTGGTCAGTTAATAACATTTTTAATTTTGTATTCCAAGATGTGATATGCAATGGTGATGATATCTGGCTTGTTGGAGATCACGGGATTATATTAAAATCAACCGATAAAGGGTATTCATGGACATCCTTCGCTAAAATAACAGATAATCATCTATTTAAAATTAGATTTAATGGTAATAAAGGAATAATAGTTGGCGGATCGGGAAGCGGGTATTATTCTTACAGTTCAATTATAATGGAAACAGATGATGGAGGTACTAACTGGACATTGACACAGATTGAATCTTGGCCGAAATTATATTCCGTTGCATTCCCTTCATTAAAGAGAGCTTATGCCGTCGGATTTGATGGGATTATCTTAAGATACAGTCCTCAAATTACAGATATTACAAACAATGATGTCCCGCACCAATTTTTACTTAGCCAGAACTATCCTAATCCATTTAATATAGAAACAGTGATTAACTATTCATTGCCTAAGAACGGATATGTGTTACTAAAAGTTTATGATATTCTTGGGTGTGAAGTTATCTCACTTGTTAATGAGTATAAATCCGCGGGCACCTATAAAATAAAGTTTAATGGTAAAAGTGTAGCAGGCAATAGTGCTTTGCAAAGCGGTGTATATTTCTACAAATTAACATTTGAAGGAGTTAATATTATAAAAAAAATGATTTTAGTTAAATAAAATATATCATTAATACTCTTTAATAAAATACTTTCTTACTAATAATATTTGTTCGTTACAAATAAATTTTTCTTAATGCCAATATCTACAATGCCAGCTCAAAAAGTTATATTGATGCCTTTGAAAGAATCTTAATTAAATAACTGCCATACACTTTATTATCATAATAATTTCTTTGGCTTTCAAATTTGATAAGTTTTATCTATTGAGTATTTTTACTCAGCATTTAAGTAAATTTACTTAACATATTGAGTATTTTTATAAACACAAATTATGTGTATAAACGAAAACAGCACGATATAATATCAAAATGACTTAAAGAAAAAAGTAATTTTATTCAGGTGATTATAGGACCAAGACAATGCGGCAAAACCACATTAGCACAACAAGTAGCATCATCAATTAATATATAAACTCATTATATATCGGCTGATTCTCCCACTCCTCTTACACCAATTTAGCTTGAGCAACAGAGGGAAGCGGCAAAATTGTTATCTAAAAAAATTTTCTAAAGGTGCACTTTTAATCTTAGATTAAATTCAAAAAATTCATGGCTGGTCTGAAGTAGTAAAAAAATTATAGGATGAAGATAAAGCTAGTAAAATAAAATTTGAAAGTAATGATTCTTGGCAGTTCTCCATTATTAATCCAAAAAGGACTTACAGAAAGCTTAGCTGGCAGATTTGAACTAATTCCTCTTTATCATTGGAATTATAGAGAAATGAAAGAGACTTTTGGCTGGAATTTAGACAAGTTTATTTATTTGGGAGGTTATCCTGGTTCAGCCAAACTGATAAATGACGAGGAGAGATGGGCAAGTTACATCAGAGATTCATTGATTGAAACTACTATTTCGAGAGATATTTTTCTTCTACTAGAATTGATAGCAGCCTTTATTCCGACAATTATTCAAATCAGGCACTTCATACTCCTGTCAAATTGTTTATTATCAAAAATTATTAGGGCAACTTCATAATGCAGGCAATACTATTACCTTAACTCATTATCTGCAATTACTCTCAAATGCTGGGATGCTAACAGGTCTTCAAAAGTACTTAGGTTCAGAAATTCGACAGCGCTCTTCCAGTCCAAAATTTTTATCATTAAACAATGCTTTAATTTCATCACAATCTCAATATAACTTTAAAGAAGCAAAGCTAAACACTGACTTCTGGGGACGTTTGATTGAAAATGCAATTGGTTCACATTTATACTCGGCTACAATTGGTACAAAACTAAAATTAATGTACTGGAGAGAAGGTTCTTACAAGGTGGATTTTGTTTTACAAAAACGGATCTAATTTAATAGCTATAGAAGTTAAAAGCGGAAGATTAAAAGAAAGTTTAAGAGGTTTTGATATATTTTGTAAACAATATAATCCTAAAAGAAAATTATCAATTGGTTTAGGAGGAATTTCTATTGAAGAATTTTTATTAACTCCCCCAGATGAATGGTATAATTGATAAACTATCATTGCTTTGTTTTTTATAAAACAACAAATTGTTTTTATCATCTTAAATAAGTATTTGTTATTTTTATATAAAGCATATAAAAATATTTTTATTACAATGGACTATAATTTCATAAGTGAAATAATAAAAGAAAATAATAATATCAGCTTTGCATATTTATTTGGGTCAAGAGCAAATAACAATATCAGATTGGGCAGCGACCTTGATATAGCAGTTTATTTTGAAAATGAACCGTCACTTGATGAAATAGGTAAACTTTCATCTGAGCTTGAGATATTAACCAGTTGTGAAATAGATTTAATTAAATTGAACAATCTTTATGATACTAATCCAGAATTAGCTTATAATATTATTAAAGATGGAATATTAATTTTTCACAGGAATATTAACATTGCAAATGAGTTTAAAAAAAATGCGATACTGAGATACCTTGACTTCAAACCACTACGCGATAAATTTCATAACCTATTTTTAGAAAGATTATCTAAAAATAAATTTGCTTTATAAATGATAATAGACAAATTAAAGACATTAGAAGAGAATCTAAAAATTCTCAACAAAATTAAGAACACTTATAAACCCGATGATTTTCTTAAAGATAAAGTTGATGAATGGGGACTTAGGTATGGAATTTTTGAAAACATTCAAATAATAATTGATATTGCAAGCAGTATTGTTGCCGAGAAAAATTTAGGGACACCTAAAAATTATTCAGAAGCGGTTACATTGTTTGTCTCAAATAATTATATTGAAAATGAATTAGGAAGAAAATTAATTAAAATGATTGGACTTAGGAATTTGCTTGTTCATGAATATGGAATAATAGATATAAAAAAGTTATATGAATATCTAAATTCATTAGAAGATATTCGAGATTTTGTTAACACTATAAAAGAAATTGTTGCATAAATTAAGCTTCTTCACTTTTGTCTCCCATTTTACTTCTTCATAGTAACCAATACAAAAAAAATTTCATAAATTTGTTTTGAATAAATTTTGGATAAACATGGATGGCAAAACAATTTTAATTACAGGGGGCACTGGCTCATTCGGGAAAAAATTTGTCGAAACAGTTCTTAAAAGTTATAATCCCAAAAAGATTATTATTTACAGCCGTGATGAATTAAAACAATTTGAAATGCAGAATGACCCGCGTTTTCAAAAAGAAGGTGTATTGATGCGTTATTTTATTGGTGATGTTCGAGAACTCGATAGATTAAAACGAGCAATGGAGGGAGTCGATATTGTAATTCATGCAGCTGCATTAAAGCAGGTTCCTGCAGCAGAATATAATCCTTTCGAAGCCGTTAAGACAAATATTATTGGGGGCCAAAATGTAATTGATGCATGTCTTGCATCAAGTGTAAAAAAAGTTATTGCGCTGAGCACAGATAAAGCAGCTGCACCAGTTAATCTTTATGGTGCCACAAAATTAACTTCCGATAAACTATTTATCGCAGCAAATAATTATAAAGGCACTCATGATATTAAATTCTCAGTTGTTAGATATGGCAATGTAATGGGAAGCCGCGGTTCTGTAATTCCATTCTTCTTAGAAAAAAAGAAAACCGGCATTCTGCCAATTACTGATGAACGAATGACAAGATTTAATATTACTTTGCAGGAAGGCGTTGACTTCGTTTTATTTTGTCTGGATAAAATGTGGGGTGGCGAATTGTTTGTTCCTAAAATTCCTTCATATAAAATTCTTGACCTTGCAAAAGCAATTGCACCAGAATGCAAAATTGAAATTGTGGGAATAAGACCCGGAGAAAAAATTCATGAAGAAATGATAACTCAAGCTGATGCACTTAATACAATTGAATTTGAAAAATATTTTGTAATACTTCCTTCAGTTCAGCTTGGTAATAATAAACATTTGAAACTCTGGGATACAGAAGAATTCAGAACTAAAAGCAATAGCAAGCCGGGAAAATTTTGTGAATACGGATTTTCATATAATAGCGGAGCAAACCCTCACTTCTTATCTGTTGAAGAATTAAGAGAGCTAATTATAAAAAATGTGGATGGCGCAAAAGAAATCATTTATGGAGATTAAATGAAAAATATTTATTCATACGGCAAACAAACTATTGCTGAAGAAGACATTCAGGCTGTAGTCGAAATACTCAAATCTGACTGGTTGACTCAAGGACCGACTGTTAAAAAATTTGAAAATGAGCTCTCTTCAAAATTTGGAAGTAAATATGCTTCTGCTTGTGCTAATGGCACTGCAGGTTTACATTTAATTGCTTTATCATTAGGATGGAATAAAGATGATATTGTAATTACATCCCCCATTACATTTCTTGCAAGTGCAAATTGTGCAGTTTACACTGGGGCAAAAGTTGACTTTGCAGATATAGATTATTCTTCATACACAATAGACCCAAACAAATTAGAAGACAAAATAAAATTCTATTTATCACAAAATAAAAATGTAAAAGCCGTCGTTGCTGTTGATTATGCTGGGCATCCATGTGATTGGGGAGCACTAAAAACGCTAAAAGAAAAATATGATTTTCAACTCGTGAATGATTTTTGTCATGCTCTCGGAGCAGAATATAAAAACGATTTTAAATATGCAGTTAAATATGCTGATGCAGTTAACTTAAGCTTTCACCCCGTAAAACATATTACTACTGGCGAAGGCGGCGCAGTTTTGACTAACAATGAAGAATTAGACAAACAAATTAAAACATTAAGAACTCATGGAATGACAAAAGATGAATCAATATTAGAAAAAAATGACGGACCTTGGTATTACGAAATGCACGAAATTGGTTTTAATTATCGAATTACTGATTTTCAATGTGCACTTGGAATAAGTCAATTAAAAAAACTCGATTTATTTGTCGAAAAGAGAAGAAATATTGCAAAGTATTATGATGATTTTTTTTCTCATGATGATAGATTTATAATTCCAGAAATTTCTAAAAAAGTTAAACACGCATATCATCTTTATCCACTTCAAATAAAATTTGATGAACTGAAAATTTCTAAAAAGGATTTCTTTCTTAAAATGAAAGAAAAAAATATTCTTCTACAGGTTCATTATATTCCTGTGCACTTACAACCTTTTTATAGAAAAAATTTTGGATTCAAAGAAGGAGATTTTCCGATTGCAGAAAAATTTTATAAAAGAGAAGTTTCTATCCCCATTTATCCATCATTGAACGAATCGGATTTGAATTATATTTCGGAATCAATTCTAAAAACTCTTAATGAATTGAAATGAAAATTTCCATAATCACAGAAGGTTTTCAGAATACTGGATATGGTCATATAACAAGATGCCTCTCTCTTTATCAAGCTTTTGAAGAAAAAAATATTTATCCAACTCTATACATTAATGGCGATGAGAAGGCAAAAAATTTTTTAGCAAACACAAATTATAAATTGATTAACTGGCTTAGTCATCCTGCAGCATTAATAAAAGAAATAATTAACAGCGACATACTTATTGTTGATTCATATCTTGCAAGTAAAGAATTTTACGATAACCTTTCAAAATTTTGCAAGATAATTTTAATAATCGATGATTATATGAGAGTCGATTATTCAAGCGGAATAATTTTAAATGGAACAATAAATGCAGAATCATTTCCATATCCACATAAATCAAATTTAGAATACTTACTTGGTACTAAGTTCATTCCAATACGAAAAGAATTCTGGAATGTCAGTCAAAGAAAATTTAACCGGGAATTAAAATCAATTTTGATAACCTATGGCGGTCAGGATATTCGTAATTTAACTATACCAACATTAAAAGCCATATATGATTTTAGTTCTGAGATTAATTTAAAAGTTGTATTTGGCAATAAAGATGAAGATGAAATTAATAAGCTAAAAGATAAATTTAGATTTGCAGAGTTTTATCATTCATTATCTGCAAATGAAATGAAAGAATTGATGATGAATTGTGATATTGCAATTGCCGCAGCAGGACAAACACTTTATGAACTTGCTGCAACAGGCACTCCAACCATCGCAGTAGAAGTAGCTGAAAATCAAAAGAACAATATTTTAGGATGGCACAAAGCCGGTTTTATTATCGAACCAATTTCTTATAGCGATATAAATTTCACAAAAAAGATTATTGACCAGATTGAAAAACTAAAATCAATAAGAGTAAGAAAAAAAATAAGCAGTATTGGAAAAACTAAAGTTGATGGACAAGGAAGTAGAAGAGTGGTAAATTATTTGATCGAAAAATATTGTCAACTGGAAGAATTTTATTTAAGAAAAGCAACATTTAATGATTCTAAAATAGTCTTTGAATTATCAAACGACCCAATTGTTCGCAGTCAATCAATTAATAAAAATTTTATACCTTGGGATGAACATTTAAAATGGTTCGAGAATAAAATAAACGACAAAAATTATTTATTCCTTCTTGCTTTCGATAAAAGTGATAATTTTATTGGTCAAATTAGATTTCAAATTGAAGACGACTCAGCTACTGTAAGCATAAGTATTACAGAAAAATTCAGAGGAAAAGGTTTATCAAAAAAAATAATTATCGAAGGATGTAAAAAAGTTTTTAATGAGTTTAATAACATTAAAAAAATTTTTGCATATATTTTGCCAGAGAATATAGCTTCAATAAATGGATTTAAATCTGCTGGTTTTAAATTCGTAAAGGAAGAAATGATTAATAACGAAAAATATTTAAAATTCATTTTAGAAAAAGATTGATATGAAAATTGCAAACATCAACTTAACAGAAAAAGTTTTTATAATTGCTGAACTCTCTGCAAATCATCAACAAAACTTTGATATTGCAGTTGAATCAATCAAAACAATTAAAGAATGCGGTGCTGATGCTGTAAAACTGCAAACTTACACTCCTGATACAATAACTATAAACTGCGATAATGAATATTTCCAAATAAAGCAGGGAACTATCTGGGATGGAACTACTCTTTATCAACTTTATCAAAAAGCTTATACACCATGGGACTGGCAGCCTAAATTAAAAAAGATTGCAGAAGAACTTGGTTTAATTTGTTTTTCAACACCTTTTGATAAAACTGCAGTTGATTTTCTTGAAGAGATGGATGTTCCCGCATACAAAATTGCTTCCTTTGAAATTGTTGATATACCATTAATTGAATACGCTGCTTCAAAAGGGAAACCAATTATAATTTCAACTGGAATTGCTACAGAAGAAGAAATTAAAGAAGCTGTTGATGCTTGCAAAAGAATGAATAATAACCAGATTGCCTTATTGAAATGCACATCTGAATATCCAGCTCCAATTGAAGATGCTAATTTGAACACAATTCCTTTATTGAAAGAAAAATTTAATACAGTTGTTGGATTATCAGACCATACATTAGGAACAGTTGTGCCGGTTGCTGCTGTAGCTCTTGGTGCAAAAATTATTGAGAAACATTTTATACTTGATAAAAATCTTGGCGGACCAGATGCTTCATTTTCTTTAGAACCTCATGAATTCAAAAAAATGGTTGATGAAATCAGACAGGTTGAAAAAGCTCTTGGAAAATCATCCTTTGAACTTAATGATAAAATTAAAAAGAGCAGAACATTTGCAAGGTCTTTATTTGCAGTAAAGGATATTAAAGCAGGAGAGCAATTAACAGAAGAAAATATTAAATCAATTCGACCTTCTTATGGATTACCACCAAAGTATCTCAAAGATATTTTAGGTAAAAAGGCAAGAACCGATATTAAAAAAGGAACACCATTAAACTGGGATTTAATTGAGTAAATATTAGTTTAAGAGAAAATTTATTAGAGATATTTACTAAACTATTTTTATTAATTTAGTTATAAATAAAACATATTTATATGTATTTATAAATATTATGCGCTTAAAAAAAGAAAATATTGAAATTATAAAAACACTTGCGAAAAAATATTTTGGTGAGGATGCTAAAGTATACTTATTTGGTTCTCGTATAGATGATAATAAAAAGGGTGGGGATATAGACTTATACATAGAGACTGATGTTAAAGATAATATCATCGAAAAAAAAATTAAGTTAATAGGAGAACTTCATAAGGAATTAGGAGAACAAAAAATTGATATTGTAATAAATAATTTTACTCATAATAAAATTATATATCAGATTGCGAAAGAAGAGGGTATCCCTCTATGAAAAAGAATGAGTATATTTTAAATTCCGTAATAACAGAATGCTATAGACACCAAAGAAGAATGCAATTTGCATTTAATAAACTGAAATTATTGCTCCCTTTTACAACTGATAAGTTATCCAAACTTACTGATAACGAAATTGCTCTCTTAGACCAATTAATATACAGATTTACAAAACTTCAAGATGTCATAAGTAATAAGCTTTTTAAGTGTGTATTAATTATGCTAGATGAAGATGTAATTAATAAATCCCAAATTGACATATTTAACAGATTGGAACAACTTGAAAATTATTAATGACTATGATAGATGGAAAAGTTTAAGGGACTTAAGAAATGAGTTAACACATGAGTACGGCGAAAATGATAGTGAAACGGTGGAAAAATTAAATTTGTTGTTTACTAAAATACCTGAGCTAGAAAGTTATTTAATTGATATTGTAAATTACCTCAACTATAAAGGATTTTATCGTTAATAAAGACAAAAGAAATATTAATAATTAAAATGCACTTATTAATCAAAAATAAGATTATGAAAACTCATAAAGAATAATAAAATGGTTTACTATTATTTTTACAAAACATTAGAAAATAGCTTATAATGAACAAACAGAACTATCCTTGTAATATTTCTGCCATAGTTCAGGCACGAACTGGGTCAACACGTCTGCCAAACAAAATTTTTAAGGAACTTTGTGGTAAGCCAATTTTATGGCATGTTATAAATAGACTTTCATATTCTAAACTTATTAGCCAAATTATTATTGCCACAACTATTCTACCCGAAGATGATACGATTGAAGAGTTTTGTAAAATAAATAATATTCTTTTCTATCGCGGGAGCTCTGATGATGTTTTATCACGATATTATGAAACTGCAAAGAAATTTAACGCAGAAATCATAATTAGAATTACTTCTGATTGTCCTGTAATTGACCCACAAATAATTGATAAGATGATAAATAACTTTTTTGATTTTTATGATAAAGAAAAAATTGATTACATGAGCAATACAATTATTAGAACATTCCCGCGCGGACTCGATGCTGAAATTTTTCCTTTTAATGTCTTAGAAAAAACTCATCTCGAAGCAAAACAAAATTACGAACGAGAACATGTTACTCCTTATATCTATCAACATCCTGAAATTTTTAAGATAAAAAACTTTGCATGTGAAAAAGATTATTCATTTCACAGATGGACAGTTGATACAATTGAAGATTTTGAACTGATTGAAAAAATTTATGAATCTCTTTACAAAGAAAATGATATTTTTTATTTCGAGGATATATTAAAATTGTTCGAAAAATATCCTGACTTAGTAAACATAAATAAAGATATAAAACAAAAGCAGCTGAATGATTAAAAATATTAATCTTGAATGTTAGACTTCTTTTAACTTTTCTGTTTTATCAGCAATCTTTAATTTCTCAATCAATTCATCTAATTCTCCGTCGAGGATATTGTCAAGATTATAAAGAGTTAAGCCGATGCGATGGTCTGTAACTCTATTTTGGGGGAAATTATAAGTGCGAATTTTATCACTTCTATCACCTTTCCTAACCATTGATTTTCTTTGTGCTGCAATTTCATTCATTTGTTCTGCCATTTTCAAATCATATAATCGAGCTTTGAGAACTTTCATTGCTTTCTGGCGATTTTTTAACTGTGAGCGTTCATCCTGACATTGAACTACAATTCCAGTAGGTATGTGAGTAATTCGTATTGCAGTTTCAACTTTATTTACATTCTGACCTCCTGCACCACCGCTTCTATAAACATCAATTCTCAAATCATTCGGGTCTATATCAATTTCAATATCTTCTACTTCAGGAAGAATAACAACTGATGCAGCAGATGTATGAATACGGCCGCTTGCCTCTGTTACAGGAACTCTTTGAACACGGTGAACACCGCTTTCATACTTCATATCACCATAAACACCATCTCCAGAAAGTGAGAAAACAACTTCCTTAATTCCACCAAGTCCAGTTTCACTTAAATCAATTAATTCTTTTTTCCAGTTTCGTTTTTCTGCATATCTCGAATACATTCGATAAAGGTCTGCAGCAAACAATCCTGCTTCTTCTCCTCCTGTTCCAGCTCTAATTTCAACTATTACATTTTTATCATCATCAGGGTCTTTGGGAACCAAAAGTATTTTTATCTTTTCTTCGAGTTCTGCTAATTTTCTGTATAAATCTTTTAATTCACTTTCTGCTAATTCAACAAGTTCTTTATCATCAGATGTGTTAATAATTTCCTGATTGCCAACAATATGCCTCATTAATTCTTCGTATTCATTAAATGCTCTTACAATCTCTTCGAGTTCTCGTCTTTCTTTATTTAATGAAATCATTCGTGACTGATCCGAAATAATATTCGGGTCAGCAAGTTGTTCATTAATTTCGCTGTATTTTTCTTTTATTGATTTTAATTTTTCGTAAAGTTCCATAAAACCCTGAGAAAAACTATTCAAATATACAAAAAGTTTTGAATGCTTTAATTACTTACTTATAAAATTTCATTCTTTATTAAGTTTTTTTCTTTCTAAGAGGCAGAACCGCTATCTCTTTTCTCATATCAAAATATTTCGGATATGGTTTTAATTTATCAATGCTTTCTTGAGATGTATCAAACAACAAATTCAATGCTTCGTCAATATCTAAAAGCACAGGCATTCGATTATGAAAAGGTTCAATAAATTTATTTGGAGTTGTTGTTATGATTGAAACCGAAAGATTATCCTCTTTATCTTTATAAATAATTCCAGGGACAAAGAAATATTCTTCGTTATAAATATAAATTCTGTGTTGCACCTTTTTCCCATTGACTTCAATCCACTCATAAAAACTTGTCATAGGCACAAGACATCTATTGTTCATAAATAAATCGTTCCAGAATTTCTTTTCTTTTATTGTTTCCATTCTTGAATTGACAATTGTAGGTTTGTCCTTTGAAAATTTAATGCCCCAGTTGATTAGACTAATTTGCAATTTATTTCCTTCTCTATAGATACAAAGAATTTTATCATTTGGACGAATATTTTCCTTCTTAAATGTTTCGGTAAGTGAAGATGCATCAACATCATATTTTCTTTCCAGTATTTTCTGAATTAATATTGCGGCTTCAACCTTTGATTCAAATCCATAACACATAATTTTATCCTACAGCTAAAAATTAGAAAGTTTTATTAAGTTCTCTCATATAATTTAAATATTCAAGCTGCACTTCGAGAGATGGTATGATTTCGTTTCTCTTAAAATTAATTTCTTGAGAAAGCATTTTCATCAATTTATCTATTGCATCAAACATATTAATCATATAAAAATCTGTATCACGAAGGTAATGAATTAATTTCAATGTTCTAAATGCATCAAACCAGTAAAGCTTTTGTTTCTGAATTTGTTCATCATTCTTTGAATTCTTAAAAATGTTTTTCATTGCTTTATCAAAAGAATTTATATTTAGAAATTCTTTCAATCGAATATGAATTTTTTCTGCTTGATTCAAATAGTAATTTTCGTCCATTAAATTTTCAGAATGAAAAATATCAAGCCATTTTTTCAGAATGTTAAAGCTTTCGGGATGATATAAATAATATTCATTCTCAGAACCTTGCAAGAATTTACTTATCCGCTTACCTGTTCCAAATGGAACACGCAAAGAAATTCTGCTTGAAGGATATACTGTTGTTGTATTGATTTGATGAATTGAAGTTATCTTTGCCAATTTTTCAAGAAAGTAAAAATCTTCGCCTGCTTTTCTTTTATTCATTCCTCCTGCTTTGCAATAACTTTCGACATCGCACACAATTGTTGATCCAATTGTTTGATAAGCATAACGTGAGCCTGCATATTTCAATCCTGTTACATAATATCTCAAAAACAATTCATAACAAATTATTGCAAGTTTTTCTTTTTTATTTTCCGGTAAAATATGCTCATAATAAACATAAGCTGCGTTATAGCTTTTTTGATTGAAAGTATTAATAATTGCATCTAAATAATTTTTACCAACAATACAGTCTGCATCAAGGCATATCAATATTTTTTTTCGATTACTTTTATAATTAAAAACTTCTAATGCTAAATCCATCCCGATTTTTCTTGCCAGACCTACGCCAGCTTCTTTATCTAAAAGTGCTTTATTTTCACTTGAAGCATCAACAATGCCAATTTTAATTCCTTTCTCGTAAATTTTTTTTGTAAAATCATCATTACTTCTTTTGTTGATTAAATTTCTAAGAAACACAATGGTTTTTCTATTATCTTCCTTAATGTCCTGATTGCAATTTTCAGGATTATTGATTACAAAAAGAAATAGTGTTTCATTAAAATAAATCGTATCGTTTTCCGATATTGAGTTTAATAAATTTATGATATTTTCATATTCTTTTATTGCAGGAATAACAACTACATTATTAATATTTTTCAAATCTTCAGCTTCAATACTCCATTTATCGGATGAATGTTTTCCCAAGTAAGATAAAACAAAGGTTGGTAATTTTTTTTCAAATGGTTTATTCATGAGAAATAATTTTCTGAAATTATTTTTTCAGCAGCTTTGTAATCTGCACCATCAATCCAGTGAATTTTAATTCCTTCTCTTTCCATCTTTCTAAACCATGTCATTTGTCTTTTTGCAAACTGATGAATTGCACTGTTAAGTTTCTGAAACATATCGTTGTAATTAAGTTCGCATTTAAGATACATGCCAATATATTTATATTCGAGTCCAAAAAATTCTAATTTGTCGAATGTGATACCATCTGCAACAAGTTTTTCGACTTCTTCAATCATTCCATTTTCAAGTCTGTGTTTAAGTCTGCTTGTAATTCTTTCTTTAACTTTTTCTCTATCGAGATAAATTCCTATTGTTAATGAATTTATTTTAGGGTTCTCCGTTAGAGAGCCCATCTTCTCTTCTGCAATAATTATTGCTTTTATTATCCTATCTTTTATAATTAAATCAGTTGTATTATGAAGTTTTGGATTAACCTTTTTAAGTCTCTCTCTTAATTGTTCGATACTCAATTTATTGAGCTCATCATATTTTTGTTTATTGAATTCTACCTTGTTCAGTTTATATCCTTTTAAAATTGCATGAAGATATAAACCAGTTCCTCCAACAAGAAACGGTATTTTATTTCTTGAATTAATTTCTTGAAAAGTTTTATAAAAATGTTGTGTAAAAAGGAAAAGATTAAATTCTTCTGAAGGTTCAACAATATCTATTAAGTGGTATGGAATTTTTTTCCCGTCAACTATGTAATCATCTAAATCTTTTCCTGTGCCAATATTCATTCTTTTATAAACCTGGCGGGAATCTGCAGAAATTATTTCTCCATCAAACCTGTTGGCCAATAATGCAGCTAATCTTGTTTTTCCAACAGCAGTTGGACCTAAAATTGTAATTAAATTATAATTCATAAAATGAAATTAACTCAATCAAAATCTTCAATCACAAAATCATTTTATAAAACAGTTACAGTCGGAAGAGTAATAACAAAAGTTGCTCCTTCACCAAGTGAACTCTGGACTTCAATTTTCCCACCGTGTGCTTCAACAATTTGTTTTGTAATAGATAATCCCAAACCTGTTCCTTCTTTTTTCCCTTGAGTGAAAAATGGTTCAAAAATTTTTTCTTTAAGGCTTTCAGCAATGCCGAGACCTGTATCGCTAAAAAGTATTTTTACTTTCTTATCTTTTTCTTCTTTTTTTGTAGAAATTGTAATTGTTCCGCCATCGGGCATTGCATCACAAGCATTTTTAATTAAGTGCATATAACACTGATAAAATTCTTTGACATCAAGTTTTACATTTACATCTTTATCAAATTCATTAACAATTTTACAATTGCGCGATTCCACATAAGTTTCAATTCGTGTTGAATAGTCTGTCAATGTTTTATTAAGACTTACAGTAATGGTTCTTAAAATTGTTTTTCCTTCTGAATAGCTTGAAGTAGTTTGAACTAAATCAGCTACATGATTTAATTGTTCGAGCAGCATATCAACAATTTGAACATTATCGGGAGATAAATTTTTATTCTTCAAATGTTCTGCATAACGCTTGCTTACAAGAATCGGTTTTTTAATATCCTGGATTAAAAAATTAGCCATCTTGCCAAGTGATTGAACTCTTTCAGCCTGCAATAATTTTTCTACAAGTTCTGCATTTTGAAGAGCAATTGCAGAATGTATTGACATTGCATTTAGAAGTTCTTCATCATACTTAGAGAATTCGCCTTTCTTGCTGTTTAATAACTGAAGAACACCAATTATTTCTCCCTTTTTATTTTTAATAGGGAATGTCAAAGCATTTTTAGTTTCGTAACCACTTGCTTTGTCAAAATCGGAACGATACCTTGAATCTTTAGATACATCTTTTATATTCAGTATTTCTCCAGTTCTGGCAACATAGCCCGCCATACCTTCGCCAATTTTTAATCTTATCTCTTTAATTTCCGAACCCATTGCTATCAAAGACCAGAGTTCATTTTTCTCCTTATCTATGAGGTACAATGTACCTCTATCGGCATCTGTTAATTCTGTTGCAACCTCAACTATATTTTTCAAAACTTCATCTATTTTAATAGTTGAGTTTACAAGCTCGGCAGCTTTGATTATCATTTGAAGTTGATCAATTTTCATTTTTATTTCCTCTTGCTCTATATCTTTTTTGATTTCTTTAATCTCTTTTTTTTCATTAATGTTTATTAATTTTTCATCAACTTCTTTAAATATTTCTTCAGTCTCATAATCCTGCCAGGTAATGTTTTCTTTTATTTCCAATTCTTCTTTTGCTGGCTCAATTTTCTGAGCTTGCTCTTCTTGAATAATTTCTTCTTCATTTTCAACATGTTCAGGTGAATCATAAAATTCATCGAAATCTGCTTTTATCTTTTCCTCTGTTTTTTCCAAAGTTTCATCACTTAATGAACTTGAAGTACTTTGATCTGCTCCGCTTAAAATCTGGAAAAATGTATCATCAATATTATCATTAAAACTGGATTGAATTTCTTTTTCTTCTTTTTGTTCAGGCAGTTCAAACTCCGGTTTTGGAATTCCATTTTCATTTAGCATTGATTCTAAAAAATCTTCTTTAAATTCTTCAGATGGTTTTGACAAATCTACTTCTGGTTTCGGAATTCCATCATCATTAAACAATACTTTTTCTACATCAGACACTTCTTCATCTTTCTTAATTTCATTTATAGAATTATCAATCAAAGGTTCTACTACTTTGTTTTCAGAAGATACATCTGCAATAGACTTAAAGAAATTTTCAACTGATTTTTCCGTATGTTCATTTTCTGTTTCTGAAATTTCTTCAAATGTTGGATGCTTCGTTTCTTTATCTTCGTAAATATCTTCATGCTCAGAAACTGGTTCGAGCATATTTAATTTAATTTTCTCATCCTGTTTAATTAAATCATCAATTTCATCTTTCGATAAAACAATTAAATAGGTATCCCGCAAAACAACAGCAGTTGATGTTCGTGATGTTTGTTCCAAATATTCTTCATGTCCAAAAAATGAATTGTCAGAATAGATATATGATTTACTTTTGCCAAGCAATCGTTTTTTAAGTACATTTACCTCGCCATTTATTACCAAGTAAATTTCATTTACAGCATCACCTTCGCGGTAAATTATTTGTCCTTCGTTTAGAGTTAATAATTTTCCTTTAATCTTACTGAAATCGATTTTAGAAATCTCAATATTTTTCAGTAATTTGTTTTTACTTAATGTAATTATTAATTGATTTTCCATTTTATTCATAAAATTATGCTTAATAATGAAATTACTAAAGCCATAAAACATCTTTCAAAGAATGATATTGTTCTATCAAGATTAATAAAAAACTACGGCACATGCAAAATAGAACCACACAAAAAATACTTTTTTGCTTTATTAAGAGCAATAATCGGGCAACAGCTTTCTATGAATGCTGCCGCAGCAATTGAGAAAAAATTTATGTCAAATTACAATAACAAACCCACACCAGAATTAATTTTACAAACAAGCGATGAAAATTTACGTGCATTAGGCTTGTCAAACGCAAAAGTAAAATACATAAAAGATTTATCTGAAAAAATTATAAATAACAAAATTACACTGCGGGGAATTTCTACTATGACCGACGAAGAAATTATAAACGAGTTAACAAAAGTAAAGGGTATTGGAATCTGGTCTGTTCACATGTTTTTAATTTTTACATTAGGAAGAATGAATGTTCTTCCTTACTCAGATTTTGGAATTAGAAAAGCTGTAATGTTAAATTACGGATTGAAAAATTTACCTGACAGCAATAAAATTATAAATATTGCAAAAAAGAACAACTGGCATCCATATTGTTCAATAGCAAGTATTTATTTATGGAAAAGTTTGAATAATCAACCAAATAGATGAATCTTAATTAAAATAATGGCATCATACTCAATGAATGAAAAAGAATTAATTGAAAAAGCACAAAAAGGTGACAGAAAAGCTTTAACAGAACTTGTGAAAATATACGAACAAACTGTATACAATTTTTCCTTTAAAATCTGTCGAAATAAAGAAAGAGCAGAACATACAATGCAGGAAACTTTTTTAAGCATGATAAAAAATTTACATCAGTTTAGCGGGGACTCAAAATTATCTACATGGCTTTATCGTGTAGTAGCAAATCATTGTTTGATGCTTGCCCGTAGTGAGAACAAATATGGGTTTACCTCTCTTGATGATGACGATGCTTTAATTGATGAAAAACACATAGCTGAATGGAAAGTAACTCCAGAACATGTAACAGAAAATAATGAGCTCAAAAGAATTCTCGATGAAGCAATTCAAAAACTTTCGCCAGAATATAGAATTGTATTTATGTTAAGAGATGTAGAAGGATTGTCTACCGAAGAAACAGCAAAAATTGTTGACCTTTCCATACCAGCTGTAAAGTCAAGACTTCATCGCGCAAGAGCTTTTTTGAGAAACGAATTAAATAAAAGATTAGCTTATGAATAAACCAACTTGCAAAGATGTAATGATGCACATTTGTGATAATCTTGGTGAAGAACTTAATTCACCAATGTGCATTGAAATTAAAGCTCACCTCGAAAGCTGTGAAAATTGTCAGCACTTCTTCAAATCGGTAGAAGATACAATTCAATTTTACAAAAAATACAATGTGCAATTATCAGAAGATGCACATAATAGATTACTTGAGTTTTTAGGGTTAAAAGAACAATAATCTTGTTTTTCTTTTATTATAAAAATTTTGTGAGATTCCTGCTTAGAATAATATAAGTCAAAAATTGACAAATAAGAAGTTACGATAATAATCCTTCAATAAATGAAGCATTAATAAAATTGAAATAAAATTCTATGCTTCAAAGTATACAAAATAATATTACAATCTAATCAGCTTTACTCAAAAGCAATTTATATAAGGATACAATATGCTTTCGCTAAATTCTAATCCTTAAAACAGCTTAAATATTATCAATAGCTATTCAATTTCGGTAATTTAATTTATTTAGTATTTTCTGATTGATCGGTTTTACATGTCGAGATACCAAATGGAACATACAATAGGCATCGACCAGTTAATGCTGTAAGTATTGGTATTAATCCAATTAATCCCCATAAACTTTGAGAAAAAATTCCAATGACTATTATTGCGAGACCTATAATTATTCTAATTATTTTGTCTGTTGTTCCAATATTTTTCTTCATATTTCCTCCTGAAGTATTTTGTTTGACTATTTGATGTAATAAACCAGAATAAGATTCACTTTATTAATAAACATTTATTAATATATTTTTGATTTTCCGTCATAAGCACAATATAATAAATACCTGCCGATAAATTACTTCCATCAAATTCAATTTCATAATTCCCAGGATAATAAAAATCATTAACAAGGGTTTTTATTTCTTTTCCAAGCACATCAAATACTTTAATGATGATTTTTTTACCTGAATGACTATCATCATCAGGAATTGAGTATTTAACTTTTGTAATTGGATTAAATGGATTGGGGAAATTTTGATGTAATTTAACTTGATTTGGCAACTCAAGTTTTACAGAAATTTCATCTGAGTATTCAAATGTGCCGTCATAATCAATTTGTTTTAGTTTATACAAAAATTCATATCCCCCTGAGGGTTCATCCACATATGAATAAAATTTAGGTGAATTACTATTTCCGTTTCCCGGAATAAAATCAACTTTTTGCCATTGATTATTTGCATGGGATGATTTATTTAATCGTAGCAATTCGAATCCATAATTATTTACTTCAGTTGCTGTTAACCAGTTTAATTGAACTTTATTTCTAAATGGCATTGCAGTAAATGATATTAGTTCAACCGGAAGAGGTGATGGAATAGCGTTGGAGAAAAAATCATTTCTATTATCATCGGAATCCCAACCATTTCCATTGATTCCATATGTTTCATTACCATTGTTATCTTTTCTACAAAGACTTTTAGCAGAAGAACTTGGATAAACTGCATAGTTACTTCCTTCATATTCATTTGCTGAACTTCCATATCCCACAAAATCAACAACATCTACATCTGATTTATTAGTTATTGCCTCAGAATTACTTACTAAAGCTATTTTCCCAGCAGTTCCAGATAGATTGATATTGCCAGTAATATTTGGAGTTGTCGGTAATGAATTACCTATATCTCCTCCGCTGTAAAGTTGAATTAGATAGTAACTATTAGATTTTATTGTTCCATTTAAGGTTAATAAATTATTACTGTAATTATAATTTGTAGCTGGTGAATATTGCAAAGACCAGCCCGTTATGTTAACATCACTTTGTGTTGGATTATACAAAACAACGTAATCATATTTATAAATAGCTCCACTATTGCCCCCATTTCCATAAATTTCTGCTATAACAATATGATTAGCTACTTGTGCATAAATAATTAAATGTTTCAAAAATATGAACGCAAGAAGGAATTTTTTCATGTTTACCCCCATTGTATTTCTTTTTAGAAAGGAACAGAAATAGAAGCTATGTGAATTTAATTATTTCTATTTATAAATACATCAAAAAAATTTTTTATGAACTATTCGGGTAAATTTTTTGTCTTTAATAAAAATTCTTAACACAATGATATACATCAAACTTTTCTTTATCATTCTGCTAATAATGAATAAGCATAGTGAAATTAAAATTCAATCAGAAGTTAAAATGAGTTACAGTAAATATGAAATTGCAACTTTGGGAGAAGGATGTTTCTGGTGCAGTGAGGCAATTTTTCAAAGAATAAAAGGGGTAATAAAAGTAGAAAGCGGTTACTCAGGAGGAAATTTCCCCAATCCTTCTTATGAGGATGTTTGCACTGGTAAAACAGGTCATGCAGAAGTTGTTCAAATTACATTCGACCCATCAATAATTTCTTACAAAGAATTATTAGAAATATTTTTCAGCACACATGACCCTACAACATTAAACAGACAGGGTGCAGATGTAGGCACTCAATATCGTTCAGTTATTTTTTATCACAATGATGAACAAAGAAAAATTGCAGAAAAATTAAAAGAAGAATTAAATAAAAGTAAAATTTGGGAAAATCCAATTGTAACAGAAATTAGTCCATTCAAAAATTTTTATAAAGCTGAAGATTATCACCAAAATTATTACAACAACAATTCATATCAGCCATACTGCAGTTTTGTTATCTCACCAAAATTAGAAAAGCTGAAAAAGTATTTTAAGAACAAATTAAAAAAGCCCAACTAAAAATTTAATTGGGCTTTAATTGAAGCTAAGTTAAATTCTGCAAATGAATTATTTTATAACTTTTACTTCCTGAGCTTGCGGACCTTTTTGTCCTTGAGCAATAGTGAATTCAACCTGTTGACCTTCTTGAAGACTGCGGTAGCCTTCGCCAACGATTGCCTGGAAATGAACAAAAACGTCATCTCCATCTTTGCGTGAAATAAATCCGTAACCTTTAGAACTGTTGAACCACTTAACGGTTCCTCTTACTTTTTCTGCCATCTTAAAGATGCTCCTAAAAATGTTAATAAATAAATTAATTGCGAACAGAGCACCTGAATTGTTTTACCAAAAAACAATTTTCTACTGCTCAAGTTCATAAAAAAAGGGACTTGGAGATTAACCACAAGTCCCTTCGCTCCGCGTGCAGGACTCGAACCTGCAACCCTGCGGTTAACAGCCGCATGCTCTACCATTGAGCTAACGCGGAATACAATAAATAAATTCACAAATTTTGTGTCAAAAAATATAGTTTATCACTCGCTTTGTCAAGTAATTATTACAAATTTTCTTTTAATCAATTCTCGCCATTTTTTGTGATTTCAACAACATTAAAAAATTTTTCATTTGCAATATTATTTCTTCTTATTAATTTTATAATAGACAACTAAATATTCTGAAAACAAAATACTTTATCATAGAAAAATATTTAATGAATAAATTTTCCTGTCTCTGAAGATTCAAAGATTTTTCCTTTCCGGTTTGAGAGGCAACAATTGAATTATAATAAATGAAAACAAATCTTAGGTATTTTGTTTTCTTTTATTTCTTGGTTGTTACTCTAAGTTTCTCTCAAACCAATGTACAGGGCACAATTAATACAAACACTAACTGGACAATCAGCAACAGCCCTTACAATGTTACAGGTTCAATAACTATTCGTGATGGTGCAACACTTACAATTGAAAATGGCGTTGAAGTTAGATTTACTACATCATCTTATATAACTGTTGGTTACAGTCAATCTTCAAAAGGGGCATTGATTGCTAATGGTGTTATTTTTAAAGGAACGCAGTCAAGTGATGCAAAAATTTACTTCAAAGATGCTTCAGCAAGCGGAACATTTGATAATTGTACTTTCGATAATACCTATCTCCAAATCGAGAATTGTGATGTTTTAATCAATAACACAAATTTTGGCAATTGTGTTTTTCCAATCGAATTAAAAAATGGAGGAAAAGTAACTCCTTCTAATCTACATTTATTATCAAACAATAATAATTATGGAATTTTATTTCATGGAGAAATTAATGCAGATTATAATCTAAAAAATTATAACATTCCTTATTTCATTGATTACTTAACAATTAAAAATAATTCAACTTTACAAATCGAATCAGGTAATGAAATTTATTTCACATCATCAACTCCAATTACAGTGGGTTCATCTTCTTCTTCAAAAGGGACTCTCAATGCAAGTAATGTTTATTTTAAAGGCACTATTTCGAGTGATTCTAAAATTTATTTTAAGAATCAATGTGGCACAGGTAATTTATCAAATTGCGCTTTCGATAATTCATATTTGCTGATTGAAAATACAAATGCATCAGTATTCAGCTGTATATTTAAAGCTGTTAATTATCCGATAATTCTTGAAGATGGAGCCATAATAACTGTAAAAGATTTAATATATGATACAAATGTTTCTTATCCAGGAATTTGTTATCAAGGCACTATTAATAAAAATGTAATCATTAAAAGCGAAAATTCACCTTATTACATTAATTCACTATTAATTAGAGATAATGCTACACTTACAATCGAACCAAACACAAAAATTTATTTCCCAACCAGTTCTGGAATTACAATTGGCTACAGTACTAGTTCTAAAGGCAATCTTATTGCTGATAATGTAGATTTTGTTGGACTATCAAGCAGTGATGCACAAATTCAAATAAGTTATAATTCTGCTGCACAGTTTAGTAATTGTCTTTTTAATAATGTTTATCAAAACATTGATAACTCATCACCGGAAATAAAAAATTGCAGATTTACAAAATCAAACTATGCAATTGTTACAAGAAATAATGCCAATCCAATCATTCTAAATAATGATTTTTATAATAACACTTATGCAATAAAAAATTACAGTTCAACAACATTGATTGCAAAAAATAATTTCTGGGGAGATCCTACTGGACCAACTCATTCAAACAATCCAAATGGAATTGGGCAAAAAATTGATGGATTAGTTGATTATCAACCTTTTTCAACAACACCATATAATGGAAGCATTTCATTTTCACTGTCAGAAAGCGAAATTGACTTTGGTGAAGCAGTGCTTGGTTCTTACATTGAAAAAATTGTGAAGATTATTACGAGCACGGGTTCAATTGATTTATTTATAAACAAAATTGAAACAGATAATAACTTATTTACTTTCAGCACCTCACCACCTAAAAACAAATGGGTTACAAAAGCTGAGACTATTTCAGTCAAATTAAAATTCAATCCGCAATCTGCAACTAATGTACAAGGCAACTTACTGATTTATAATAACATACAAGACAATTCACCTATATCTATTCCTTTGAAAGGAAAAGTATTATCAAAAATTACTACTACACCCGAAACTTTATCCTTTGGTCTTGTTGATTTGAAAGACAGCAAAACAATTCCTTTAATTATTACAAACAGGTCATTGCAAAGTGTTACAATTGACTCAATAAAAATTACAAATAATCATTTCACTTATATTTTAGGGGCAAATCAATTAATTCTTTCATATGATGAAACAATAAATTTAACTCCTGATTTCTCAATAAGAACTTCAAAAGAATTAGCATCTCTATTTTATCTTTCACCTAATAAATCTAAGGAACTGCTCGTTACTTACAAACCTTCAACACGAGGAATTGATAAAGGTAAATTGAAAATTTATTACAATTCTAATCAAATCTATGAAGTTGAATTAAGCGGTGAAGGTTATGCTGCACCACTTTCAGCAAAGATTATAAATCTGGATATTCAAAACTTTCCGAATTTACAATTGAATGTATCTGTAGATACTTTCTATAATGCCATTAGTACATTATCACTGCCAAACTTTCAAGTTTATGAAGATGGAATACTTCAAACAGAAAATTTTAATATTATTCAGCCCGGACAATCAGGTAATGCAAGATTAGCTGATATTATTTTCATTATGGATAACAGCGGAAGTATGGGCGATGAGCAATCAGCGGTTTCAAATAATGTTATAAACTTTGTAAATAATCTTGCTGCTTCTAGCGTTGATTATGCACTTGGATTGTGCAGATATGGTGCTTCAGCAAATTCTGGTAATCCTATAATTGAAAATAATGGAATACTTGTAAGTGACCCTGAATACTTTAAAAATAATTTGTGGACATTAAATAAAACCGAGGGTGGAAAAGAACCCGGATATTTTGCAATCAAACAATCAGCTTCGTCATTTTCATTTAGACCAGGTTCACAAAAAATTTTGATAATTATTACAGATGAAGACCCCAATCAAGGTGGTGCTACTATTGATGAAGCTGTTAACTCCTGTCTTGAAAATAATATTACTCTTTTTGTTTTAACTAACTTAAATCTTTATTCAAAATTTATTCCTATTACTAATGTTACAAATGGTAGTATATTTGATATCCATTCAGACTTCAGCCAGATATTAAATTATATTTCAAACAATATCTCGAGCAACTATCTTGTTCAATACAAATCTTCTGACCCTATTGCAAAAAATGAAAAAAGAGAAATTGTAGTCACTGTTAATTTTAACACTCACATAAGTTCAGATACAATTTATTACAATCCTGCATCTATGCCAAAAATACAACTTACAGATTCATCATTAGCTCTTCATAGAAAAGCATGGACAGAAGGAACATCATTCAAAATTAGTGCAGTGATTACAGATGAAATAGAACCATTTGTTGTTTCTGTCAAACTTTTTTATAAAAAAACTAATCAGAACTATTACAGCAGTGTTCAAATGATTAAATATGGTGAAGATAAATACTATGCAATTATCCCTTCGCCGGTGGTTAAATCTCCCGGAATTGATTATTACATTACAGCAACTGATGGCAATGTTACAGTTTCTGAGCCAAAGACTAATCCCGCACAAAATCCATATCAATTAGCAATACTTCCAAATGTTGCACCCAAAATTCAACACAATATTGTTGAAGCATCATCAAAGAATACGGCAATAAATATTACTGCAATAATTACAGACAGTACAAATAATGTTTCTGAAGCTAAACTTTATTACAGAAAATTAGGACAAATTACATATCAAACTTTACAAATGAATTTTAGTCCACCCAATTCTTATTCAGCAACAATTCCTCAGCAATTTGTTGGTAATAATGATATTGAATATTACATTAAAGCAACAGACGATTTTGGATTAAGTTCTTATCATGGAACAATTGATTTGCCTCATAAAATTTCAATTGTTGCATTAAATATTAATGCTCAAATTGATACTCTTCTGCCTGGTCCTTCTATAAAAAATATTCAAGTTCCTAAAAATGGAGCAGGCTATTGTTATTTCAAATTAACTTCAAATGGCAATCAAGTATTTTCTAATTCAAAAGTAAAAGCACTTTTAATTTCTTCTAACAGAAATATTAATGTTGAAGGAATGTTTTTGAAGAGAGGAGTTTTTCGACTGGATTTGCCAGGATATTTGTTTGTAGATTCTGTTATGACTTTTACTTTAGGCAATGGAATTACTGTAAGCGACACATTCTATTCATTCAACTCATCACAATATGAACTTAGAATAAAAAGAATTCCGTCACCTTTTCAAAGAACATGGACAGTTTTTGCAAGTGGAAGTGCAGGTGTTAGTGGATCTGCAGGTTCAATTGGTGCCGGTGTCTCTGCTTCTGCTGCTAAGTTATCAGTTAAAGGGGAAGCTGGAGGTGGATTGGAAATTCAATTAAATCAAGATAAAAATATTTCCCTCGATAGAAGATTGGAAGCAAGTCTTACTGCCGAAGTAAAAGTTCCCGAAGCAAATATAGCAGTAGGCTCTGCTACAGTATCTACTACTTCATCTACTGTAAAAACTTTCTTTGGACAAAAATTTGGATTTACTCAATTGAACTTAAGCACCGAAGAAATTAAAATGGCTCAAGCTGGTTTCTTATTGGAAACAATGTCTTTTGCAGGAATTGGACTTTCTCCAGGTGTTGGTGCGATTCTTTCAGCATTAATTGAAACATTAAATGCTACAGCAGGAGTCTTCCCGATATTTAATGATGCCTTAATAAAAACTTACTTCGGTTTAGGAATAGAGGGTTCAATTGGGGTAGGTTTGCAATCAAAAATACAGGGCATCGAGTTAAATGCTTTAAATCCATCTGTGGGAATTGCAGTAGGACTCAAATTAAATAATTTCAATCGGTCTCATCCATCAATTACCGATAATTCTGCTGGTTCTGTTGAACTTAGTCAGGCATTTAATTTTAATTTTTCTGCTCTTGATTTCGGTTTGAAATCTCAAGACAATTTTGATTTAAGTGGAGGAAACTTCAGCTTTTTTGATGCAGGAATAGGAGCCGAAGTAACAGTTGAAACAAAAATTAATCCATCTCTGAATTTTAATGGATTGAGTCTTGCGCTCAAAGGAGGAGGAGGCTTAAATCTTTTTAATGCTTCAAGAAATAAATATTACAGCACTACATTCGATGTCCCAAAAGAGCTTTATCCAAGTTTATTACAAACAGGCAGTAAGATTTTAGGATTGTTTACTAAAAATACGAGTGTCCCTTTTGGTTCTGATATTCTTTCTGAGGTTACAAAAGCTATTAGGAATTCTTATAATCCGACCATTCCAATTGATATTACAACCTCAGAAATCAGAGGGAATGGATATGCTCTTAATCTTGGCATTGACCTTGATGCAGCTCTTGGTGTTGGTGTAGGATTATCATTTGGAATTAATGGAAAATATTATGATGAAATCACTTTCCCGAGAAAATTTTCTAAAGCTTATTCAAACGGAGAAAATTATTTAATCTATACAAATGAATATTCAGACGAAATGGAAAGCGACAGCTTTTCTTCAATTCTTTATGATTTGTTCTCAGGTGTCATTCCCTTAGTTAAACAATCATTTCTAAACATAATCAATACAGTTGAAAAAATTATTGTAGCCGGTCAGGAGTTTATTATTGATGTTGCTTCTGATGTTGGAGATGTAATTGGGACTGTCGTAGGCACTGCAGTCGATACAGGGGAAATGATAATTACAACTATCGGTTCATATCTTCCTTCTTTTTATCAAGCAGAACCTTTTCAATCACCTAAAGTAATTAGGATGAATAGATCTGCCACAGTTTATCATTTTTCAACAAAGAATAAATATGAATTATATGAAAGCAATCTCGTTTTAATTAGTAATATAATGAGTATTGCATTTAAGAAAAGCGGAGAAACAGTATTGCAGGATACAATGAAATCACCTTATACTATTAAGATGATTATTCATCCTGAACAATTACAGAAATTTAATTTGAGTATGGAAGATTCATCAAATATTAAAATATATTATTATGATAAAAAACTTCTCAACTGGGTTTATCTTGGAGGTGAACTTAAAAGTGATACTGTAATTGTAAGCACAAATAAACTGGGAGAATTTGCATTAGGAATTGAATTAACAAGTATATCAGATAAAGAAGCACCTCAAGTAATTGATTATGGACCAAAACAAAATTCTATAGTTGATGTATATCCTGAAATTTATGCAGTTGTTAAAGAAAATAAATTTGGCTCTGGTTTAGATATAGCAAATTCGAAAATATTGATTAACGGTAAAGAAAAAGAATTAATGTATGATCCATCAACTTCAAAAATATTTTATAAAGCAACAAAGGATGACATTCAAAATAATGCTACAAATTATGTAGAAATTATTGTTTATGATTTTGCAGGTAACTATACAAAAATAAATTTTGATTTCAGGGCAATAATTACATCTTTAACTGAAGAAACACACTCATACGAGTATAAACTTTATCAAAATTATCCCAATCCATTTAATCCAGCAACTCAAATAAAATTTTCTCTTGCAGAAAAATGTAATGTTGAACTAAACATTTATGATGTAAGGGGAAGATTAATTAGAAATTTATTTAAAGGTGAATTAGAAGCTGGATATCATAATGTTGAATGGAATGGAACGAACAATCTTGGATACAATGTAGCAAGCGGAATTTATTTCTATCAGTTAAAAACTGAAAAATATAATGTTGTGAAAAAGATGTTACTTATTAGATAAAGGTGCAAAATGAAAAAAAATATTTTATCACTTGCTTTATTTTTCAGCTTATTGAGTCAAGTATTTAGTCAGGATTATTGGCTGAAATCAAATGGTCCTGCTTCTGAACCAATAAGCTCGCTCATAGTTAATTCGAATGGATATATATTCGCTGGAACTTATGGGAAAGGAGTGTTTCTTTCAACAGATAACGGTAATAGCTGGCTGCAGACAAGTTTATCTGACAAATGGGTAAATTGCATGGTCATTAGTCCAAATGGAAGCATTTTTGTAGGAACTGATAATGCTGGAATTTATCGTTCAACTGATAATGGTACAACTTGGACTACTGTAAATAAGAATATTGCCTGGACATGGATTTGTTCCTTTGCATTCAATTCGAGTGGTCACATTTATGTTGGAACTATTATGGGAGGATTATATTATTCAACCGACAATGGCGATAACTGGAACCCAATTAATATTAATTTACAAAGTGCAACTATAACATCAATAATCTTTAATTCTAATGGAGATATTTTCATTGGTACTGATGGACATAGTATTTATCGTTCGAAGGATAATGGAGTTACATGGACAAAAATTGGCTGGACTGGAGCTAAAATATATTCTTTTATTATCAGTCGTAGCAATAAAATTTTTGCAGGAACCGCTGAAGGCATTTACTATTCAACTGATAATGGTGATACCTGGAACCGTGTTTTCGATTTGAATCTTATGGCTACAGTTACTCGTTCGTTTGCAATTAATTCGAGTGGTAATTTATTTGCTGCAGCAGATGGCGGAGATTTCTGGACATCTTTAAGTGGCGTTTATATTTCTACGGATGATGGCAATAAGTGGACTCAACTTAAATCAGGTTTGACAGACATTCCAGTTTATTCTCTTGCAGTTGATTCTAAAGGATATATTTATGCTGGAGCAAAAAATGGTTATGTATATCGTTCTGTAAATCCAACAGCTCTTGTTAAAGAAAAATATATCACCAATTCATACTCTCTCAAACAAAATTATCCTAATCCATTTAACCCAAATACAACGATTGAATACACAATTGGGAAAAGAGCGTATGTTAAGTTAAGTGTATACGATTTCTTAGGAAAACTAATTGCCAATCTTGTCAACAAGATTCAAGATGCAGGCACATATAAAGTCAGTTTCAATGCGTACAATCTATCGAGTGGTGTTTATTATTACAGAATTGAAACAGAAAATTATAATGAATCAAAACAAATGATTCTTTTAAAGTAATGTTAATAAAAGCAGGGGGTAATGCAAATGAAGAAACACTTGTTTTTTTTCATTTTGATTTTACTTTGTTTTTTAATTAGCAGCTGTGATAAAAAAGACGATTTAATATCATCAAATCAAGAAGAAGAACTTACAGTTACTATGCCGCGGCCTAAGGGGTGGTTACTCGGCACATGGACAGCAACTATGAACCGTTATCTTCAAGGTGGAGTTGAATCAGCTTTTGCAGGTAAAAAAATTAAATTGGTTTTAACAAAAGAACATACTCTAAATATTGGTTACTGGTACGAGGGTCAGTTAATTTTTGATGATGGTTCACCTAATGCTGTTACATTTAATTTGAAATCCCCTGCTGAGCAGCCTGCAAATTACATTGAATGGATTTATGATAAAGCTTATGACATTGAAAATCTTTATCTTGAAGTTAAAAAAAATGGCAATAATTATATTAAACTAACTACTACAAATTTAGGAACAAAGGGGATATCGCCTGTAACTATCTCATTCGATTGGGAAATTAACATAAATGGAATTTATGAAAGTGCTTACTTCTTTAGTCCAATTGTTTTCGTTAAACAATAATTAAAACTCTATCAATAAATGATAGATTAATAAATAAACTAAATCACAAATTAATTACAGGAGTAAGCTATGAGTCGTATAATCAAAACTATTTTGGTATTTATTTTCTTATTCAATTTTGGTGTAACTGCACAAACTGATATTGGATTGAAAGGTGTTGGAGTGAAACTTGGTTATGTTGCCCCTGAAGACCCAATAGAAAATACAATTGGATTTGGTGCAGCTGCAAATCTTGGTACAATTACTTCAAACATTCATTTAGATGCGGTTGTAGACTTTTGGTCAAAAACTTATGGTGATTTAAGTCCATATGGTAAAGCAGATTTTACTTTTACTGAAATTACTATTGCAGCATTAGGAAAATATTACTTCCCATTAGAAAGTTCTTCTTTAAAGCCTTATGCTGGGGCTGGGATTGGATTTGTTATTGGCAGAACATCCTTCGAATATAATATACCTTACATTGGTTCTGGTTCTGAAAGTGAATCGGAAACAAATATAGGTTTCAGAGTTTTAGGTGGAGTAGATTATAAATTATCTCCTCAATTAAATGCTTTTGCTGAAGTATTTTATCATACAGACGGAGCTGACTTTTTAGGAATCTTTGCTGGGGTAGTTTATTGCCTTGGCAAGTAATTTTTAGTAATTAATTTTAGACTATATAACACTGATGGCCTTGTTCCGAATATTTGAAAGGTCATCAGTGTTATTTTTATCACTAAATAAAAATTTTTTGAATTTTCCCTTTTGTTAATGTGTTACTATTCGTAATTTTAATTTAACAAAAAAGGAATCAATATCATGGAAATTACACATATTGAGCATATAGCAATAGCAGTTAAACATTTAGATGAAAAAATTAAATATTATGAAAGTGTACTTGGCTTAAAATGCGATTCAATTGATGAATCAAGAACGCAGAAGACAAGAACTGCTTACTTCACAATTGGCCAAACTAAAATTTATCTGATTGAATCGACAGAACCTTTTGGACCAATCGGAAGATTTATAGAAAACAAGGGCGAAGGTATTCATCATATATCGTTTGCTGTTAAAGATTTAGTTGGTGCACTAAAGGAAGCTGCATCAAAAGGAGTTCAATTAATTGATACCGAACCTAAATTAAGTCCTGAAGGTTATAGATATGCATTTTTACATCCAAAATCTACACATGGAGTTTTAACACAGCTATGTGAATTGCCAAAATAAATGATTAAAACATCATCCTGAAATTTACTTTTGCATTTCTGTTTATACATTTTATATTGCTGCATCAAACAAATAAAAAGTGATATCTAAAACACTTATGCCCAGAAAAATTTTAAGATTCATCCCGATCTTTCTTTTATTTTTATTCACAAATTCCATTGCACAGGTTGATGCAGAATACTGTGCTAAATCAAAAATAAAATATTATGAAAAAACTCTTTCGTTATTAAAAACTAATTATTACAGCGATACTACTATTGATGTCACTTATTACAAATTAAATTTATCTATCGACTACAACACAAAGAATATTCAAGGAATAGTTACAGTAAAAGCAAAATCATTAAAAGAAAATTTAAGCAGCTTTTATCTGGATTTTTATTCTAATTTTAAAATTAACCGGGTCGTCAGCAAAGGAAATAATTTGAATTATTTGTTGACCTCCTTTAATCAATTAATAATCTATTTAGATAAAAACTATTCTTTAAATGAAGAAATTGATATTGAAATATCCTATGAAGGAATTCCAGATATAAGTGGAGGAATAGGAGGAAGTTTTGTTTTCGATAAAACTCCTTACGAACAACCCGTTATCTGGACATTGAGCCAGCCTTATGGAGCTAAAGATTGGTTTCCATGCAAAGATACCCCGGCTGATAAAGCAGATTCCTCTGAGGTGTGGATTACAGCTGATTCATTCTTTGTTTCTGTTTCTAATGGCAAACTTATCGAGATTGTAAATAATCATGATGGAACTAAAACATACAAATGGAAAAACAGCTACCCGATAGCTAATTATTTGATTTCTTTAGCAATGACAAATTATTACAAATATGAAACTCCTTATGAATATGAAAGTGGAAAATTTCTGCCAGTAGACCATTATATTTATCCGCAAAATTTATTGAACTATAAAAGCAAATTAGACTTAACAAATGATATGCTTCGCATCTTTTCTGAAAAATTTGGGCAGTATCCATTTTTAAGAGAAAAATATGGACATGCTGAATTTGGATTTGGTGGCGGAATGGAACATCAAACTTGCACATCATTAGGTGCTTTTGTTGAAGATATAATTGCTCATGAATTAGCTCATCAATGGTTTGGTGATAAAGTTACTTGCAAAGACTGGCATCATATATGGCTCAACGAAGGTTTTGCTACATATGCAACAAATATTTATTATGAAGATAAATATGGCAAAGAAATTTTTATGGATAGAATCAATTCAATGATGAGTTCTGCTAAAAAAGCTATTGGTTCAATTTATGTTCAGAATATTAACAGTGTTTCAGAAATTTTTAATCATAATCGGTCTTACAATAAGGGGGCTGCTGTACTTCATATGCTGAGAGGAATTCTTGGTGATGAAAAATTTTTCCAAACTTTACAAGAATATTTATCTGAACCTAATTTAGCGTATTCTGTTGCTACGACAGAAGATTTTCAGAAAATTGCTGAAAGAGTTTCGGGATTTGATTTAAAATATTTTTTTGATGAGTGGATTTACGGCGAAGGTTACCCTCAATACTTTTATAATTGGGATTATATTGAATCAGACAACAATAAATTTATTTTAAATCTTACTATTACTCAAAAACAAAATACGAAGCCGCAATTTTTTACAATGCCAATTCAAATAAGAGTAACAACATTTGCAAATACATACACATTTAATTTGTTCAACAATTCACAAACTCAACAGTGGCAGCTCGAAGTTGATGGTGAACCGATAAAAGTAGAACTCGACCCTGATAACTGGATTTTAAAAGATGTTATCGAAAATTTAACTTCGATTGAATTTGAATCCCTCCGTTCATTTATTCTCTTTCAAAATTATCCTAATCCTTTTAATGCATCTACTACAATAACCTATCAATTACCTTCTGATTCTTTTACTAAATTAAAAGTATATGACATATTAGGCAGAGAAGTAGCAACTTTAATAAATGAATACAAAGATGCAGGAACTTATAAAGTAGAATTTTCAGCTGATAAATATGAGCTATCCAGTGGAATATATTTTTACACATTAAAAGCAGGGAAGAATTATATAGTTAAAAAGATGATGCTGGCGAAATGATTCTGTCAATATTACCAAGATTATAAGAATCGTAAAACGAAACATAGCTTCGTGAGGAGAAGACAAAAATTATAACAAAAAATTCTGATAAGGAAATAACATAATAACAGTCATACTAAGTCTGCTGCAGGCGGACGAAGTATCTCAACAAAAAAGAATAATACAGTCATTCTGAATGGTGCGAAGCTAAATGAAGAATCTTTTAAAAACAAAAAACTGTGATTAGATTCTTCGTCGACCACCTATTGGTGGTCTCCTCAGAATGACAGAAAAATATATATCATTTTGATGAATTATTTTATGTTATTAAAAAAATTAAAGAAAATATTCAGGAAGTAAAGATTCTGAGGCTTAAAGTCCCTCTCTTTTTAAGAGAGGGAGTTAGGGAGAGTTCTTTATAATGATTAATTGTGATAAAGTCTAAAATCGAAGAATCTCTTTGAAATGTAATATTGGTATTATGATTTTTTGCATGTTTTTACAAAATGATGCAGTAATATAAAAAGTCATTCTGAATGGAGTGAAGCGAAATGAAGAATCTCTTAAAAACAAAAAACTGTGATTAGATTCTTCGTCGTCCACATAACGGCAGCCTCCTCAGAATGACAGGGAAAAGAGTAGCAGTGGTCTCCTTAAAACAACAGAGAAAGTAGTATTGTCATTCTGAGTCCGCCATTTAGGCGGACGAAGAATCTCTTAAAAACAAAAAACTATGATTAGATTCTTCGTCATCCACCTTTCGGTGGGATTCCTCAGAACGATAAAATAAACTTCACGCAGAGTGATAACGCGGATTGTCGCAGATATTCGCACATGATAAAATGGTCTTTGCTTAAATACGAAAATATTTCAGAATACTTTTGGGTAAAGTCCAAGTGTTTTTATAATATCAAGCTTTTTATCTAAATCAATTTTTTTTAGAATATTATCATCAATGGGTTTACTATAAATTTCTGGTAAATGTTTTTCCAATAAAATTTTTGGACTAAATACAAACTCAACAAAATTTTCTGCACTTGGATGACCTTTATATGGTGCATAATGATGTTTTTCATTTGCATTGCGCCATACCATAACATAAGCAATATTAATTGAATCATCATCAAAGGATTTTAATAATCTTTCCGTCCACCATTTATGATTTATTATTCCTTCCAGACCCGTTTCCGTAAAAGCAGCGATTTTATTTTTCTTTTGAGCAAGTTTCGATACAATTTTTAATTTTCTTTTAATCCATTCTAAGCCGTCGCCGTCAGGTACAAAATCATAATAATTGTCTATACCAAGTACATCAACATATTCGTCGCCAGGATATCTTTCAAGATAATCTTCTTCTGAATAAAAATTTCGGTCGGGTGAATAAGCATAAAGAAAATTTTTCACACCTTTCTTATTACGTAAATAATTAACAGTAGTTCTCCATAATTCAATAAATTCATCTTTTGTGCAGAAATTTTTTCCCCACCAGAACCAGCTTCCATCGAATTCATGAAATGGTCTGAAAATAATTGGGATTAATTTACCTGTAGAGTCTCTTAAATTATTTGCAAAGTCTGCTATTGAATCGAGGGTTCTAAGATACTTCAAGTAGAATCCGCCGCCGGGCAAAATTTTTCTTACAGCAATTGTTGTGTCATAAAATCCTTTGTCTGTAACAGGATTACTGTAATGCCAGCAGAAAGTATTTACCCCATTACGGTAGTATGCTTCTCTTACTAATCTAGGGATAACATTTTTTAATGGATGATTGTCATTATTTGTGAAATAACTAAAATCCCATCCGTACAAACCAGGGTAAGAATTTACTATAGCTTTCACATCGGAACTATCTTTTCCAAACCAGCCAACTCCATAGGCAGTATCATCGTGATGGCCAAATATTATTTTTTCTTTAGATATTTTTTTTAGATTATGAAAAAGCAGAACAGTTTCTTTACTTGCAAGTGTATCTGTTAGTTTTACATTTAATTTTTTTTGAAATTCAATGCTGTTATACTCAGGTATACAAGAAGTAAATAAAACTACTACTGAAAAGAAAAAAGGTAATATTAATTTCATATAAAAAATCCGGGATTATTTTTCTGATAAAATTTTTTGAATAAATCCTTTTTGAATCAAAGAATTCATTTTTTCGGAATGTTCCTTAATTATTGAAAGAGTAGACAAGTCAGTATCATAAATTGAATTAAAACCTTGGGGTTCTTGAGGAGGGTCACCTACAAATGGATCTCCGACACGCCAGATATTATCTTTATTTTTACCTCTGCCAACTCCTCCCCACGACCAAAAATTTGTTCCTGCAATTGGCGCCCCTGCAGAAGCACTGTCATATACAATATCAAATATTATTTTGTAATATTTATCTCTTGCAGTTGTTGGAGTTCCAGGCGAACAAATTTCAAAATCTCGTGACAAACCAAATTCTTCCAGAGTAATGGGCTTATTTAATTGTCTTGCATAAATCAAATGTTGATTGATATAGTTAACTGCTTTTTCAATTGTAGAAGGAAGTGTTTCTTCAATTCTTTTTGCATCAAACCATCCCCAGTTTTTGGGCCACAGATGAAAAGTCATATAATCTATATTTTTGCTTTGGTGTGCTTTTAAATAAATTTCTTCTGAATCAAGACTACCTCTTAAACCTTCATTTCCTGTTGTAACAAGATGATTTGGGTCGAGTGAATGAATATAAGCTGCTGTTTCATCTATCCATTTATAAAAATAATCGAGATAAGGAATTGCAGCATCTCCCCAGCCCGGTCTGGGTTCGTTTGCTAACTGCCATGCCATGATTGTTGGGTCTTCAAAGTAAAATTGATTTGTAAATTTATTTTTTCTTGTAATTATCTTTTTAATGAACTCTCTAAAATACTGATTAGCTTTTTCATTCCTGTAAAATTCTGCCGAGTAATTCATAAAGTCAGGCCATGTATATGGAGGTTGATTTGGGTCTACTTCTTTGCCTGAACCATACCATTTATTATAAACAACAAAACCACCCGACCATTCCCAGTAATTATTTAAAAACACAACTGCATGCATATTTCTTTTTTTCATTTCAAATAAAAGGTAATCCAAACCTTCAAGTAAATCTTCATCTAAAACTCCTGGTTCGGGTTGAACCGCAGGATTAAGAGATGTTTTAATGTATGATTTTTCTGATGCTGCTAATATTCTAAGATTTGTAATTCCATACTCTTTCAATAAATCAAGTTCTCTTTTAAGTCTTTCTCTATCGCCTGTTATCCCAGGAGAACCCAGATAACATCCATACCAGAAATTTGTGCCAACAAAGTAATACGGTTTTCCATTTAATTCGAATTGAGTTCCTCTTACTTTAATAAAATCAACTGTATCTTTAACAAGTGTTGATGCACACCCTTCTGTTAAAAATAAAATCACAATTAGCTGTAAATAAATTTTTTTCATACAACCTCTTTTTTATTTAATATAATTTTGCAATACTGATAAGTTCAATCTCATTTACAATTTCGAGGATTCATCAAAATTGAATAACATCAGCATTATTTCAGACCCAATTCTTTACACATTCTATAGAAATTTGAAGGTGCCAGTCCAAGACGTTCGGCAGCTGCAGAATCTGAACTTGATATGCTTCTAACATACTTGAAATATTTTATACGAAAGAGTTTTTCAACTTCTTTAAGTGGCAATACTTGTCCATTGTAAATATCTTCAAAATTTGTTTCTTCTTTAGCAATAATTTGATTTCCAAGAATTAATGGACTGCTAATATCTTTTGCAGTAATAACTCCGTTTGTACAATTTAACATTAATCTTTGAACTACATTTCTGAGTTCTCTTACATTGCCCGGCCATTTATAGTTTAATAAAATTTCTTTTACTTTTTCATCATAAGTAGGTTTAGGAATTTCCATATCATTACTGAAATAATCCAGAAAATAATCGAACAGCAAGATTATATCATCACCTCTATCTTTAAGCGGGACAATATCAATTGGAACAACATTCAAACGATAATACAAATCTTCTCTAAAACGATTGTTATTTACCTCATTTGCCAGGTTCTTATTTGTAGCAGCAATAATTCTAACATTAACCGAAATTTTTTCTGTTCTTCCAATTTTTTCAATTTCACCATCTTGAATTACTCTAAGTAATTTTACCTGCGCTGAAGGCGGCAGTTCTGCTACTTCGTCGAGGAAAATTGTTCCATTGTTCGCAATTTCAAAAAGTCCTGCTTTACTTCCATTTGCACCAGTAAACGCGCCCTTTTCGAATCCGAATAATTCGCTTTCGATTAATTCTGATGGTATACTACCACAATTAATTGGAATAAAGTTTTCATATTTTCTTTTACTTTTTAAATGAATATTCCAGGCAACTAATTCTTTGCCTGTTCCAGAAGGACCATTAATTAAAATATTGACATCACTTTTTGCATACTTTTCAATATTTTCTTTCAACTGAAGCATCGGTTTTGATTCGCCAATAATTTTTTTTGACTCGAGCATTTTTTCTATGCTTTGTTTTAATCGTTTATCAGATTTCATTTTTTGCTTTTCTAATTTTTTCTTTTCGTAAGCATTAAAAATGCTCAGTATAAAATCTGTAGGCTGATAAATATATTCTTCAATATTACCTGGATATTTTGTACAATACCAGAATGCTCCTGCTCGCAGCAGATTATTGGCAAAATTATAATTGGTAATATTTATGGTCATTTTAGTAATTACAATTATTTGAACCAGGGGGTCACAATCTTTCATTTTAGAAATTAATTCTTCGCCTTTAAGTCCCCCGGAAATTTGATAGTCCATAATAATAACATCATATTTATCAGGGTTCTCTTTTATGAGCTGCAGAGCAGCAAGTCCATTTGAAACAACATCCTGCAATTTTATCATCGAGTTGTAATAATTGAGAGTATTCTTTACTCTCTTAACATCGAAATCTTCATCTTCTACTAACAAAACATTAATTTGTTCATTCTTACTCATAATGCCCACCATGATTTTTTATTGTTAATATAAATCTGCATCCGCCTTCTTTGAGATTAAATGCATCGATATCCCAGCCGCATTTTTCTACTGCCATTTGATATGCAATATAACAACCATATCCTGAGTTAGCACCTTCTACTTTTTTTGTAGATTCATTTTCTAAAAATATTCTTTTTATTCCATTCTCACTAAATTCTAAAAGTTCTTCTTTTATTCCCACGCCATCGTCTTCAATAATTATATAAGATAAATTTTCACCTGCGTCATACTTTGTAGAAATTTTTATAGTAATTAATCTTTTATTTCCATGGTCAATGCTGTTTTGAATAAGAGGTTCAAGAATTTCCCAGATTACAAATTCATTTACACTTACAAGCGGAAGTTTATCGTCCAGGTCAAGCTTAAAAGTAAACATCTCATTTTTGCTTGATATTCTAAGAAATACATTTTCCACAATAAATTTAATTACTTCATTAATATTTGTTCTGAACATTGGATTAATAATTGTGTTAATATCCTGGTCATACCATTTCATATCATAAATTATTCTTGAAATAAAATTTGAATAAGTAATCACTTTGTTTTTAAGTTCTTCAATGCCTGGTGCATTCATTTTACGAACATCTTCTTTTATAAATCCAATTATTTTTTCTGCTTTGTGATGTGTATGATAAATTCTTTTTGTAAATAGAGATTCTTTTTCAAGTCTAATTTGTTTTTCAATATTTTCTTGATGTTCTTCATAAAATTTTTGAAGAGCTTCGTTCCGTTCTTTTACTGCCTGTGATGATATTACAAAAATTATTATTAAGCCTATAAAAATCAGCGAAGTATAAATCAAAGCAACTTTATCATAGTTTGCTCTTACTTCTTTTGTGAGGAAAGAAAAATCAGGTGTAATTTTCATATACATCACGCCAAGATATTCTCCATCGGGGACAAACGGCACAAGTATATTGAAAGTTTTATTATTCTCCAGTGTGCTGTAAATTATTTCAGAAGCTTTCATTTTATCTTTAACAGTTAAAAATAAATTTACAGCTTCAATGTGTGCATCTTTTTGACTATCATAGGGTAATAATGTATTTGTTAAAAATTTATAAAGTTTTTGACCACTGTCAATTACATATAATCTATGATTCTTTATCAAAATTAAACTTATATCTTCCACACTTTTTTGAATCAGTTGTTGCTTAAAAATTACATTGAAAGAATAAGTTATTCGCCGTTCATCATATTCACTTTGAGGTTTTTCCATGAATAAATTTTCATAAAGCAGTTCCATACTTGTTGATGTTATAATTGCAAGTCTTTCAGCAGAATATTTTTGATACCAGGCTTGAGTTTCTACCAGAAAATCATTAAGAGAAGATTTTTGAACAAGAGCCATTATAATTTGAAACACAATTAAAATAAACAGGAAGGCAGTTACATGTTTAATTTCAAATCTATACTTTGAAAATTTACTTTTTACTTTTTGTCGAACCATAATGGTTAATATTCTTTAATTATATTTTTTTCATACTGAATTGAATTTGTTGCTTTAATCAGAGCTTCTTCAACACTTATTTTTTTTGTTAATGCCTGTTCAAAATAGTAAGACATAATTTTTGAATAACGAGTATATTCCTCGTGAGCCGGTCTATGTATTGCAGACTTAATTAACTTACGAATTTCTCTAAACTCAGGATATTTTTTGACAAATGAAGAATCATAATAAAATTTTTTAATTACTGGATAATGACCGCTTAAACGATAAAATATTTCCTGAGATTTTTCACTCAATAAAAATTTTACAAAGTCAACAGCTGCTTCTTTTTTATCAGAGAATTTTGATACCATCAAATTCCAGCCACCCATTATTGATGTAGGTTTCCCATTTTGAAAGTATGGCAGAGGAGCTTTTCTCAAATACTTTTCTTTTGACGAATCGATTGGGGACTCTTTAAAATCTTTATCGTAGCTTGGCCATCCTCTAATGAACAATCCATCATTTTTTATAAAATAAGCATAACTTGGTATTTCTGTAAATTTAATTACATCACGCGGAGTAATTTTATATTTATAAATAAAATCAACAAGCAGTTGTAAAGCTTTTTGTGCTTCAGGTCTGTCAAGGTTAAATCCATATTGATGGAAATAATCAGGATTTTGACTTAACAATAATTCCATAAAAATACATATAAACCCTTCATAATCTGCGGCTGGAAAAATGTAAAATGGATAATCAATTTTTATTTTTTCTTTTATTTTAATAAAATCCTGCCATGTTATATTATTATGAATCTTCTTAATTATTTCTTTTCCATTTTTCAGTTTATTAAGTAAATCTTCTCGATAATATAGAACACCCTGTACACGATTAAGCGGAACGGAAACGAGTTCACCATTTGAATAGCAGGATTCTAAAGCTAATGGCAAAATTTTATTTTTTTCGTCCTCAGAAAAATATTTATCGAGAGGTTCACACCATTTTGCAAATCTTTGAACCCAGATTATATCAACAGCAAATATATCAATTCCATCTCCTGTCCCTCTTAAAGACCTTGCTAAGACTTCTTTTCTTTCATTTGTGCTAAAATCAAAATGAGGAAAATCAATAGGAATTACTCTAACTTTTCCTTCCATTAATTTATTGTATTCATCAATTAAAACACGGTGAGCTGCTGTAATTCTATCTGCAAAATAAATTTCGGTAACAGGATTATTTTGAACTCTACTCCTTTGAAGATAAAAAATTCCCAGATAAATAAGTGCAAGGAACAGTAAAAGTGCGAACCCCCATTTTTGTTTAATAGTAATCATACCAGATTTCCATAATTATTCGTCATTCATATAAACAATTAAAATAATGCATTATAAATTTGTTATTCAAAGAAAATATTTTTCAATGCAATTTTAGTTACATTCTTCTTTCTTATAAATTTTTCAGATGTTGCTTTTATAATACTGTTGAATATCTTAAAATCTTTTCCATTTTCAAGATAAAACATTATGTCTCTTGTTGCAGGTGGAGGGGTTCCTTTTAATCCATTAATTGTAATATTTTCAAATCCTTCTGCCCAGATTCCATATTTGAAAAAATCTTCCATATTATTTTCAAATTCGAGTGTGGAGTTTGAAATAAAAATGTCTTTTACATTTTTCAAGTAAATTCCAGGTATGTCATGACAGAATAAATTCAAATCTTGGAAAGCAGTTGGGCGCAAATCAATATTTCCGCCATAACTTTTTTGCAGAGGACCATTTTTAATAAATAATTCTAATCCATCAAATGTAATGTTTGATATGCTGCCTTTTTCATAAGCATAAAGAATTATTCCATTTTCACTATTAGCTTTGATGTTATGAAAACGAACATCTTTAATTATTCCAGATTTTCTTCCTTTTGTTGTGGGAACTGATTGAATATGAATTGGTTCTGCTTTGCCCCACCAGTCGCCTGTATGCAAACGAGTTTCAATAATTATATCAGAGAAAGAAACATTTTCAATCCATCCTTCAATTCCGGTAAATAAACCAATTCCACGATTTGAATTGTAGATTACAATGTTATTGAAAGAATAATTCTTCATGTAATTGTGGTCTATACCTCCAATTCTTATACCGCTGGAACGTGACATCAGAATACAATTACTTACGACAATATTTTCAGATGGTCGTTTTAAATTCTGAAAACCGGGCAATTCAAAATGAGTGCTGTAACTATTTAGAACAATTGCATCGTCTCCTCCAATTATTTCACAATTAGAAATCACAACATTACTACAGGAAGTGCAATCAATTCCATCACTATTTGCAATTAAAACATTATTATGAATTCTTACATTGTTAATTATCACTCCATTGCAATCTGCAAGATGTAAAGTCCAGAATGGTGAATTTTTTATTGTAACACCATGAACTTTGACATTATTGCAATTAGAAAATATAATCATTTGATATGGTCTCTGCGGATGAGGTTCAACTGGACCATCTTGAATTTCTGCATCGTCGGGACAATAATTTTCTTTTTGACGAGTAAACAATCGAAGTTCAGGAGGAAGAAATTTTTTTCTTTGATTGGTATAGTTAAATAAGTCACCATTTCCGTCAATTATGCCATCACCTGTAATTACCACATTATCAGAATTTTTTGTAAAGATTAATCCAACTCTTATGCTGTCAATATAATAGTCGCTTAGATTTGAGGAACCTAAAAGTACCGCGCCATTTTCAAGATAAAGCGTAACATTTGATTTTAATTGAATAGCACCACTCACAAATATTCCTGCAGGGATATAAACTGTACCACCGCCATTTGAAGCACAGTCGTCAATTGCCCTCTGAATTGCAGAAGTGTTTAAGGTTTTTCCATCCCCAATAGCACCGTAGTGAAGAACATTATACTGTTGTGAATATAATGTTGTAATAGTTGTAAAAAAAATTAATAAAATTATTTTGAATAATTTATTCATAATTTTATTGGTAAATGAAAATTATAATTACATGGATTATTTTTACCTTCTACTAACTTTATTAAAAATTTCTGCTTTCATTCAAATTCATTCATAATTCTTTCTACTACAAAATTTTCGAAATATTTTTACTTAATTTATTTTTTTAACTTTCTCTTTTATCCCTCTTTTAGAAATAATAATTTTACATTAACTAATTATGAGAAAGAACAATGTTTGTATTAATTATTTAAAAATTATCATACATATACAAAATTTGTTGTTTTTTTTAACACTTTATTCTTATTGAACTCTCCCTTTATCCCTCTCTTAGAAAGAGAGGGAACGCACCCCTTCTCTTTTTAAGAGAAGGTCGATTGTTCAAAAATTATTCTCTTCTGTTTTTACTTAATTTTATTTGTTCATCTGTTACTCTTTTCGAACCTCCCTTTACCTTTTCTCAAGAGAACGGGGAATGAATTCAAAATAAACTTTCACTTTTTCATAGCTTGTTTAAAGAACTCACCACATTCTGTTAATTCAAATGATTCCCAGGATTTTATCATGCTTGGATACCATTCGGGGTCAAAAACCCAGGCAACCCAGCTAATTCCTTTTGATTCAAGATAATTTATAATTGCATTTCCATATTCGCCATTTGCATTAATTGATTCATCTCCTAAAGTAAAACCAATTTCAGTAGCAATAATTGGATAATGACTTGCAGCAAAACCAAAATTTTCTTCCCACTTTGGTTCCCATGGTTTATTTCTTTTGTGTGGATATGGATGAGTTACATAAGCAATATTTTCTGCATTAATTGGCTCAATTAGGAGTGGAGTTAAATCATATGCCCAATCAAAACCTGCGACAAGTGGAATTGTTTCTTTATCATAAGCTCTAATAAGTTTAATAATATTTTCATTTGTTTTTTTCCAATCACTCCATGATGCAACCCCTAACTGGTTAAAATAAAGTGTTGGTTCATTAAATAATTCATAAAAAGCAATTGTATTGCTACCGCTATATCTACGCGCAATAGTTCTCCAAAATTCATATGTTTCTTTTTTAGTTGTTTCATACATTGGGTCTTGAAACAATTCCATTTCAAGATTACCGATTGTATGCCAATCAATAATAATATACATTTCTAAATCAGTACACCATTCAACAGCTTGATCAATTAATTTTAGATATTTTTCAGGTGTTCGTTCCCTCCAAGCAACTGGATGAATTGGAATTCGAACTAATTGAGTCCCTAACTCTTTGACCTTTTCAAAAAGTTTTTTATTCCAGTAACCTTGATTTTCTATTTTGTCAGGGTCAGAAATGGAAAGTCCCCGCAATAAAATTGTATCCCCTTTTTCGTTTACAAATCTATTTCCTGCTACTTTGATTAATGGTAGTTTTTTGTTATTTGGACTTTCATAAGGTTTGTTTAAGTATTGTTCATTCCACCAAGCACGATATTTACGCTGCTGTGCATTTGCAAATTGAATCTGCATCAATAAAATTATTAAGAATATTTTCAAAAAGATAGATTTCATATTACATCCCTTTAATGTTTATTCCCAATTATCTGTTCTGAATGAAGAAGCCGGTAAACCTGCTTTATTAAACAAAGTTGCTTCTGAAGTATTATCCCAGCAATATCTTACTGCAACAGGATTTTTTATTTCTGGACTAAACACAATTAATTTTTTTCCGGAAATTTTAACCGTTGCTTTCTTGAATACTTTATCTTCTCCAGCTATTAAAAAGTTATTCTCCCCATTTCTTTCTTTTAATACCAATCCACCATCAACATAATCAAATGTTAATTCAATTTTGTCTTTAACAATTTTCATTGATCTATAAATTGGTCCTGAATAAACAACATCTTTGCTATAATCTTTAGCAAGCGCCCATAAAGCAAGTCTTTCTCCAACATCTTTTTTATTACCAGGATGAATATTATCAGGATTGCCAATATCAAGTGTTACAACCATTCCAGTTTTAGGCACAGAAAGTGTTTGAAGTTGTGCTTCTCTTAATTTTTGTGATTGAGTCCATTGTCCATAATTATAAGGAGCTATCTGAACATAATAGAATGGGAAATTTCCTTGCTTCCAATCTTCTCTCCAGTTTTTTATCATTAATGGGAACAAAGTTTTATAAAGTTCTGGATTGTTAGTGTTTGATTCTCCCTGATACCAGATTACACCTTTTATTCTATAAGGAATTAATGGTGCAATCATACCATTGTAAAGTGTAGTCGGAGTATTTGATGATAAATCAACAGAAAGTTTAGGACGGTTGAAATATTCTTCGTTAGCAGCACCAATGACATAAAATTTACCGCTTAAATATTCTGCAACGGGTAAATATTTCCAATTACCTGCAAGAGAAATTGTTTCATCAGAATCTTTAGGATGAATTTTCATTTTTTCAGGAGCACCCCAGATTCCGCCACCTCCTTGAGTATCAATTACACGCACTGCAATTGTCAAATTTTTTTCTTTTACAATTTCTGATGGAATTGAATAAATTCTATCAATTTGCCAGTAACCTTCAGCTTCATAACCAGCGATTTTAATTCCATTGACAAATGTAATATCCATATCATCAATTGGACCCAATTCTAAAATTAATTCCTTATTCACCCATGATTCGGGTATTTCAATTTTTTTTCTAAACCAGATTACACCATCGAAGCTTCCGACTTCAGTTCTTTCCCAATTTTGAGGAAGAATAATTTCTTTCCAGCGTGAATCATCAAAATTGATTTCTGCACAAGCAGAATCCTGAAATTCTAAGTTTTGCCATCGGGTTTCTGCCCCCCTTTTCGAAATATCAACTATTGGTTTTGTATTAAGCCATTTATAAAGTTTTTCAATTTCATCTCTACTGTTATTTAATTTTTCTATAAAATCTTTGTATTGTTCAACCTTAGAGATATATTTTCCACTTGTCCATGCTTCTACGGGAGTTCCACCCCAGCTTGAATGAATTAGCCCGATAGGAACTTTTAATTCTTGATAAAGTTTTTTTCCAAAGAAATAAGCTGTTGCACTAAATCGGGCTGCGGTTTCAGGATTAGATTCCACCCAGGTCCCATTGCAGTTAAATTCTGGTTTGTTAGATACTGTGCGGGCTACAGTAAAAAATCTAATGTTCGAATTATCTGCATTTTGAATTTCTTTAGCCGAACCGAATATTGTATCTCTCGGAGGCCAGCCAGCAAGCGGCATTTCCATGTTCGATTGCCCTGAACATAACCAAACTTCACCAATTAATATATTCCTGTAAACAATAGTTGAATCACCAATTTCAATTTTCATTTCATAAGGTCCACCTGCTCTAGGAGTTTTAATTTTCATTATCCAGTTGCCATTTTCATCTGCTAAAACCTGAGCAGCTTGTTTCCATGATGTTGTGATCTTTACACTGGACTTAGGTTCTGCTTTGCCCCATATTGGCACAAGTGATTTCTGTTGAAGTATCATATTGTCAGAAAATATTGCAGGCATTTCAATTTGACTTTTCTTTTCTGTTTGAGCATTTGTAAATGAAAAAAGGACAAGAAGAAGTAATAGTATTCTCATATTCATTCCTCAGATTTGTTGTAATAATTTTTACTTACTCAAAAATAACCTAATTCCTTCATATAGTGTAGGCTCCCACACAGTGTAATGATCTTTACCCGGATTAATAAATGATTTCATATAAAAATTTTTGTAATCTCTTTCTTCAAGAATTTTTATTAGCTCCTTAAATGGATTTAAAAATCGAACTGGCTCCTCATTACCTCCAACTGTTATGTATAAATTTGCTTTTATTTCTTTTGTTTTTGAATAAAGAATTTTTTCTAATGCAAACAAATCAAGATATTCTCCTTTGTAATAAGTTTTTTCTTTTGCAGCTGGACTTGCAATTATATAGTTCTGAAATATTCCTTTTGTTTTTTCAGCATAATTAAATAAAACATACATGCCAAAGAAACCACCAAAAGAAGAGCCCCACAGTGTTCTTTCACTATTTGTCCGATAATTTTTATCGATGTATGGAATTAATTCTTTTATTATAAAATCAAGAAAAAAATCTGCCCGCACAATTAAGTCGCGCACTCTGATACTGTTAGGATTGTAGCTATCAGGATATCCAATCCCAACTATAATTAATTCTCTTATATTTTCCTTTTTAGCCATCTCATGAATTGGATTATGTTGCCCTCGTCTCCAGTAACCATCTGTCATATATAAAACAGGAAAACTTTGATTCCTATGTTCAAAATAGCTTTCAGGTAAAGAAATATCGATAACAAAAGTATCCCTTACATTCTCGGAAAATATTTTTACACTTTTAATTTCAGAAGGATTATATATTGCCGGGCTGCTGTCTGCCTTATAGTTAAATAAAAACACAATTGATAAAATAATGCATAACATATTTAATTTTTTCGTCATTATTTAATTTATTTTATGAATAAAGATTTTTATGATTTTAACTTATGGCTGATATTTTATTTCTACTCTGCTAATTTGAACCCCATCATTTAATGTGATTTTAACAAATCTTGAATTTTCAGGTAAATTAACTGAAGTATATCTTACTGCATCAAAAAAATTGTAGTCATTTTTTCCGAATTTAAAAATTTGTTTTTCGTAAATAATTTCTGATAAATTATTAATGTCACTTCCAGCAGCAACTCTAATGTCTCCGTCCTCATCTGATAAAAAGAAGTCAACTTTCACTTCTGTGATATTCATAGGCGATTTATAAATGATATAACTTCCTGTACTGCCTGTTAATCGGCTTCTATCTTCTTTTGCTCGGCGTATATCCTGATAAGTTAGCAATTGAAATTCACCATCTTTTTGAAATACTTTATCGAAATTTTCCATTTCGTCAACAATTTTTTTGAATTTTACTTCCACAGGCCCAACAATATTTGAATAATCAGAAATACCAGATTCATTTTTAGCTGCAATACGATAAAAATATCTTTTCCCTATTTCTGCTGTTTCATCATTAAATAATGGTCGATATTGATACCTTGCATCATCAATATTATCTGCAATTACTTTCCATTCATCAACATATTCTTCTTTTCTTTCAATAATATAAGCTTGAGCACCTGCCGAACCCTGCCATGAAATTTCAGATACATCATTAATATCAAGAAGTTTTGGTTTTTCAGGAATTGGAAGAGGTGGAACTGACAATCCATCAATTTGATAAGCTTTTTCACGAATTAAGTTTAATATTAACTTTTCGTCATACCAATTCCCATCATTAAATCCAGGCCAGCGGTATGCTGCAACATTATTGTATTCATAATGATGATAAAAGCCTCCTTCACGATTATGAAATCTCAAACTCCATAACATTCCACCAGCTAAACCTTGATTTATAATTGTATCTGAAATTGCGCGAATTTCTTGAGGAGGTACAATTCCATATTCACCAACAATATAAGGCTTTTTACCTTTTGCTAATTTTTGATTAGCAACAATTTTTTCAAGATTTGATTTTGTATTTCTATAATGATGAGTAGTAACTACATCAATATTTGTATCTTCAATTGCTTCTACTGATAAATCAGGTGAATTTCTTCCTTCAATTACAAGATGATTTTTATCAAGACTTTTTATATAAGCAGCAATTTCTTTTGTCCACTGGATTGGAGCATTTAATTCGTTGCCAGTTTCCCAGCCAAGAATTGCTTTGTCGTCCTTGTATAAAATTCCTGTAAAAGTATTTTTTCTATTGATAGTGAATTCTATGGTTTTCTTAAAATCGGCAATAATTTCAGGATCCGTCCAAAACTCATCTCTATCTTTACCTCGAAAAGCTGCATATTCTCTTGGTCCACCCCACCAATGCCAGTTATCAACAAAAGGAATAATTACTCTAACCCCAACTTCATTTGCTACTTGTAAGACTTTATCAAGCGCTTTGAATGCTTCTTCGTTAAATTTTCCAGGTCCTTCAACATGTCGAATTACATCGGGCGAATCAATATCTCTTCGAACAGATAACACATACATTCTTGCTACTTTTCCACCAAGATGCTTAATCGAGGTTAATGCATCACGTATTTCAAATTCATCTGGAAGACGCCATGGATTTGTTGAATCAAAAGGTAAATAATCTTCGATGTAATGAAGATTAGGAATATTAAAAGAAATAAATCTTAGTTCCTTATCATTATCATATAGTTTATCATTTTTTCTTACAACAAAGGAAGTAAATTGGCTTGAAGCACATTGAGGGAATAAAAAGCTTACAGCAACAATTAATAGAATAAATATTTTCTTGCGCATAATTTCACCTTGAATTTTTTATTGTGGTGATTTTCTTCTTAAAGTTTAATTACACTCATTAAATAATTCTTAAGAACCAACCTAATTTTAACTTCTAAAACTATGCCGCAGTAATTTCAATTTAGTACACTAAAAAACAAGCCCTGGGAAGCCATCTCTTTATTATTTTAATAAAATCATTATCATATTGTAAAAAATACCCTCATTAAATTTCATCATAATAATACTTTTTTATTAGCATAAAATTTGCATAATAAAACAATCACGAATATAGAGTATAATGGAAAAAGGTAACAACTTAAAAGTATGTAAAGATATGTTTGAAGAATTAACAAAGAATTTATTAGAAAAGTGGTATCCATTAGCTATTGATAAAGAATACGGAGGCTATTTTACAAATATTTCATATGACTTTAAACTAATGCCATCGCAGGAAAAAATGGTAGTAACACAAGCCAGGCATATGTGGACTACAGCAAAAGCAGCAAAGTTTTTCAATAGCGATAAATATTACGAATATTCCCTCCATGGATTTAAATTTCTCACAGAAAAAATGTGGGACGATAAATATGGAGGATTTTATCAAATTAGAAGTCGTGATGGAAGCACTACTGACATAGAAGGTTGGTTTGATGAAAAACGAGCTTATGGAAATGCATTTGCAATTTATGCATTATCTGCTTTGTATGATATTACCAAGGACAAAAAAGTTCTCAACGCAGCAATTGATGCTTTTGAATGGCTGGATAAACACGCATATGATGAGGAATACAAAGGATATTTCCAATTTCTTAGAAGAGAAGGAACCCCATTCGATAAATCAAGTGCTTATAAATCAAAAGCTACCGATGAATTAGAAGTCGGTTATAAAGATCAAAATTCTTCAATTCACTTGCTTGAAGCTTTTACAGAATTATATCATGTCTGGAAACACGAGAAATTATACAATCGATTACTGGAACTATTAAAATTAATTCGAGATGTTATTGTAAATCCCAAGGGTTATCTTCAACTATTTTTTGAAAGAGATTGGACTCCTCTATCATTTAGGAACAAATCAAAAGAAATTCTTGAAGCAAATTATAAATTAGACCATGTTTCTTTTGGACATGACTATGAAACGGCTTATCTGATGCTCGAAGCTTCTTATGCTCTTGGACTTAATGATGATACCGAAACATTACGCACTGCTAAAAAAATGTTAGACCATGCAATTGAAAATGGATGGGACAAAGTAAACGGCGGATTTTTTGACGAGGGTTATTATTTTACAGAAAATGGCAAATGTAAAATTATAAAAGATACAAAAACCTGGTGGCAGCAAGCTGAAGCTCTTAATGTTTTATTAATTTTTTCAAAAATCTTTCCAAATGAAAAAAAATATTATAAACTTTTTCTTAAAGAATGGGAGTATATAAAAAAATATTTGATTGATTATGAACATGGAGATTGGTACTGGGGCAGTCTTGAAAAAGAACCATTTTACAAAACTGAACCAAAAGGAAATATCTGGAAAGCTACATATCACAATGGAAGAGCTCTTATGAATTGTATTTCTATGCTTGCAGATGACGATTGTGAACTTTTTAAATTAGATAGTTTTAAAAAAATTAAATATGAACATGAAAATTTTATCAATCACTGGAAAAATATAGCAGTAAATTTATGACAGTCTTTAACTAAATCAACTTTCACCTAAAAGTGTTATTACAATTTTTCTTGGTCCGCCATAATTTCTATGTTCACATAAATAAATTCCCTGCCAAGTTCCAATATTAAATTTGCCATTTGTAATTGGAATAATTAATGAACTGCCTATAATTGTACTTTTTATATGAGAAGTCATATCATCAGACCCTTCAAGTGTATGTTCAAAATAGCTAACATTTTCAGGAACAATTTTATTAAAGTATGTTTCCATATCCGAACGAACAGTAGGGTCTGCATTTTCATTTATCGTTAAAGAAGCAGAAGTGTGTTTAATAAATATATGGGCAATGCCAGTATTAATATTTCTAATTTCAGGAATGCAATTTAGAATTTCATTCGTAATTAAATGAAATCCACGTGGCTTGGCTTTCAATGTAATTTCTTTTTGAATTATCATATTTCCACTTATTAAGTTATTCAATTATAAGATAGCAATTTAAATATCATGTAATCAACATTAAAAAATTTATTAATTTGCATCAAAAAAAAGTTAAATATGGAAACTCTCGAAGCCATATTTACAAGAAGAAGTATAAGAAAATTTAAGAACAAGGAAATTGCAGAAGAACTGATAATTAAAATGCTTCAAGCAGCAATGTATGCACCTTCTGCAAGAAATACTCAACCGTGGCATTTTATCGTTATTAACGACAGAAATAAGCTTGATGAAATTCCTCGTCTTCATCCTTATGCAGATATGTGTTACGAAGCCCCGCTTGCAATTATGATATGCGGAGATTCAACATTAGAAAAAACAGAAGGCTATATTGCAATTAATTGCGCTGCAGCTACTCAAAACTTATTATTAGCAGCTCACGATTTAGGTTTAGGTGCAGTCTGGTTAGGTGTCTATCCACGCAAAGAAAGAATGAGTGCTCTATCAAAATTTTTTGAGCTTCCAGAAAATATAATTCCTGTTTCACTTGTTGCAATTGGTTATCCTAATGAATCGAAAGAAAAACCGGATAGATTTAAACCAGAAAGAATTCATTACAATAAATGGTAAATTAAAAACTGATGTTACGGCTTTGCTTACTTTACAATTCAAATATTTTTGAGCAATTTGCGAATAAATAAAATTATTGAAAATGTTTTCTATTGAATGGACTGAACAATTACGATTCATTGTTGCATTAGCTCTTGGTTTTCTGGTAGGTCTAGAACGTGAAAGCAGCAAAACCAGGCAAAAGAAAATTGTACTTGGTGGAATTAGAACATATCCAATAATTAGTATGCTCGGATTTGGATGTGCATGGCTTTATCACATTGGAGTTCAAGCTATACTGCCTATTGGGTTGATTGCTGTTTCTGGTCTTACTGCCATCTCTTATTTCACAAAAGTCCAGACAGAAAGACTTGGTGTTACAAGTGAAGTAACTGCACTTGTAACATTCATCGTAGGCGCGCTTGCATTTCTTGTTGATATCTGGGCTTCAATGGCTCTTGGAATTATTAACACAATTCTACTTTCTGAAAAATCAAGACTGGAAGAAATGGTCGAAAAACTGGACCGGGTTGAATTTCTTGCCGTTTTGAAATTTCTTCTTGTTACATTAATTATTCTTCCTGTTCTGCCAGATAAAAATTATACTATCTACAATCTTAATCCTTCTAAAATCTGGAAAATTGTAATAATTGTCTCTTCTCTTGGATTTATTGGATATTTCTTATCTAAAAGATTTGGGGACCACATTGGATTTAGATTATCTGGTTTAGTAGGCGGAATAGTTTCAAGCACCGCTGTTGCAATTGCTTATGGTAGAATGGCACAAAAAAATAACACTATTTCAAAAAATGCACTTCAAGGTTCATTAATTGCATCCAGTGTAATGTATTTAAGAGTTTTAATTTTGATTCTTATAATCAGTCCATCTATTTTGATTTACATCGGATGGCAATTGATTATACTAAGTTTGATTGGATTTGGCTTATCATTTTATAAACTAAAAACACATTCAGGTAAATCTTATTTCAATAAAGAATCACAAAATTTACAAAATCCATTTGAAATAAGACCAGCTTTAATGTTTGCTGTGTTATTTGTTGTATTATCTATTATAACTGGATGGGTAAAAATGTATTTTGGCAAATCTGGGGTTCTTACGCTTTCCGCTGTAGTTGGTGTTACAGATATTGACCCATTTATTTTGTCTTTGATTAGCTCTTCAAACTTTGGGATTAATATTCTTGTATCTGCAATATTAATTGCGATGATGAGCAATACAATAATGAAAGGAATTTATTTTTCTTATCTCTCGACGGATACAAGAAAAGAATCTATTTACCGATTTGGTTTTTTGACTTTATCTCACATTCCAATCATATTATTTACACTTTTATAAAAAATAAGGTCGACTAAAAAGTAATTTTCAAATAGAACAATCCACAAAAATCAATTCATTTTTCTGCATTCTTTTTTAAATATTTTACTTTTTAGTCAACCTTTCTTTATGTTAATTAAATATTAATAACTGCCATTAGATAAAACCATGTTGAATTATCTTTACCTCTTTTTTCTTTGAAAATTTCTCCAGGGAAAAATAACGATGCTCCACCTTCAAAGTTTACATACTCATTATATTTATAGTTAATTAGAAAATCGAATTCAGAACCAAAATCATTTGCAGTTTTATTGGAAATCAATTTATAATCCTGAGCAGATTTGAAGATATGATAATTGAAATGAATTGTTAATCCATTAAAAGGTGTGAAGTTAAATTTACCAATAAAATCCATTATACCTAATCCATAAGTATCGTTTTGAATATTAATAAAGTAATCCATATAACCATAAAATTTGTGACCTGTTGGATATAGTGAAGTATAAGTTTTATAATTATTATCAACAGGATTATTATCACCGCTTGCATAATCAAATTGCAAACCAACAGTTGGTTTACAATTACTTCTGAATGTGTAATTCCCGTTAATGGAAAAAGTTAAAGCATTTACATCTTGTTTTCTATTAAATAAAAATGCTTTCCCAAACTGATAACCAAAATCTAATTCATGCTGGAATCTTCCTAAGTCGCCTTTGACATATAATCCTGCTGTTGCTCTGTCGAGATAATTTGTTGGATTAACTCTTTGCCAGATAACAAAAGGCTGAATTTTATAAGCACTCGATAAGTATAAATCTGTAAATAATCCATAAATATTCTGGTCCATTGAATCTGATGGATTAAATTTCTCAAACTCACGAATCGCAAAAATTTCTGCTTTGAAACTTTTATTTTTGAGGGTAATAATTCCTCCGTCAAAAGCCCTTCCAATATTACTCCAGCTTACTGGACCAATAAATTTTTCTGAACCATATGATAATTCCATTCTCCCAACTTTAATGTCAATTGGAAGATTGAAAATATCATTAATTAAAAAGTAAGCCTGATGCACATCAAGATTTTTTGAATTAGACAAGGTTGATTGTTCTTCTCCAAATGTTCTTGAGTCTTGAACTTGAATAACTCCATAAAGATTTTTTACAGGTTTGAAAGATAATCCCAATCTTGTTCTTAATTGAGTAAATGTATTTGGATTTGATGATGATTTGAAATCTTTATTGTCGATTTCAAATCTTGGTCTAATTTGAAAAGAGAATTTTAAATTATCTTGAGAATACAAATTCATAAAAGAAAAAATAAAAATGATTATTGCAAAAAAACTTTTCATAATTGCCTCTCAATTTTAATTGTTAAAAGTCATTTTTTAACAAAATTTTAGATTAGTAAAACTCAATAACTTTTAAGAGAGCCTTGACGTTCTTTAGCTTTCTTATCCCATTCAACCACAGTAGTTTTTAGAAAATTATTTTTATCGTCTTCAAGTTCTTTCATATCAAGTCCAATATATTTTTGAGCTTTTTCTTTTGTTGAAATATCCGGCAATGCAACAGGATATTTAACACCATGTTTAACAAGAACCAGAGCAATTTCCTTGCGTGCTTCTTCTGCTTTTTGAATTGCAGTGCCGAGCACTCTTAAAGCTTCAACTGGCGAATGAAAACCCATTCCATTGGCAGCTGCAACCCAGTCCCATCGCCATTGTGCATGTCTGATTAATTTCAAAGCATTTTTCATTTCTGATTCTGTTGCACCATTATCCCACGCAATCTTTGCTTCGATATGTGCTGCAGCTATTGATTTTTCTGCAAGTTTTCTTAACTCATTAATTTTGTCCTGTCGTTCATTTACATTTTGAATTAATTTTTGTGTTTTTTCACGATGACACACTTGGCAGGAATTTTCAACGTTGTTTAATGGGCTTTGAATATGATGGTCTGTAAATTTAACACCGCCTTCTGTTTTATAAGGCATATGACAATCTGCACAGGATACTCCTCTATCAGCATGAACTCCAGTCATGTATAATTCATAATCTGGATGTTGAGCTTTCAACATAGGAGCTTTGCTCAAAGCATGAGTCCAATCTGAAAATTCTAATTCATCATAATATTTTTCCATTGCATCTGCACTAAATCCTTTATCCCATGGAAATGTTAAATATTTTCCCTCCCCTTTAAAATAATATTCAACATGGCATTGTGCACAAACCAATGAACGCATTTCATTATGTGTAAAATTCTTTATGTCTTTTCCTAATCTCTGGAAAGCTTCAATCAAAGCTGGACGTGTAATTCTTAAATCCATTGTTTTAGGGTCGTGACAATCCTGGCAGCCAATTGGATTTACAAATTCGTGACCCTTTTCAATCCATTTACCTTTATAGAATTCTTCCACGCCATCTCTTGCCATAACACGAGGAACATCAGTACTCTTGCATGTCCAGCATGTTGCCGGCATTGGACTGATTTTATTGCCGCCGGTTCTTAATGTTAACCGAATATCTTTAACTGCGTATGCATGACCTCGCGGTGTTTTATAATCTTTAGAAAATGGATAACCTGCCCACATGATAACAAGTTCGGGTGACATCTCTAAATAGTCTCTTGTAACAGAGCCTGCATATTTACTTGCAAAAGTTGTGTCCAGTGTTCGAAGATAGGTTTCATATTCGCGGGGATAATTTTCTCCCCACACTTCGTTGCGTGGTTCCCATTCTGCAATTGGTTTTACAACTTGAAGTGTAAAAGCTTCGCTCCTTCTTTCTACAATTGAAGAAGCAAATAAACCAATAAAGAAAACAATAATTACGGTTGCAAAAAATAATAACCATGCAACCCATGGCCTGCTTTTTATAATTTCTTGAATTGGTTTCATAAATATACCCTTTATTTATTTTTATCTTTTTCTTCTTCGATAAATTTTGAAATCCATTCCGGCATAATTGGTTCTAACTTTGGTACCCTTGCATATGGAGTAGAAGAAAGACTGTGAATTTTTCCGTGCGGAGTTTCTCGATGACAATCCCAACAGTATTTTTCTGTTTGATCTGCTACGCTTCGGTTATTTATTGCTCTTAAACTGATTGGGTGAATTTGATTTGTATGGCATCTAATACAATTTTCTTGAACTGCTCTTTTGCCAGCTTCTTTAATTTGAATTACTTGTGGTTCTAATCTTAATGTAAAAATTGTTGCGTGTCTTAAACCATCATTGGCTTTAAACCAATATTTTCTAAGAATATTATCCTGTGGAACATGACAATCATTGCATGTTGTTACCTTACCATGACTTCCCCGCTCCCATGTAGCATATTCTGGAACCATAATATGACAATTTACACAAACTTTTGGATCATCAGATATGTATGAAATAGCATTGGAGATATAAATAACATGAAGACCCAGACCAAATAATATCCCAAGCAAAATAATTACAGTAAACTGCCATTTCTCTGGTGGAGTTAGAATATGAATTAATTTTCTTATTAAACCAAATTTATTTTGATTTTTCATATAACACCTTAGATTCTGATGTTCTGTTAAGTTCTTCAATATCTTTTATGCTCGTCGGGTGACCCAATTTATCAATATTTTTGTGGAGTATTAAATATTCGTTCTTTGAAATTTTATTTTGCCATTGCCCAGCCAGTATTCCAATTCCAGTAATTACAATATAAGTAATTACAATAGTTAGTGCTACAAATATTTTTGATAATTTTTTTTCAAAAATTTTGGTTTTAACTTCGAGGGTATCTGCTACAGGACAGGCATCTACACAATTAAAGCACATGGAGCATTCATCCGAACGAACTGTTATTACTTTATCAACTTTAATAAATGATGGACACGCCTTTGCACATAACCCACAATCGATACAGCTTTTTGTTTCTCTTTTAATTTTAATAGGACTTAATAAGCCTATCAATCCGAGCAAAGCACCATATGGACATAAATATCTGCACCAAAAATTTCTTATAAAAATTGATAACACAAAAAGAATTAAAATTACAGTGAGGGAAAACCGACTAACCTTAGCAAAGAAATAATACATTTTTATATCTGCCACTAAATTGTATGGGCTGTCTAAAAATGCACGCAAAGCTGTAACTGTCATCGAAAAGAAAATAGCATAAATAAAAAATCCAAGTAAAAGGTATTTTAATGAACGAAGCGGAAAATCAATAATATTAGGAAGTTTTACTCTTTTTTTGAATAATTTTTTCCAGAATCTTTCTCCAAAGTCGCCGATCATTTCGGATAAAAATCCAATTGGGCACAACCAGCTGCAAAATGATTTCCCAGCAATAAATGATACAATAACAATTGCAATGAAAATAAAAAATCCAGCAGGATGAGCATAATGAATTTCTCCTGTAAGAAGAAAATAGTAAACACTCATTAATGAAGAAATTGGTAAAAATCCTTCTACACCAGGTGGACGATATGCAATTGAATTTACATTATCGGCTTCGAGTGATTTAACAAATATTGTAAACTCTATTCCAATCCATACACACAATAAAGCAAATAAGGATTGGATTAGGAATCTATATTTTTGAATTGGCTTTTCGGTGTTCTTAATTATTTTCATATTAATCTTTAATAGCAATTTATAAACAGATTAAAATATCTGTTATTAAAATATATTCAATTTTTTAATTAGTCAAATTTTTTGTTGCAAGTAATGAAAGTTCAAAAATAATAGTTTATCAAAATAAATAAAATAATACTTGACATCTTATAAAAATATAATTAAGTTATTACAGAATAAAAATTCTGATATTAATGTTTCTCAACAGTAAAATAAAACATGGTGTGAAAGCACTGCTATACTTCTCTAAATTAAATAGTAACGAAATTATATCGGCAGCTAAAATTGCAGCAGAATTAAGTGTGCCAAAAGAGTTTATTTCAAAAATAATGCAGTCATTAGTTTATCATGGAATTCTTAAATCAAAAAAAGGCAAAGGTGGAGGTTTTTATTTGGCTGTTTCACCAGACAAAATAAAATATGAAGATGTTTTTAGAATATTAGGTTATAATGAAAATTATAATTCATGTTTGTTTGATATGGTTCAATTCTGTGAAAATAAAGGCTGTCCTTTTTGTGATAGCTGGAAAGAATTCACTGATAGATTTAATAATATTCTAAGAAACTATTCTCTCACCGGAAATTTGATGAAATAATTTTTTTATAAATAAATCAGACTATAAATACTTAATAAAAGGAGGCAATATGAATTCTGTCAATATAAACCAACCACAGGAACTAATTAATTTGCAGCTGAAAGAGCTAGTATCATTGAATATTAAAACAGCAGAAATTTTTGAAAAATATAATATTGATTTTTGCTGCAATGGAAAACTCACGCTACAAGAAGTTTTAACAGAGAAGAATATTGAACCGGATGAAATTCTTAATGAGCTTATCAATACTTTTGATCAAGAAGTTCTACCGAATGAAAATTTTATTGAATGGAATCTAATTGATTTAATAAATCATATTGTTAATGTTCACCATTCATACGTCCGAAATTCAATTCCAAAGATAAAAATGCATCTTGAAAAAGTTATATCAAAGCATGGTCAAAAATATTTTTATTTATCTGAGGTTAAATCATTATTTGAACAGTTATCACTTGAACTTGAGAATCATATGATAAAAGAAGAAAAAATACTTTTTCCGCTTATCAAATATTTGGTTGATACAGAAAAATTTAATGAAAGACCAAAAACGCAGGGTTACGGTTCAATTAAAAATCCAATAAGACAAATGGAATTAGAACACGATAATGCTGGAAATATTATACATACTATTCGTAAGATAACTAATAATTATAGTTTGCCTGAAGACGCCTGCACAACATTTTCCTTAACTTATGATGAATTGAATGATTTTGAAAAAGATATACACAAACACATTCATCTCGAAAATAATATTCTTTTTCCAAAAGCAATTGAATTAGAAGACAAATTACTCAATCAATAATAGGAGATAAAATGAAAAAACAAATCATTGCATTTTTATTAATCACATTATTTACTTTAGCTTGCGGAGGAGGAGAATCAAATTCAAATGATCCTGAAAAAGAAAGACTTGCAATTAAAGCTGGTTTAACTGTTTTCGAATATGAAAATGGTATAGGACCCATTAAAGAAAAATTAAATATTCCTCCATCAATTGATCAAATTATGGCAGAAAGCGGCAAAAAAATTTTTGAAGAAAAATGCATCCAATGCCATAAGCTTGACGAAAGATATACCGGTCCCGCACTTCGTGATGTTACAAAAAGAAGAACTCCAGAATATATTATGAATATGATTCTTAATCCTCAGGAGATGACACAAAAACATCCTGAGGCTAAAAAATTATTGGGTCAGTTTGCAACACAAATGACATTTCAAAATGTAACAAAAGATGATGCAAGAAAAATCTTAGAATATTTACGCTCCGAAGCTAAATAAAAGGAGGTACAAAGTGAAAACACGTAAAATCATTTATTTATTAATTCCATCAATCATCTTGATTGCTTTTCTTTATAATTGTTCGCAGTCGAAGGAATCCGCTAATTTCTCCGACGCAGCATCAAAAGTTTATGTAGCTCCTGGTAAATATGATGAATTTTATGCATTTATGTCCGGTGGCTTTAATGGTAATATTTCTGTTTATGGATTACCATCAGGACGTTTGTTCAAAATAATTAATGTATTTTCACAAAACCCTGAAACTGGTTATGGTTATTCTGAAGAAACAAAAGCAATGTTAATTACTTCTTATGGTTTTGTTCCATGGGATGACGCACATCACCCCGAGTTATCTCAAACTAATGGTGTGCCTGATGGACGCTGGATATTTATTAATGCTAACAACACTCCTAGAGTTGCAAGAATTGACTTGAGAACTTTTGAAACATCAGAAATTATTGAAATACCAAATTCTGCTGGAAATCATGGTTCTCCCTTCATTACAGAGAATACTGAATATGTAGTTGCTTCAACTCGATTTAGTATCCCAGTTCCAAATCGTGATGTAGAGATTTCTTCTTATAAAGAAAATTTTAAGGGTACTCTTTCATTTATTAAAGTTGATCAAAATTCCGGTAAAATGAATTTAGCATTTCAAATACTAGTTCCGGGCTTTGATTATGATTTGGCTCATGCTGGCAAAGGCCCTTCACACGGATGGGCATTTTTTACTTCATACAATAGTGAACAGGCTAATACTTTGCTCGAGATTAATGCTTCTAAAAATGATAAGGATTTTATTGCAGCTGTAAATTGGAAGGAAGCAGAAAAATATGTTGCTTCGGGTAAAGCAAGAATGATTGATGCAGAATATTATCATAATTATTTCGATGAAGAAAAACAACATGCATTTTCAGAAAAAAATTCTAAAGTGCTAATACTTAATCCAAAAGAATGCCCCGGTATAATTTATTACTTGCCCACTCCCAAATCTCCGCACGGTGTCGATGTAGACCCAAGCGGTGAATATATTGTGGCTGGCGGAAAACTTGCAACTGTTATTCCAGTCCATTCATTTTCAAAAATGCTGAAGGCAATCGAGAATAAAGATTTCATTGGTGAAATTGATGGCATACCAATTTTAAGATACGAATCTGTAATCGCAGGCGAAGTTGAAAATCCGGGTTTAGGCCCGCTACATACTGAATTTGATGGAAAGGGATATGCTTATACTTCTGCATTTATTTCTTCTGAAATAGTAAAATGGAAATTAGGAACATGGGAAGTAGTTGATAGAATTCCAACTTACTATTCAATTGGACATTTAATGATTCCCGGCGGCGATAGCAAAAAACCTTGGGGTAAATATGTTGTGGCATTAAATAAAATTACCAAAGACAGATATTTACCAACCGGACCAGAACTATGTCAATCAGCACAATTGATTGATATTTCAGGTGACAAAATGAAATTACTTCTTGATTTCCCTACTGTCGGCGAACCGCATTATGCTCAAGCTATTCCAGCTGAAATTCTTATGAAAAACAACAAGAAATTTTATGAACTCGAAAAGAACAATAATCCATACAAAACAAAGAGTGAAAAAGAAACTAAAGTTGTGCGCAATGGAAACGAAGTACATGTTTATATGACAGCATCAAGAACACATTTTAAGCCTGATAATATTGAAGGCATTAAAGTTGGCGATAAAGTATATTTTCATGTTACAAATCTTGAACAAGACTGGGACATTCCGCATGGATTTACAGTGAAAGGATTAAATAATTCAGAGTTGCTGATTATGCCTGGACAAACAAAATCAATATTGTGGATACCACAAAAGCCTGGTATTTATCCATTTTATTGTACAGATTTCTGCTCCGCTCTTCATCAGGAAATGCAAGGCTATGTTAGAGTTTCTCCTGCGAACAGTAATGTAAAAATTAGTTATAATTAAAAAATTGACCGCGGATTATTTTATTAATGTTGAAAATTAATCCGCGGTCTAAATTCTGAGGAAAAAATGTTAACAAATAAATCAAGAATTTTAATGTTAATCTCGGTTGTGTTAATTGCAATGGCTTATTTTTTCCCAATTTGGAAAATCGATTTAAACGCTCCTCAATATCCAGAAGGAATTGGGTTAAGAATATGGATAGATAAAATTACCGGTGTAAATGAATATGATCTTGATAATATTAATAAATTAAACCACTACATCGGGATGAAATTAATTGAACCAGATTCAATTCCAGAACTGAAAATTATGCCTTACATAATTTTGTTCTTTATTTTATTTGGAATTATTACTTCTATTGTTAATAAAAAATTTTTAGTAATAACCTGGTCGGCTTTTTTGTTAATAACACTTTTTATTGGATTATATGATTTCTACTTATGGGAATATGATTATGGTCATAATCTAAATCCAAATGCACCAATAAAAGTACCTGGGATGTCATATCAACCGCCGCTAATCGGGACTAAACAATTATTAAATATGCAAACTACTTCTTCTCCAGATATTGGAAGTTACTTAATTGGAACATCTGTTTTATTTAGTGCCTCTATCTTAGTATTAGATAAAAAGAGGAATAAAAGTGATGTTAAATAAATTTTTCTTTGTAATTGTTTTTCTATTGCTATTTATGTCCTGTGAAAAAAATCCCCAGCCGATTAATTATTACAACGAAGATTGTGCAAATTGCCAGATGACAATCTCGGATAATAAATATGGAACAGAGTTAATTACTCAAAAAGGTAAAACCTATAAATTTGATTCTATCGAATGCTTAATATCATACATGAACAATTTTAATAAAGAAGAAATCCATTCATTATGGGTTACAGATTTTAGCAAACCAGGTAATTTAATCAATGCCGAAAAAGCCTTTTATCTTAAATCTGATAAATTACAAAGTCCAATGGGATTAAATGTAAGTGCATTTGAAAATATGAACGAACTAAACGAAGTAAAACAAAAACACGATGGAATAATTTTAAAATGGAATGAATTATTAAAATTTGCTAAACATGAAATGCATTAATGAAATATCGAAAAATATTATTAATTACATTTTTATTTTCACAGCAATATTATTTTTTAATTTAATTGATACCGAGGGGAAAACAATTATAGTTGATAAAATTTCTTTATATAAAACTATTAAATCCGCATTAAATGCATCTAAAAATTTCGATACAATTATAATAAAACAAAACAATTATTCAGAAGGGACATTAATAATTGATAAACAACTTACTTTAATCGGTGATAATTTTCCTGTTCTGAACGGAGAAGGTAAAAATCAAATTATAATAGTAAAATCATCAAATGTAAAAATAACGGGTTTTATATTTAAGAATGCCGGTGTAAGTTTTCTATCAGATAATTCAGCAATAAAAATTGATAGCGTTTCCAACTGCATAATTGAGAATAATAAATTCATAAACAATTTTTTTGCTGTATATCTGTCCAAATCCAGCCGTTGTAAAATTATAAACAATCAAATTAAGTCAAACAGCACAAAACAAACTTTATCAGGCAATGGAATTCACTTGTGGAATTGCAGAGATATATTAATTCAAGGTAACAGAATTGAAGGACATCGTGATGGAATTTATTTGGAATTTGTAAAGCACAGCCAGATAATAAAAAACATTAGCAAAAATAATTTACGATATGGACTACATTTTATGTTTTCAGACAGTTGTTTTTATAAAGAAAATTATTTTGAAAGAAACAAATCAGGTGTAGCTGTAATGTTTACAAAAAATGTATTAATGGAAAATAACATATTTATGAACAATTGGGGAAGCGCATCTTATGGAATTTTGCTGAAAGAAATTTATGACAGTATAATTTTGAATAATACATTTAAAAAAAATTCGTGTGGAATTTATTTTGAAGCTTGCAATCGCATAGCAGTTCAAAAAAATAATTTTATTGAAAATGGCTGGGCAATTAAGTTAATGGCAAACTCAATGGATAATATTTTCAAGAATAATAATTTCATTGAAAATACTTTTGATATTTCTACAAACAGCACACATAATTATAATTCTTTCAAAAATAATTTCTGGTCTAAATATGACGGTTATGATTTGAATAAAGATAATATTGGTGATGTGCCCTACAGACCAGTTAAGTTATTTTCATTTATCGTTGTCAGTAATCCCCCGGCTTTAATTTTATTACGAAGTTTTTTTATTGATATACTCGATTTTGCAGAAAAAATAATTCCAACTATTACACCTTCAGACTTAATTGATTCAGAACCACTAATGAAAAAAATATTATGATAAGAATTAAAGATTTGCATAAAAACTATGGTTCTGTTGATGCACTTCAAAATGTTTCGCTCGAAATTGAAAAAGGAAGTATCACATATTTAATTGGACCAAATGCATCGGGAAAAACAACACTAATTAAACTTATACTTGGACTTATAAAACCAACGAAAGGAGAAATTATTGTAAATGGAATTACACTAAATGGAGATTATAAATACAGAGAAATAATTGGCTACATGCCTCAAGTAGCAAATTTTCCGGATAATCTTATTGTAAAAGAAATTTTTAATATGCTGAAAGAATTACGAAATAATAATTCCGATTTAGATGAAGAATTAATTGAGAAATTTGGATTGGAAAAAGAATTTGATAAACAAATAAAAAATCTTTCTGGCGGCACGCGGCAAAAGCTAAATGCCTCGATTGCTTTTATGTTTAATCCCGAAATATTGATTCTTGATGAACCAACAGCTGGACTTGACCCATTGAGCTGCAGCATATTAAAAGAAAAAATTAAAAGAGAGAACCAAAACGGAAAAACTATAATTTTTACATCTCATATTTTAAGCGAACTTGAAGAACTTGCAACTAACTTTGTTTTTCTTCTTGATGGTAAAATTGTGTTTTCAAAAAAGAAGGAAGAAATGCAGAAATCAAATATAGAAGATGTGATTATTACTTTTATGAAAGGAATTAATGGTGAACACATTAATCAAAATAATTAAATATCAAATACATGACATCATTAGAAGCAAATGGATTTTGATTTATACAATTTTCTTTTTAGGAGTCAGTTACTCAATTAATTCATTTAGTGATAATTTCACAAAAATTGTAATCAGTCTTATGAATGTATTGATTCTTTTTATTCCACTTGTATCAATTATTTTCGGAACGATTTATTTGTATAACAATAAAGAATACATTGTATTTATGCTGTCTCAGCCAATCAAAAGAGAAACTTTGTATTTAGGATTATACTTTGGTATGACTACTCCTTTGATATTAAGTTTTTTATTTGGGGTTGGAATTCCATTTTTAATTTTCATAAATAAATTTACTATTGACAATTCTATTCTGTTTTTATTGATTGCTTCTGGAATTTTACAATCATTGATTTTTTCATCTTTAGCTTTTTATATAACAACAATAAATGAAAATAAATTACTCGGTTTAGGAGTTTCAATTTTTTTCTGGCTCTTCTTTGCAGCAATTTATGATGGAATAATTTTGCTGCTACTTAATAATTTTCAAGATTACCCGCTCGAAAAAATTTCATTGCTGCTCACATTTCTAAATCCCATAGATCTTGCAAGAGTACTTCTAATTCTCAAACTCGATATTTCAGCTTTGATGGGTTACACTGGGGCAGTATTCCAGAAATTCTTTAGTAATTCTTTTGGGATTTTTATTTCATTAATCGCATTGACATTGTGGTTTTTAATCCCGCTTATTGCCGGTCTTAAAAAATTTACTAAGAAAGATTTTTAATGCTTAGTTGAGTTTAGAAAAAAATATTTCTATCTTTAAAACAGAACATTTAATCTGTTTATAGGAGTTTTAATGCTTAGACAAATTATTAAAATTAATGAAGAACTTTGTGATGGCTGCGGCAATTGTGTTCCTGAATGTAAAGAAGGAGCATTACAAATTATAGATGGAAAAGCAAGATTAATAAGCGATTTATTTTGTGATGGACTTGGTGCCTGCATCGGATTTTGTCCTACTGGTGCTTTATCCATTGAACAAAGAGAAGCAGAACCTTACAATGAAAAGAAAGTAATGGAATATATTATAAAGGGCGGCAAGAATGTTATAAAAGCTCATTTGTTGCATCTTAAAGAGCATAATGAATTTGATTTATTGACCGAAGCAATCGAAGTCTTAAATGAAAATAAAATTCCAATCCCAAATTTTAGTGAAGAGACTGAAGAAAAAATTTTGCCATGTGGTTGTCCTGGTTCTCTTGAAAGAAATCTAGAATTAAATAATCACGAAATAGAAGAAAATGGCAATAGAATTTCTCATCTTAGACAATGGCCCATCCAATTACATCTTATATCACCTTTTGCACAATATTTTAGAGACTCAAATTTATTACTATCTGCTGATTGCTGCGGTTTTGCTTATCCTGATTTTCATAAAGATCTTCTAAAAGGGAAAACTATAGCTATTGCTTGTCCAAAACTTGATTCAAACAAACAAGTTTATTTAGAAAAATTAATTACACTAATAAATGAATCGAACATTAAATCAATTACTGTCCTAATTATGGAAGTGCCCTGCTGCAGTGGTCTTGCAAATTTAGCTTATCAGGCAATGCAATTATCAAACAAAGAAATTCCAATTAAAACAATTGTAATAAGTATAGAAGGCAAGATACTAAGAGAAATAAATCTGCTGGAGGGAAATTTGCATAACTGAAAAAAAATAATATCGGGAAAGATTCTAAGTTTTTACAGAAATAATAGAAGAAATTTTGTTTATATATAAAAAAGCTAATTACGTTTTATCCTTTAATTTGGAGGAACAATGAGGCAAATTATCATTCACTTATCAATAATCTTGCTAATATTTATTAACAGTATAAGTGCACAAACCAACAAATGTGTTGAGTGCCACTATTCAAAAACTCCAAATATTGTAAGTGACTGGCAAATTAGTAAACATGCTGAAAATGATGTTAATTGTTCTGTTTGTCATGGTGATGAACATACTTCAGCAATGGACGTATCAAAGGTAAAATTGCCAACATTAGAAACGTGTGAAACATGCCATGAGACACAAGTTACACAATTCAAAAAAGGGAAACATTCAATTGCATGGGCAGCAATGAAAGCAATGCCAACGGCACATATGCAGCCGATGGCTTTAATGGAAGGATTAAAAGGTTGTGGTGGTTGTCATAAAGTAGGATCAAAAACTGAAGATGAGATAAAAAAATTAAAGAGTGAAGGGTCAGTATTTGGACATGCTTCTTGCGATGTTTGTCATACAAGACATACATTCAGCAAAAAAGAAGCACAGCAGCCACAAGCATGTCAAACATGTCATCAAGGTTTTGACCATCCTCAGTGGGAAATGTATTCTGGTTCAAAACATGGTGTAAGATATTTATTAAAACAAAATGGTATTCTTTCATCAGATACTTCTGCACCAACATGTCAAACATGTCATATGCCCGAAGGCAATCATGAAGTAAGAACTGCATGGGGATTCTTAGCAGTTAGACTACCTATGCCAGATGATAAACAATGGGCAGAAGACAGGGCTACAATTCTTAAAGCATTAGGTGTTTTAGACCCCGAGGGTAAGCCTACAAAATTAGTTGATGTTGTAAAAGCTGCAGATGTAGCTCGGTTGTCACAGGAAGATTGGCAAAGAGAAAGAGATAAAATGATTAAGGTTTGCACTCAATGCCATTCTGAAAATTATGTGAAAGCAGAATTGCAAAAAGGAGATGATATGATAAAAAATGCAGATAGATTAATGGCTGAAGCAATAAAAACGGTAGCTGATCTTTACAAAGATGGTATAATTAAAAAACCCGATAATTATCCCTATGCATATCCAATGTTATTGACATTTCATGATGCACCAACAGCCATTGAACAAAAATTATTTGTAATGTTTCTTGAACACAGGATGAGAACATTCCAAGGTACTTTTCATAATAATCCTGATTATGCTTTATGGTATGGATGGAGCGAAATGCAAAGAGATTTAACGGAAATAAAAGAATTGGCTCATCAGATGAGATTAAACAAAAAGAAGGAATAAATATTGTTTAAGAACACAGATGACACCAATAAGACATGATTTCCATTGATTTTACTTGTGGTTATCTGTACTATCTGTGTCATCTGTGTTCTCCTCATAATAATAAATTATCGTTTTTGATTAACTTTATTCTTTTTCATTTTACAGGTTCAAAATTTTTTGTATGGTCTTTTCCTTTAATTGCGAGAGAGTTTCTTCACTAAACATTTTGTATGCCTCATCTCGAAGTTTGCCCCACTTATCATGAACGGGGCATGGATTATCATTTGAACAACCTGGAAAACCTAAAACGCAGCTTTTAAACACATCCAATCCATCAATTGCTTCGATGATATCAATTAATCGAATGAGACTAGGATTTTTTGCTAAATAAAACCCCCCGCTTTTTCCTTTTTTAGAACCTACTAAGCCGTGATATGTAAGTTTCTGTAGAACTTTCGATACAAATTCTTTTGGTACTTTTAATTCCTTTGATATTTCTTCAGCATTAAAAATAACTTTTTCTTTTTTAATAGATAGGAAAAGAACAGCTTGTAAGCCGAGTTCGCATGCTTTTGAGAAAAAAACAGTCATCTTATTTACCGGATTTTTCAAATCAAAAATAGGTTCTAAATTTTTATCAATCAACTTTTGTTGATAAAGATAGTTTGAGTAGGATATGCAAATTCAATTTTTTCTTTTTCAAATTCGCGGTAAATATCAAAATTAATTTTTTGTTGAATATCCATATATGTTTTATAATCAGAAGAAAGAATAAAGTAAACAAACTCGAAGTTCAGACTGAAGTCGCCGTAATTAGCAAAATGCCCTCTGTCAAATTCGACTAATTCATTTTTTGTGATAATGCTTTTCACAATTTCGGGAATAGCTTCTAATTTTTGCAATGGTGTTTGATAAGTTACACCGAGTTTTAAAACTACTCTTCTTCTTTCCAAGCGTTTAAAATTATGTAATATTGTATTTGTCAATTTTGAATTTGCAACGATTAACTGTTCACCAGAAAGTGACCTGATTTTTGTTGTTTTAATTCCAATTTTTTCGATGTTGCCGGAATTACCATCAAAAGAAATAAAATCTCCAATTTCAAAAGGTTTATCTAAAAAAATTACAAAGTAACTGAATAAATCACCGAGTAAAGCTTGTGCTGCTAATGCAACTGCAATACCTGTAATTCCTAAACCGGCAACAATAGTTGAAACCTGGAAGCCAAGATTATCTAAAAGGAAAATTAAACCTATAACCCAGATTAATAAATTAATTATTCCGTAGAGAGGTTGAATTCTTTTTAATTCCTCTTCACCTCTATTTTTATGAAAGTACCTATCTAAAAGGAATCGAATTAATGCAATACTAAATCGGATGATGAAATAAGCTAAAATAATTTGGTAGATAATGCTAATTATTTTATCTGCTTCTTTTCCAAAACTCAAATATTCCAATGCTATATAAACAGCTCCGAGATATAAAACGGGTACTAACAAGCGATTTGTTATTTTTTCTATATAATGAAATTTATTGTAGCCACTCTCTTCAATTTTCTTTTTAATCCTGTTTAAGAAATATTTTTTTAAGAAATTAATAATAAAAAAAGTAACAATAAGAATTCCAAGTGCTAAAAGATATTCTTGAATTGTGTTATCAAAATATTTTTGTTTTAGAAATTCATTCATATTATAAATCCTGTTGTTAAATTAATTTTTAATCTTTAATTCGAAATGAAAATCTTTTTCAGAATTATCATAATTACTAAAATCATAAATAAAAAATTCTGGTTGTGATAAGCAATTTAACAAATTCAATTGTTCTGATTCTATGTAAATTTTATATTTAGCTGGCTTTAACCCCAATATGTAAAAAGTTCCATCAGAAAAAGTTGTAGTTCTTAATTTTGAATTATCAGATAGATTTTCAAAAATAACATTAATTCCATTTAATAATTTTTTAGAATTATCTTTTAACATTAATATAACACTTCCATAAACTTCAGTTCCTTCGTAAAATGGTATATCAATAATTCTTGAAGAATTGGGAGCGGTTTGAAAAGCTAATGTTTTATACACGGGAAATAAAAAAGGATTTTTAATATCTTCGTTAACTTTTAACACATAAGTAGTATATGGATTTAGTTCACGAATTTTAATTAATCCGCTGCTAATTTTTTCCATTGAACATACAGTTTCTAAAGATATACTTGCATCATCAACCATTATTTCTCCTTCATCGAACTTGTTATTACCATTTTTATCTACAAAAAGTCTACATAGAACCACAGACTTCCTTATTTGCGAACGATTATAAAACGAATAATTATTAACATCCATATCGTAGGTAACTGCACCATAAACATTAGTAAATACACTATTGCCACTTAAAGTTGACCAGGCTTTTAAAAATGGTAAATTAACAACCAGTCCCAATTTAATTGAGCTGTAGAAATTAACAACTTTATTATATTCAATTTCCAATCTGCTTTCAGAAGATATATCAGCAGAATAAATCATATTATATTGAACAAGTTTTCTTTTTGTAACATCATAATTGAATTGAACACTTAACAAATTTGCTTTAAGCAATTTAGACCACTTATCAATAGTTCTTAATGGAAATATCAAGCCATAAGTTAAATAAGCTTGCTTAAATAAAAATTTGTTGTATTCATTGTAATAAATTTTATATGAAATAGATGGATTTACATATTCAGTTCTTGCCCCGGCATTAAAAGAAAATAATTTACTTCTTAATTCAGATGAATTTTGAATTTTAATGCTGGTACCAAAGTTTAGAGAATAATTCCCAAAATCAAATGGGGAGAAAATATCAAACTGAAGTTCTTCATTTATGTTGTATGGATTATAAAAAGAATTTCTAAAAAATTTTGTTGCAAATAAATTAATTGACATCTGTGAATAATACAATGCATTAAATCCCATCCTATAGTAAGCATTTGGAGCTAATAACAAATTAAAAATATATGATGAACTAATTCTTGCATTAAATTCATTGTAAATAAAAATTTTTCTTTGATTATCATCCCGAATGAATTCTATTCCTGTGCTATTTGTCAACCATTCTGAAATTCCATATGTACCATAAGCCTGTGCTAATAACCCTTTGTTGTAATTAACTTTTCCTAAATTAATTGTGTAGTTAAATTCTTTTGGTGGAATAAATTTCACAGGAATCTGAAATAATTTTCTTACACTCAAAAAATTTCCAGCAGGACCATAGTATTTCAAACTAATAAATGAAGTTCCATAATTTAATGGAATATCAAAATGAAAATTTCCGTTTGCATCTGCCTTAGTAACATCAGTTAATTTATTGTTGACATACAATTCAACAGTCCAGTTTGGACCACATTGGTCACTAAAAGAATAAGTATAAAAACTTCTTCTTGGTTCTACCGGTTCATTGGTTATTGAAATTCCAGTTACAGTAGTTTGCTGCAATCCACTGTATTCAAAAGTTCCTAATGATACCTGTGATAAGTATTTATGATTAAAAACATAATTCCATCTGTAAATGTAATCGTTAATTGAAGTAAATTTTTGATTTATGCTGCCGTTCATGCTGAATTCAATTTCGCCTCCTAAGAAAATGCCACCCAATCCCAAATTATAATTATAAAAGGCAGGCAAACCCTTTGTAAAGTTCGATGAAATAAAATAATCAAGAAACAATCCTTTAAGAAATTTTTTTTCAATCGGATAACTAAAATCTGGTGTTATAATTTCTTTTTTAATGTATTTATAACTTATTTCTCTTTTTAATCTGTTATAAACAGGTAAAATTTTTTCGGTCTTTAGGTTGATTATTAATTCGCTCATATTAAAATCAAAAAATAATCCCAGTGATTTTTCAAGCAGTTCTGGTTTAATATAAATTTCTAGTGGTGTATAAATAAAATCATTATTCGAAAAATAAATTTGTTTTTGTTTATCTCTGTAATCCAATTTTTCAAAATCAAAACTATAGGTGTTATCTTCTTCTACGAAAAACCCGGTAATTAATTTTTGATTTGATGAAAAATTATAGTTCAGTTCCAGCAATTTGAATATTTCTATTAACGGGAGGTAAAAGGAATTATTGTAATTTATTATAATAATTCTACTTCTCAATACATCTTTATAAACAAAAAAGAAATATGCTTCCTCAATATCAGGTTCTGAAATATTAATTATAAAAGAACTATTCCTCTCTTTATTTGTAACTATAGTATCATTTTCAAAATAGGTATGGGCTAATCTATTTTTATAAATTACATCACTTACGCATATGGGATCAAAACAATTTTTATTATAAAAAAGACTTCCGTTACCCAGCAGTGAACCGGGTGAAACAAAGAAAATACTGATAGATATCAGAATAACATAGATTATTATCAAAATTACATTAAATGTTTTTTAATCAATTAATATTTCTACAGTATTTTTAACATTATCTTTAATTAACTTAATCGGTACAACTTTTTGAATATCTTCTTTTTCATTATGGTTAACTTTGATTTCTGCACGGTATTTACCTTTTGGAAGCCCAGAAAGATCAAAACTATTCTTTACAAATAAATCATAAAATACTTTTACATGCTGGGTATCAGTTTTAATAAGATTATTATTTGCATCGTATAACATCACATTTACATCACCAAAAAATGGTGAGTTGCCTAATCTTTTTAAAGATGTGACAATATCAAGTTTGTCTGGACTTTTATAATATTTTGCATCAATAATTTCTATACCTGTGCTTGCATTTTCTGTTCTGTAAAGCATTGTTGTTATCTGGTTCAACACAAAGTTAATCTGTGCATTTAAATTTTGATTATTTGTATCAAGTAATGGTTGTGTTTTTTGTTTAGTAGAAGATGTTACAATTCTTACCCAATAAGTTCCGTCTTCAAGATTTTGAGGTGGCTTAATAGATAATCCTATTAATTGTTTTTGTCTTGGGTTTAAAACAAATTTTTTGGGAAAAGCTCTAACATAATTTAAAATAGAAGGATACTCTGATGTTGGCTCGTCAATATATTTCATTGTCAGATTACCAAGAGAATCAGAAACAGGAAATCCAAACTTAAATGAAATGCTAATTTCATAAGGTTCGTCGGACTCATTTTGAACAATCATATTTGCGAACTGATTTTTATTATCTAAATAAACCACATAAGGAGATATAATAATTTGAGAAAAAATTAAATTTGGTATTAGCAAAAAGAGAAAATAAAAATTTTTCATGGTTGTATTCCTATTAAATAGATTAACATTATATTCTTTCGACATTCATAATTATAGTCCCATTATATAATCCACTTGCAATAGATGTTGGGATACTTATTGTTGCCCCTATCCATATATAAATACTGGTGTTCTTTTTTAGCCTATTAAATGTTAATGGCTGGTATGGGTTAAAATTTGTTCTTCCTGTAGTTAAATCTTTATTAGACCATGCCGATTGTTGTGTGCTGAATGTAATAGGAAGATTATTAACATTATTTGTTAAATACTGAGGTAATACAAATTGAACAAGTATATTTACATTCTGCAGATTTCCTGTATTGAAATAAAACTTTGCTGCATTAATATCAATATGATTTACAGATGAAGAATAACCTTTAAATACAGTACCGAAAGATAAATCGTTGAGTTTACTGACTATTAACTGGGCTGATAATCTTTCATTCATTAAAAGATAAAGAAATATCAAAAATAAATATTTACTATGCAGTAACTTTAAGTTCATCTTTACTAATAAGAAACATTAATTACAAATACCCCTGTGTAATAACCTACTGGTTGATTAGCATTTACAGTTATAGAACCGCCTACCCATAAATAAAGTTTACCAATTCCACTTACATCTGTCAATTGATAAACTCCGCCACTTGTTACAGGAGACGGATTAACATAATTTGGATTAGTTCCTGTATGTTTAACTTCCGGAATAAAAGTCATTGTACCAGTAGTTCCTCCATTTTGTGCTACCCAGCTAAAGTTATCAAGAGTAACCGAGTTAAATGATATTGTTACACTACTATTTGGATTTCCTTGTACTTCGTGTCTACTCCCACTGTCGGGTGACTTCGTCACCTGATAAGGATTTGGCATAACTATAACATCACCAAAATCTATACTTCCAGTTGTAATTATAGTAATTGGTGTCATTACATTAGCAGTAACTGATGCATTTGCACTTCCTGACTGTGCAAAGCATAGTGATGTCAGTAATAAAAATATATGTATAGTTTTATTCATACATCTTTATTATAATTAATAAAGATGCAAATAGCAACAAAAGAACAAAATGTTGAAGACACCGCCCTTTATCTGGCAGTGTCTTCAAATTTTGGCAACCCCCTTATTTAATAGGCCACGGAAATTGTAAAAGTACCCGAATAAGAGCCGGGTTCTTGATTAGCAGCTACTGCTAAAGAACCACCAACCCATAACCATGCTTTTCCACCACTTGTAAGTGTAATCGACCCACCACTGCTAACTGCTGAAGCACCGCTATAAGTATTTGCAGTAGTATGTTCAACACTTGGTGTAAATGTCATACTACCGGAACCACTATTGTTGAGAGTAACATTAGTAAATGTAACTGTTATTGGTGTGCTATTATTACCAGTTACTTCAAATACGGCTCCATTTTCGGGGGTTTTTTGTGGTGTTTGAGGGTTGCCTGTTACAACAATGTTCCCAAAGTTCAAGTCACCACTGATATGTTGAATTGATAATGCAGCAAGAATATTGGCAGTGACCGGAACATTTGCACTTTGTGCATAGCTTGTTGCAGCTATAAAGTAGAATGGTAGTATTGCTAGTGCTATTACTAGCTTTCTCATGTTGCACCTCTCTGTGAATTTAACATTTAATTAATATCGTTTACCAATCCTCTGTGTAAATTGATAAACGATTCTGGTTAATTATCGTATTATTGTAAATAATGTTTAGAGGGCAGTTTAATTTTTTTAATACTTATGCATAATTATCCATTTGTTTATTTATAGTTCATTAAAAAATTTTAATCTTTCTTTAAGGTAGAATTAATCCTTATCTAATATGTTTCATCTGTCAATTAAAATATTCACAACAATTTGTTTAACAACAAAAGGAGTAAAATCATGAAATCAAAAATCTTCTCATCAATCCTTGCAGTATTGGTTGCTGTTGTATTTTTAAGCAGCAGTGTTTTTGCACAAACACAAGAAAAGAATGCTGAAAAAGCTAAAACTCACAAAGTAGAAACAAAAGTATCTACTACAACTCCTGCCGAACAAAAAGCAGAGAAGCCTAAACCTGTATCCGAAACCAAAAAAGAATTAAAAAAGGATACAATAAAAGCTGAAAAGACTCATAAAAAAATGCATAAGAAAACAGAGACAGCTAAACCTAAAGAAGAAAAGAAGCAATAGTTTTCTTTTCTATATAATTTTTTTAAGGGAAAATTATCTAAGGAGAGTTTATTACTCTCCTTTTTAATAAATTTAAGCCATGAGAATCTTAGTTGTAGAAGACGAAAGAAAAGTAGCTTCTTTTATTAAAAAAGGTTTAGAAGAAGAATTCTTTACTGTTGATGTTGCATATAACGGGAAAGAGGGACTGGATCTTGCCTCAACAGAAGAATATGACCTTATAATTTTAGATATAATGATTCCTTTCATAGATGGGATAACTTTAACCAAAGAATTAAGAAAAAGAAAAATTATTACACCAATTTTATTGCTTACAGTAAAAGATTCTGTAAATGATAAAGTTGAAGGTTTGGATGCAGGTGCTGATGATTATTTAACAAAACCATTTGCATTTGAAGAATTAACAGCGAGGGTTCGCGCATTATTAAGACGTGGAGAAAAGTTAACATCAAATATTCTTTCTGCAGCAGACCTTAAATTAGACTTGATTACTCATACTGTTTATAGAAATGAAAAAGAGATAATTTTAACTCCAAAAGAATTTTCTATTCTTGAATATCTTATCAGAAATAAAAACAAAATTGTATCCCGAACTAAATTAATTGAACATGTTTATGATTATCACTTCGATACCAATACAAATGTAATTGATGTTTATATCAATAAACTTCGCAACAAAATTGACCAGGGGTTCGATAAAAAGTTAATTCATACAATTCGAGGTGTGGGTTATATAATTAAAGAAGATTGAAAAAATTTATGAAGAACAGAATAAAAGCATATGTTTTATCTACACGATTTAAGATGACAATCTGGTATGCACTTCTCTTTTTGATTCTCGAAATTATCCTCGGTATAATTATTTATTATTACCTTTATACAAATTCAATCAAAAGACTTGACCTTTCTCTTTCAGCACAAGCTAATGCTATTCTACATATCCTAAAATCAAAACATATTGACCTTGAAACATTTCAACCAAGTGATATTTATGCAAGCGAAGAAGATTTAATTTGGGATATAATTTATGATGTAGTAGTTTTTAATGAACGAAATACTTATATCCAAATATCTTCTGGCTCAAAAGTAATTTATCAATCTGCAAATCTTGTTAAAGTCAAGTTGGAGTTTCCTCAAATTAAGTCTTATGCGAAAACTTTTGATTTTACTGATCCAAGAATATCAAAAGATGAGATAAGAGCTATTCAAATTAATGATGGCAATTATAAAGTAATTGTTGCTTATCCAAAAGAACATATTTTTCAAACAATAAACAGCTTGACTGACATATACATAATTATAGCTCCTGCATTCTTTTTAATTTCATTACTTGGAGGAGCTCTTATTTCCCAAAGATCTTTATCAAGAATTGATAAAATCATTAAAAAAACAGAAGAAATAACCGCACATAATCTCAGCGAAATCATTCCCGGCGAAGAACATAATGATGAATTTGGAAGATTGGTTAAAAAGATGAATGAGATGATTCAAAGGATTAAAACTTCGATTGATTACATGAATCAGTTTTCTATTTCCGCAGCTCATGAATTAAAAACCCCGCTTACAATTTTAAGAGGTGAAATTGAAATAGCACTTAAATCTGAAAAATCTCCAGCTGAGTATATAGAAATACTTAAGAGCAATTATGAAGAAACTCTGCGTTTAATAAAAATTGTAGATAATTTGTTTTTTATATCGAAGAGTGAAAACAATTTAATACAGCTTAATAAGATTGAAGTAAATGTAAAAGAATTTCTAAACACCATAATAAAAAATGCATCTGTTTTAGCTAATGAAAAAAATACTGAACTTAAACTTGAAATAAATGAAGACTTTTCTGCATACTTCGACCCAGATTTGATTAAACAAGCTGTTACGAATCTTATTGATAATGCAATTAAATATGGCACAGATGGATATTCAGTAATTATATCTTCAAAAAAAATAGGTAATGATAAATTTAATATCACTGTAAAAAATTGGTGTGATGATATTTCTCAGAAAGCCATAGAAAAAATTTTTGATCGTTTCTATAGGGTTGATTCATCCCGAACAAGGAGAACGGGCGGAGTAGGTCTTGGATTATCAGTTGTTAAATCAATTGTAAATTTACATTCGGGCGAAGTTAAAGCTGAAAAATTTCCAAACTATATTGAATTTATTACAGAATTACCACTAAGATGAAATAAATTTTAAAGCAGCACTTTAAAATCTTTGTAACATCAAAATAAACGATTTTGCATTTCACTGTTTTCTCATTTCATAACTTATGACATTTCAAATTGAAGAATACGTCTTCTTATGCACTTTACAAGTTTTAAATACGTTTAGATACCTGAGTATAAGAAGGATTTTTTTATAAATAAAAATAATCTTTGGCAAATAGAATTTTTAAGAATACTAGATTTATAAAAACAAATTATTTAACCAATTATATAAAAATTCCACTTTGATAATATTACTGTCAAAATATATTTAAAAAAGTCGGCTTTAATCCCAACTTCTGTAAATTATTTCGTGTGGTTATTCTTATAGTTATTCAAATTAATTCAAAATTGTTATTGGACTAATATCATTAACAACAATTTCTTCTACTTTTACTTTTATTACTCCGCTTTTCATCATTCCAAGTGCAAGTGCAGTTCCTTTTGATAAATCTAAATCTCTTCCGTCTATATAAGGGCCTCTATCATTTATTCTAACAATTACACTTTTACCGTTTTTTAAATTTGTTATTCTAAGATATGTACCAAACGGCAGCTCCTTATGAGCAGCTGTAAGAGCCATTTGATTATAAATCTCTCCATTAGCTGTCATCTTCCCGTGAAACCCTGGACCATACCAGGATGCTTTCATTATTCCAAGCTCATTGAAATTTACGGGAACAATTTCTGGACTTGAATCTTTGCTTATTCTTACTCTATCTAAAATGCTTGTTTCTCTTGCAGTTGAATCACCAAAATTTATAACTCCAACTGTTATTACAATTATTAATACCATTAGAATTAATTTTATTACACGCAATAAATACCTCGCTTTTTGTTTAACATACCTTCAAGAATAAAGAGAAAATTCAGGTGGAAATTTTAATTTGCTATATTTTCAGATTTGATATGAACCCTGTTATGGTTCGGTTTGAATTCTTTTTATAAGTAAATCTTCTCAACAGATTAGACTTTTGAGAGATTTGCTCTAAAAGAAAATTTGGGTAATTGTGATTGAATATATTAAAAAAGAAGGTTTCACTATGTTGATTATAATTAAGAATTGAATTGAAACTTATTTTATCATCAATTAAAATTATGTGATTGTATGTGTGAATCTTTTCAATTTTTGATGTATGGTTCTCTTTGAATTGATTAAATTGATTGCTTGCTGATTTGATACCCGTAAAAATCAGTAAAGAACCAATAATACTGTATGTTACTATTTTCTTACTCATTTTGCGGCACAAATATAGAAATAATAAACCTATGATAAAAGCATGCGACAAATTTAAATAAAAGCTACTTTAATCAATTTTTATTTTAGTCTAATAGAGTTTCAATAGTTTGTTATTACATTTTTAGTAACCAATTTAAAGTGATAATCGTTTTTTATAATTTTTGATTCAATTTTGATGAGAACTCAATGAATAAAATCACTGCTGTAATTTCATCAACTAACGAAACTACAAAAAATCTTATAACTGAATTGCAAAATTCAGATTTAATCGACGAGATTTTTTTACTTGGCAAAGATGTGTCTAATAATTCTTTCCCGAATGTTCAAATAATAAATGAGAACAATGTATACCAAACCTCAACTTTAAAATTATTAAGTGATAAGATAAAATCTGAATACATTCTTTTTTTATTTAATGAGCAAAATATTTTTTTTGAAAGACTCACAGTTGAAAAATTTCTTGCTGCAGCAATTAAAAAAAATTCTAAAATTATTTATTCAGATTATTATGAAATTATAAACAATAAAAAATTAGAGCATCCATTAATTGATTATCAAATTGGTAGCATTCGTGATGATTTTGATTTTGGATACATTTTAATGATAAATACTCCATCTTTCAAAAGAGCTGTTCAATTGGCAAAAGAATACTATAACTATGCAGGTTTTTATGACTTACGATTAAAAATTACAGAAGAAGAAAAAATTAATTCTCAAGATTACTCTGTTAAAAATATTCATCACATAAAAGAATTTTTATACTCAATTGAAAAATATTCTGCTCAATTGAATTATGAAAAACAATTTACTTATGTTGACCCCAAAAATCGTTCTGTTCAAATTGAGATGGAAAATGCAGCTACGGAACATCTTAAATCAATTGGAGCATTCATAAAACCACCTTTCAAAGAGATTGCACTGAATTTAGAAAAATTCGATTATGAAGCTTCAGTAATTATTCCAGTAAAAAACAGAGCTAAAACTATTTCAACGGCTGTTGAATCTGCACTAAATCAAAAAACCAATTTTAAATTCAATATAATTGTTGTGGATAATTTCTCAACTGATGGAACAACAGAAATACTGAAAGAACTTTCAGCAAATTATGAAAATCTAATTCATATAATTCCGGAAAGAAAAGATTTGCTTATTGGAGGTTGTTGGAATTTAGCTGTTCATCATCCCAGGTGTGGAAAATTTTCCGTTCAACTTGACAGCGATGATTTATATAAAGATGAATCAACTTTACAGAAAATTGTTAACAAATTTTATGAAGAAAAATCTGCAATGGTAATTGGTTCATATTTGTTAACTGACTTCAACCTTAATGAAATTCCACCAGGAATTATAGACCACAGAGAATGGACAAATGAAAATGGTCCCAACAATGCATTAAGAATAAACGGACTTGGTGCACCAAGAGCTTTTTTTACACCTGTTTTAAGAAATATTGAAATTCCAAATGTAAGCTACGGCGAAGATTATTATCTTGGTATCACAATATCTCGTGATTATAAAATCTCAAGAATTTATGAACCAATTTATATTTGCAGAAGATGGGAAGGGAATACTGATTCTTCTTTAGGTGTTCAAAAAATTAACGAAAACAATTTTTATAAAGATTTATTACGTTCGAAAGAAATTCTTATTAGGATAAATCAAAACAGAAGCAATGATAATTGAAGAAAAAATTCCAAAGAATCAATCAAAGGAATTCTGGTCAACAAGAATTTTACAATTGTTCGAAGAACAAAAATTAAACTGGGAATTGCTTAAAAATAATTATGATAATCTAAAAAATATAAAAGTAAGAGAATTTGAATTTGATGATTCAATTACATCAATAAAATTCAAAGTCATAGTCCAATATAATCCAGTAAGAATAAAATCAACAGCAGCTGATGTCAGTTCAGAGGCAATTCTAAAGAGAAAATGTTTTTTGTGTATAGAGAATTTGCCAGAAGAACAAAATGGTATTGTTTACAACAAACACTTTGTCATTCTGCTTAATCCTTATCCAATTTTCAACAAACATTTAACAATTACAAAGAAAAAGCATACACCTCAAACAATTATAAGCCACTTTCATGATTTGCTTGATTTAACAGAAGATTTGAGTCATGATTTTACTATTATTTATAATGGACCAAAGTGTGGTGCATCAGCTCCTGACCATATGCATTTTCAAGCTATCGAAAAAAACATAATCCCGTTGGAAAAAGATAACGAATTAATTAAAAGAAATTCTATCTGCCTTGAAAATGAAAAGATAAAAATATTTTTCTTCGAAAATTACTTAAGAAAATTTATTTCGTTCGAATCTAAGAATAAAGGTGAACTGCTTTATGCATTTAAAGTGTTTTTTAATGCAATTAAAAAAATTTCCGTACCAAAAGAAGAACCCATGATTAATTTAATTTCTTCTTATCAAGATGAAAAGTGGAGATTATTTATCTTTCCAAGATTAAATCACAGACCCAAACAATATTTTCTTGAAGGAAGCAAAAAATTATTAATAAGCCCAGCAGCAGTTGACCTTGGAGGCATTTTAATTACAGTAAGAGAAGAAGATTTCAATAAAATTAATAAAGAAGATATAATTGATATTTACAAGCAGGTTACTTTTACAAAAGAATATTTTGAATATTTAAAGAAAAAATTAAGTGATGTTTATAAAAGTTAATATACTTATAAAATGGAGAACAAATTGGAAAAGAATACAGCAACATTAATCTTATCATGCAGTGACCAGAAAGGGCTTGTGGCTCGTATATCACAATTTATTTTTCAAAGAGGTGGAAATATTGTTGACCTCGATGAACATGTTGACCCTGAGGAAAAAATGTTTTTTATTAGAGTAGAATGGGATTTAAGTGAACTAAATATTTCAAGTGAACAATTTGAAAAAGAATTTCATATTCTTGCTGATGAAATAAATGCAAAATGGGAAATAAAATACAGCTATAACAAACATAGAGTTGCTATCTTCGTTTCTAAGTATGACCATTGTCTGCAAGAAATTTTATGGCGTTACAAGAATAAAGAACTTGATGCGGAAATAATTTTAATTATTTCTAACCACACAGTGCTTGAAGATATAGCAAAGAGTTATGGTATTCCGTTTTATTATTTTCCGATTACAAAAGAGAACAAAGCAGAACAGGAATTAAAAGAAATAGAATTACTTGAAGAAAATAAAATTGACACTATTGTTCTTGCAAGATACATGCAAATATTGTCTCCAATTTTTATAGAAAAGTATCCAAATAACATTATAAATATACACCATTCTTTTTTACCGGCTTTTGTTGGAGCTAATCCATACAAAAAAGCATACGAAAGAGGAGTTAAATTAATTGGAGCTACAAGTCATTATGTAACAGAAGAACTCGACGAAGGCCCTATTATTGAACAAGATGTTATACGAATTACCCATAAAGATTCTCTCAATGATTTAATTCGAAAAGGTAAAGACCTGGAAAGATTGGTCCTTGCACGAGCTCTGAATTTACATGTTAGCAATAGAGTACTTAAATACGGAAAAAAGACAATCATATTTCAATGAGAATTTTGCAATCAATATCATTTTATTTTTGATCGCTTTTTGTAATACTATTTCCCCTGCTTTTATTCTAATAAATGTGTAGTAATTTTAATTATTAATGATTCTAAAACGCGTACTGATACTTTAATATTTTTCTTAATGGTCTATATGGTTTTTGTCTGCACTTTTAATAAATCAAATATTGAACCCTGTAAAATGTCAAATTATTATTTAAATAGAATACTGCATAAAATTTATAAGTTATCAAAATTATTAGAGATAATTATTTATATTGCTTCATAATATTTTTCCTTTTAGTATTATAATTAAAAGCATTTTATTAAAGAAGCTTTAATTGAATTACAATCAATAAGTAATTTTTAGAAATGACTATAAAAGAAAAACAAGAAAAATTGATAAAAGATTTTGAACAATTTACCGAATGGGAAGACAGATATAAATATGTGATTGAACTCGGCAGAAGATTAAAGCCCATTGACGAGCAATATAAAACTGATAAATACAAGTTAGAAGGTTGCCAATCTCAGGTATGGATAAAAGCAAAATTTGAAGATGGGAAAATATTTTTTGAAGCAGACAGCGATGCTGCAATTGTTAAAGGGTTGATTGCAATTTTACTAGAGGTTTATTCTGGCCATACCCCCGAAGAAATTTTATCAAATCCACCTGATTTCCTATCAAAAATTGGAATAGATAAACATCTATCCCCAACACGCAAAAATGGGTTGGCTGCAATGATGAAGCAAATTCAAATGTATGCACTTGCTTTCAAAACTCTTGCAGCTAAGAATATCAATATAAATAATTAAATATGTTGTTCAATTAAACCAGATTCAGGACATTGATTACATTCAAACTGTAGTGTTATGTGATTTATTCCAAATTTTGATTGAAGAGACTTTTCAATATTTTTTCTTAATACATCACACTGGCTTATTGTCATATCATTAACATTAACATGAGCTTCAAGATGCACATCATTTTCTCCCACCATCCACATATGAATATGATGAATATTCTGAACTTCACTAAACTTTTCTACTTCTATTTGAATTTCTTCAATTGAAATATTCAATGGAGCTCCCTCCATTAATACATGAATTGCTTCCTGCAGTATGAAATAACTTTCACGAATTATATATAATCCAATTAAAACAGTTAATGCAGAATCTAACCAGTAAATATTCCAAAAATAAATTGCAATTCCACCTAAAATAACAGCCACAGAAGAAATAGTATCGCTGATAAGATGCATGTAGGCAGAACGAATATTTAAACTTTTTTTTGAATCTCGTCTTAAAAGAACAGCTGCTATCAAGTTAGCAATTAAACCAATCAATGCAACAATACTCATTACTTTTGCATCAATAATTTCAGGATTCAAAAATCTTTCTATAGCTTCATAAAAAAGATATACACATATCACTATTAATGCTGATGAATTTATAACTGCTGCTAAAATTTCTGCTCTTTTTAATCCGAAAGTATGTTTGAGTGAATTACTTTTAAGTTTTAGTTTAAGAGCAATATAACTGATTACAATTGAAATGCTATCAGAAAAATTGTGAAGTGCATCGGATATGAGTGATAAACTGCCGGAAATTATTCCACCTATAATTTCTGCAATTGTTATTACAAGATTTAAAAAAATTGTAAATATTAATCTCCCTTTTGTAGAAGAAAATATTTCTCCGTTAGTATGTGAATGATTATGTGCCAATTTTATTTTTTCTTAATTTGTCATTACAAAATTTAGAATAGTGAAAATGAAAAACAAATTTTATACTGACTACGATATAGAACGCATAAAAAAGAGTGAACGTTCCAATGATTACCGCACACCTTTTCAAATTGATAGAGATAGAATAATTCATTCATCGGAATTTAGAAGACTGCAAGGAAAGACTCAGGTTTTTCTGCCAGGCGAGTATGATTTTTATAGAACTCGTTTGACTCACTCAATTGAAGTTGCTCAAATTGGTAGGTCTATATGCAACTTTTTATTGTCTTCTCAAAAAGAATTTTTAAATGAGGAATATTATATCGACCCTGATTTAGTTGAAGCAATTTGTCTGGCTCACGATTTAGGTCATCCTCCATTCGGTCATGCTGGCGAACGGGTATTAAATCAATTAATGATGAAGTACGGCGGATTTGAAGGCAATGCACAAACTTTAAGACTTGTTACAGAAATTTTCTATCGTGAAAATGAACAATATCGCGGAATGAATCCAACAAGAGCTTTTATTGATGGAATACTTAAATACAAAGCTTTATTTTCTATGTTCAAAAATCCTGAAAATCATTTTATTTATGATGAACAAAAAAAGTATATTGAATTTGTATTCAACGGAAATAAAATACCTAAAGATTTATCCAAGCCTGATAAGCTTAATAATTTTCAAAGCATTGAATGTCAGATAATGGACTGGGCAGATGATACTGCTTATGCAATTAATGATATTGTGGACAGTATTTCAGGAGGATTTATTACTATTGAAAAATTATCAAAATGGCAATCGACAAATAATACCAACGACCACCAAAATTCAATAATTGAAGAAATGATAAAATGGATAAAAGATGGAAATTACAAAAGAAATTTTGGTGCACAAATTGGTGAATTTGTTCGTTCATGCAAATTAAAAGAAAGAAAAACTTTTATGGATTCACTTACAAATCGTTACAAGTATATTCTAAAAATTCCCGAAGAAATTGTTCAAAAAGCAAAATTATACAAACAAATTTCTGTCGATTTAGTTTTTCGTTCTTCTTCTCTTCATCAAATTGAATTTAAAGGCAATAATATGATTGAAAAGATATTTAAGCTTCTCGAAGAAAATTATATCAATAATGTTAATCCGATAAAATTATTGCCAGATTTTAATGATAAATTAATTCGTCAGCAAAAAAGTAAAAATGTTCGCGCACGACTTGTATGCGACTATATTTCCGGAGCTACAGATTCTTATGCAATGAGAATTTACAGAAGATTATTTGACCCGGATTACAGTTCTCTTGCTGATTTAGCTTAGTATGAACTACAATTGCACCATAAATGAGTTTATCCTCTCAGTATTCAATAAAGCTCATAATGATTGAAATTATTATATCGTTTTCGAACAATGTTGACTTAAGTAGATGCATGAGGGATATTTTTTTAATATAAATTCACAGAAAACTATAAAGTAGACAAAACATTTTCTAAACTTTCTGTTCCTTCAAAAAAAGACAGCAACTTATTCAACACTTCATCTACAATAGCATCAGGACAAGAAGCACCGCTTGTAATCGCAATTTTTACTTTTTCTTTTTGTGGAATAAAATTATCTGTTACAATTTCTTTTTTGAGATGAATATCGTAATGATAAATTCTATTGTGGGATAATATTTTTGATGCATCAGAAATGAAATATGTCTTAAACTTTTGTTCAAGCAGTTCTGCAAGATGAGATGTGTTTGAACTATTGTATCCACCAACAACAATTGCAAAATCAGCTTCTTCTTTTGTCAATGCAATTGTAGCAGTTTGATTGTCATTTGTTGCATAACATAAAGTATCCCTTGTATCAGCAAAATGTTCTTTTATATTTTCTTCTCCATATTTTTTTATCATTGTTGCTTTTAATAAATCGGCTATAGCTTGAGTTTCACCCGCAAGCATTGTAGTTTGATTTACAACTCCAATCCGAATTAAATCTTTCTCTACATTAAAATTAGCAGAATATTTCCCTTCGAAGAAAGAATAAAATTCTTGTTCGGGTATAGACCCTAAAATTACATCTGATAAAAATTTTGCTTCTTCGATATCTCTAATTATTACAGAAGGAGAATTCTGTATTGTATGTGAAAAAGTTGCTCTTGTTTCTTCATGTTTTGCCTTACCATGAATTACAATAGTATAATTCTGTTTACCAAGAACCTCAGCACGATTCCATACTTTTTCTACGAAAGGACAGGTTGTATTATAGCTTACTATATCAATACCTTTTTCTTTAAGAAGATTTTCGATTTCAATTGTAGTTCCAAAAGCAGGGATTATAACAATATCATCAGAATTAATTTCATCCCATTCAATGAAATGGTTCCCATAATTATCCATTATGAATTGAATACCACGCTTGCGCAAATCTTCATTAACATGAGGATTATGTATCATCTCACTCAAAAGAAAAATTCTTCTGTGAGGATTTTCTTCCACAATTCTATATGCAATTTCAATTGCATTTTCTACACCATAGCAAAATCCAAAATGCCGTGCAATTAAAAATTCTACAGGACCAAAATTTAGATGTGCGGGAGAAAAATCTTTTTTTAGTCTGTCTACTTTTTTTCTGATTTCTTTTAATCTTGTTATTACAGGACTTCTGTAATATTTAGGAATATCAAACTTTTTCATACGATATCAAAATATTTTAACTGATTCGACTGCTCATTACAACTTCTCTTTAATTTGTTTTTCTAACAAATCAATTTCATAAATTCGATTTTGATAATCTTCATCATTTCTGCCTGCTTCTCTGCATCTTTCTATTGTTTTCAATGCTTCCTGATAATTTTTCTTTTTAAAAAATAGTTTTGCCTTTACGAGATAGCAATTATAGTTCTTCGAGATTGTAAGGGCTTTATCAATCCATTGAAATGCTTCGTCCATAAATACTTCATTTTCAGCGGCATAGTTTGCTGCGACTACATAAATTTGCCACTGATCTTCTTTAACATTACTTAATGCATCCTTTATTTTTTTATAAACTTGTTCCGTAAGATTAACTTCTACTTTAAATGAAATCTGAATGTTTTCCCAGTTCATAAAAATATAACATGAAGAATCAGTTAATTCCGGGATAGTAAATAAAAGTCTCTCAGTAAATGGTCCTTTTTGTGGTTTCACTTTAAATCGTAAAATGTCTTCCTCAGGATAATAATTCGAACCCCATGTCAAAGCTTTGTTAATTATTACTGTCCATTCATTTTCATCAGGAATCGTATATAAAGAATAAATACCCGCAGGAATTTTATTTCCTTCAATAATTACATCACTGGTAAATTGAATTCGAGTTGATTCATTGGCGCCTGTTCGCCACACTTTATTATAAGGGACAAGACTCCCCCAGATTTTTCTTCCTTTAACTCCTGGACGTGAATATTCAATGGTGATTGTTGTGTATCCAATAATTTGTGAAACAGAAGCTTTAGGACTCAACCGCGGTAAATCAATCTGGGCAAATAATGTCATTGTAATCAATAAAAAAAATGTAAACAATAAATTTTTCTTCATTTTACACCTCGTAAATTTTCTGCTATTTGTTCTTGTTGATAAGAGCTTACAAATAAAACGATTATGAGTAATTATTAGTTCTAAAACTTTTCACTTAAAAATAATAATTAATATCTAATAAAAACTCGTTATATTTTTATAAAATATTCTCATCTTTGTGGAATAGGAAATACAGGCAAACTTTCGTGTCCTTCTTCATCAACAGATTGAACAGCAAAAAAATAATTATCTTTTGAATATGGCAGAACAACACTTGTATTTTTTACAAAAATTTTTTTCTCCCAGTATGGTTGAAATGTTTCTCTCACTAAGACATAATAGCCTGAAGGATTTTTGCCTATTGAAGGAGATGACCATCGAAGACTGGTTTTATTTGTTAACTCTCTTACATCAATAAAAACATTTTCAGGTGATGCAGGTGCTAAAGCTAAATTAGCAAGCACTGCACAATTAACAGCAGTAATTTTACGAACATATTCGAAATCGATAAATTCTGGTAAATCACCATATTGTTTGCCATTTTCAATTCTCACATTTTGATGTTGATGGTCATAATTTTCATTCATTTCACAAAATCGAACAGCTGCATAACCAAGACGATTAAATGGGGTATGGTCTCCGCCTCTTAAAAATCTATCGCTTCTAAAAATTAATTTTACATTTATCTGGTCAACATATCTTTCACCAATTTCTTTGATGTATCTTGCAAGCTGTCTTGATTTACCATCATATTCAGAACCAGTCAATTTTCTTAAACTTTCTTCTTCTTTTGATTCGTTAACAGGAATATTTTCACTAAATACACGAACATTTACATTATCATTTAAAAATGTTTCATTAGAAAAAGTATTTCCAATCATATCATTATTGAGCATAGCAATTAAATTACAGTTATTCAACATACTTAATTTATTTTCTTTTATTTTTTTTGCAAGATGTGTTGAACCTAAGAGTCCCTGTTCTTCTCCAGAAAATGCAACAAATATAATTGAAACAGGAAATTCTCTTTTAGACATAACTCTTGCTAATTCCATAACTGCAGCGACACCTGATAAATCATCATTGGCTCCTGGTGCATCAATAGTGCTGTCCATAACATTTTCTGCTCTTGAATCGAAGTGAGCACCAACAATTAAAACTCGATTATCATTTGTATCAGTTCCTTTCAAAATTGCCATTACATTCATTAAATTAACTTTTCTATCAATTCTTCTGCCATCTGGTTCAACTGTAAAATAGTCAATTTCTGTTAATAATCTCCCATTAGAATATTTTGCAAATTCATCGAATTGAGATTTAATCCACTTAGCTGCAGCACCAATGCCTACATTATCACTGCTTTGTGTGCTTAATGAATGACGAGTTTTAAATCCAACTAAAGTTCTTACATATTTTTCTAAATTTTGAGAAGAAATTTCATTTATCATTTCATAAACTTTTTGATCACGATTTTGAATTATTGTTTGAGCATTATTCAACTGGATTAAAGAAAAATAAATAATAATGACAAAAATTAATTTGATAAAAAATTTCATGATTTTATCCCCTTGAAATTTTTCAGAGTTTATTTTGTTCTGTATAAAATTTTCCCGTCAACAATTGTATATAAAACTTTAGTCGATAGAATTTCTTCATCGCTACAATTTAACAAATCGTTTGAAAGAACTACAATATCTGCAAGTTTACCAATTGAAATAGAACCAATTAGATTTTCCTGGAATGAAGCATATGCGCCATTGATTGTATATGATTTCAGTGCTTCGAGTCTCGTCATTTTTTGCTCTGGATAGAAATAAGAACCAATTGAAGTTTTTCTTGTAACTGTTGTATAAAAATTTTTTATTGGGTCTACATCTTCTACAGGTGCATCGGTTCCATTACAGATTATTGTACCGTTATCAATTAATTTTTTCCATGCATAGGCTCCTTCTCTTGCTCTTTTTTCACCTAATCTTTCGATAACAAAAGCAGCATCGGAAGTGCAGTGTATGCCTTGCATTGCAGCAATAATTCCTAATTTAGAAAATCGATTAATATCTTGAGAAGATAAATGCTGTGCATGTTCAATTCTCCAGCGCAAATCTTTTTTATCAGGAAATTTTTTAAATATCTTTTCGTATAGATTTAGAACTTCTCGATTACCCTTATCCCCAATAGCATGAATACACATTTGAAAATCATTTTTGATTGCAAGTTCACAAATTTTTTCTAAATCTTGAATTGGAGTAACATTAGAACCAAAATGATTTGGCAAATCTGAATACGGTTCGAGCAGCCAGGCTCCACGAGAACCAAGAGCTCCATCAATATATTGTTTTATTGACCGAACTGTCAGATGATTATTTCCATAGCCAGTTAATTTATAATCTTTCAATATATAATCTTGTAATTTATGAACAGGTTCATTTATCATAACATAAAGCCGAATTGGAATTTTAGATGAATCAACGAGTTGTTTGATAATTTCAATAATTTCAAAAGTCTCTCCTGCATCATGAAAAGATGTTACTCCTTTTTTTATGCATTCATCTACAGCTAATTGAATTTTTCTTTTATAATCAGAATAAATTTGTTCTGCAGTTCTTTTCTCAAGATACTCTTCATAAAATTTTGTAATTAACTGTTCAGCATTTTCTTCAAAAACACCGACTGGATTACCAAGTTTATCACGAACAATGGTTCCGCCATTTGGATTTTTTGTATTCTTGTCAACATGGGCAATCTGCATTGCTTTCGCATTAGCAAAAATTGCATGACCACTTGCATGAAATAAAATTACTGGATTATTCGGTGTTACTTCGCTCAATTTATCATGAACAGGATAACCATTTACATTGGGTTGCGGTTTAGAATTAAATTTTTCTTGATGCCAGCCTCTGCCAATTATCCATTCGCCGGGCTTAGTATTCTTTGCTGCATCTGCAATTAGTTTTATTATATCATCCCAATTTCTTGCATTTTTCAAATCAATATTTACTAATGATTCACCTAAGCCAATTAAATGAGCATGACTTTCAATAAAACCCGGCATTACAAACTTTCCATCTAAATCTATTACTTCCGTTGAATCTCCAATTAACTTTTCAACTTCTTCTGCGGAACCGACAGATAAAATTTTATTTCCTTTAATTGCGACTGCTTCTGCATACATATTTGAATCATCCATAGTTACAACATTGCCATTGAGTAAAACTAAATCTGCAGCATTATTCATATCTTTTTTCATGCATTTAATTAATAAAAACGGTAGAATGATAATTATCAGAAGCAAGATAAATTTTTTTGGTTTCATTTTTAATCTCATGTTAAATCATTTTTTGATATTGTTAAATAAAATATTAACCTGGTAACTTCTAAAATACCGAATAAAAGTCATTCTGAATAGCGAAGCGACGAAGAATTTATCCTTTTAACTAAAACTTTGAAATTCTATATGAGCTATATTAAAAGTAAATCTTCATATAAAATAGAACACTGGCCTGCCTGCACAGGCAGGCAACACAGACTTAACAGACCTGCATCCCAAAGTAATTTGTACGTAGAGCAGGTTTAAAATTGAAAAATTATTTTTTATACAGTTCACAAAAAAATGAACAATTTTGCAGAAGTTTCTTATAAAAATTCAGTCAACTAAAACCCAATTTTTCTTTTTGAATGCTCAGCAGGGGAAATTAATTGATTAATAACCTGAATGATCTGTATTATCTGTTCATCGTGTTCTTTAAGTTTGCTTTCAAGTTCTTTTAACTTCTCTTCAACTTTTTTATGAGAAGAAATTATTTCTCTTAGTTTAACAAATGCACGCATTATTAAAATGTTTACTTCAATTGCTCTTTCACTTTTCAACACAGATGAAAGCATTGCTACTCCTTGTTCTGTAAAAGCCATAGGTTTTGCCCCACCAAAATATCTTTTAGATGGTATCACAAAATGTGATACCATAAGGTCTATTTCTTTTTGTGTAAGTATAAACATAAAATCTTCTGGAAATCTTTTAATGTTTCTTCGAACAGCCTGCTTTAATGCGCGTGTCTCTACTCCGTATAAAACTGCAAGGTCTCTATCCAGAATTACTTTTTGATTTCGGATGACGAGAATTTTACTGATTACACTTTCAATCGGAATTAGTGATTCATTTGAGATTTTCTTTTTCATTTTCAATTACTCCCTCTATAAATTTTTAATAAAGGAAATAATTCATGCCCCCTGCTTTTTTATGTAACTAAAATATGGTTTAGTTATTTTCTGTTTACAAGAATTACTCCTATAATAATAATTATTCCGCTAAACATTGTAAGAAAAGTAATTTCTTCTTTTAGAAAAATCCATGCAGTAAATACAGTAACAAAAGGTTCAATGTAAAGGAAGGCGCCCACCTTTGAAGATTCCATCTCACTCATTGCTTGTGCCCAAAGTACATAAGCTAAACCCGAACAGAAAATCCCTAAAAAGATTAATGCATACCAGCCCGACATAGAAAGATGAAAAAGTGAATCAATATTTTTCGAATTAATTGTAAAAGGCAAAAGTATTATAGACATCATTAAAAATAGATAAAGAATTGTCATCAATGCGGAGTAATGAACAGAAATTTTTTTATTAACAAAAGAATAAATACTCCAAGTAAATGAACTTGCAAGAATTAGAAAATCTCCCTTGTTCGAAATAAAGTCGATTGATGATATATCTCCTTTGCTAATCAACAAAATTAATCCAACAAAAGAAATAAAGATGCCAATCAACTGAGTAAATGTTATTTTCTCTTTGAAGAAAATTATTCCAAGCATTGTCATAAAAACTGGGGTAATACCAATTATCCAGCCTGTATTTGATGCGGTTGTATGTTTTAATCCATTTAACTGAATCCATAGATGAAATGCAGCAATTAGTGCGAGTATAAAAATATAAGTATGGTCATGAAGATTAATTGCAAAACTTTTCTTTTGTTTAAGAGCAATTATTGTTAAAAATAAAACTGCAAGAATCTGTCTTACTAAAACTATTAGAAGCGGTTCGAGGTATTCTAACAAAAATTTTGTGGCTATAAAAGACCCGCCCCATATTACAACAGACGTTAATGGTTTTAGAGCAGTTTTATAAGTGTTCGAGTTCATGTTTTAATAAAATCTAAAAATAATTTTAATAATCTGTAAAAAAGCAAAGTATAAAAATAAAAAACAAGATTGCGCGATAATGTTAATTTTGATAAATAATTTAATTAGGCTTTGTATTACTTTTATTATATGAGGATTAAAAGATGGAGAACTAAATAGAAATTTTTCTGCAAGCAATAATTATACGTCCTACAAAAATTAAAAATGATTTTCAATTAAAATAAAATAGCATTTACACCAAAAACAAAATTATTATTATCTCTATAATTTAACTTCCATGTAAATTCGATTGATAAGGGGAAAAGAATATGACCAATTCCAAATCCCAGTTCATAAAATGGATGCTTGAATTCTTTGTATGAGTGCATTAAAATATTTTTACTTTTTTCTGAAATGTTGATTAATGCAGCATTAAAATGGCAGGACAATGTTAATTGAGAATCCTTTAGCAGTGGAATTTTCAGCATTCTGAAAATTTCATCATTAAAATTGTATTGTGTGTTCAGGATAAATCCGCTATCTCCAAATATCTCTCCCAATCTTATTGTTCGAAATGTTAAATATTTTCCAAGATTATCGATATTACCTGAAAGAGCATACATCATTTGAAAAGGTACTGCTCCTTCTGAAAAAATATTTTCTATGTTATATAAAAAAGATGTTGATTTAAATGAACGGATATTCCCAAACAAATTAATCTGATAAAGTTTGAATTCACTCTGACTTTTCAATAATGATTTGCTGCTTATTATCACATTGCCATTAAATTTAGAAAATATTTCTCTTCTGTTTACTCTTTGACGTGTATAGCCATTTTCAATATAACTTCTTATATCTATTAAAATCCGAGCGGTAATAGCATTTATTTTGTTCTCGTAGATTAATTTGTTCTCTCTGTATCTTCTTGATTTAAAGAAAAAAGAAAAATCAGAATTATTGAATGCGTTGTTGTCTGTTCTGTTAATAAATCCAAATCCCAGGCCTAGCACAGGAAAAATCTCTTTAAATACTTTTAACTCCCAGCCTTTAGTGTAATAATAATCTCTAAAATCATATTTATTAAAAAGGCTTAAAAATGTGGAGGTGAATTTACTGTAAGAAATATTTTCACCGAATAAATCAGCAAGCTTGTTATAAATGTTCAATGATATTTCTCCAGTCCGATATTCTCCCAATAAATATTTAATTGATAAATCTGTTTTAAAATTTTTGTCAGAAAAACCATAACCAATTTCGAAATATGAATTAAATCTTTTATCAAGTTCTTCATCAATATAGAATCCAAAGTTTAGTTGATGACCTGTAACCCTATTGAAACTATAAACACCTAGAGGCGCTGTTATTGAATAATTATCAGAAAAATACCATCTGTTATTAAAGATAGAATTATTATCCCAGAAACTTCGAGGAATATGTTCAAGACTATCGATTCTTTTGTATGCAGCAATTTCTTCTTCCGTGTTCGGAATTGTTTGAATTGTTTTCCAGTAAGAGGAATCTTTTTTGTCAGCATCTGAAAGAACTTTTATAATAGCCATGTCAAAAATTTTGTCATCAATTTCAGTATTGAACTGATAATCATAAAATATAGAATTAATCTCAAAACCAAATTTAAGAAGTCCCAATAGATTTCCTTCTACAAATAGTCTGTAATCAATTGGCATAGAAATTTGATTTTCGAAAGTGGAAAATTGTTGTAAGATATTTATTTTATCAAAAAGCTTGGTGGCATTGGCAGCATCATTTAAAAATACATCAATTTTAATGGGAGAATATAAACTATCAATCAAATAAATATCTCCATAAAATCCGGGATTAGTACTATCAATCGGTTCAAAATATATTTTGTAGACTTTATGATTATCAATTGCAAGAGTATCTTTAATTAAATAATAATAGAATTCAAGCGCATCATCTGCGAGTGGACTTAACAGCTGCCTGTTGTAAAATCTAATATCATTCGAATAAAAATTTTGTAGTAATCTTCCGCCTGTTAAAATATTTACTGAAGGCGGCAGATTAGCTGCTTGTTTTCTGGCAATGATTTCTTCTTTATAACGATTAGTTTTTTTAAAATACCCTCTACTTTCGTTTTCAATAATACCTGTAATTTTTAGCTTGCCTGTGTCTTTTTCACCCAATGAAACACCAACGCTTCTATCGCTCGCAATAATATCTTTTGTGGTTTTAATCAAAAACTTTGTATAAGCATTGAAAATACAGGAATTTAATTTTTGTTCTCTTTCTCTTTTTAATCTGATTGCTTCCTTTATCAAATTATTGGCAGGATTAATTTTAGGTAACACAGTTATTTCAGATAATTTAATGGAAATAGGCTCCAATAATATTTTAACATTTTTATGTTCTATTAAATTTATTTTAACTGTGTCTGATTTATAACCAATATAAGAAACAATTAAAGTATAATTTCCATGGCTCAATTTTAACTCGAACTCACCTTCTGAATTTGCTGCAGTTCCAGTTGCAGTTCCACTTACACGAACATTAGCATAACTTAATTTTTCATTTGTTAGTTTATCTTTAACAATTCCTTTAATTGAGAATAACTGAGAATAGATTATAACATTAAACAGAAGAAAAAATATTACAAAAAAATTTACAGCCACTTTTAACATAAAACCTTCTGCTTTTGTTGTAAAGTAAGTATATTACAAAAAAAGAAAATTAATTATTTCTTTTATAAAGTTATGCAAAGAAAAATTATAATAACAGGAGCAACGGGATTAATAGGAAGAAAGATTTCCGAAATTTTGATTGAAAATAACAATTATGTAATTATCTTTTCAAGAAGGCCAGAAATTGCAAAAGAAATAATTAAAAATGCATCTGAATATGTTCTCTGGGATTATGAAAAGTCTTCTGAATGGAAAAATTTTCTTGAAGGTTCCGATGCAATTATAAATCTTGCGGGTGAATCAATAATATCAAATCGCTGGAATAAAAAAACAAAACAAAGAATTTATAATAGCAGAATAATTACTACACGTTCTTTAGTAAATGCAGTAAAGGAAATTAGCAATAAACCCGAATCTTTTATTTCAGCTTCTGCTGTTGGTTATTATGGGAACAGAAACGAAGAGGTTAATGAATACTCTGAAAAAGGAAATGGTTTTTTAGCAAATCTTGTAAATGACTGGGAAAGCGAATCAAAAGTTCTTGAAAAATATAATGTCCGAGTAGTAAACATAAGATTGGGAACTGTTCTTTCAATGAATGGCGGAGCTCTGCCAAAATTAGTTAATCAATTCAAATTATTCTTAGGTGGAACTTTAGGAAATGGAAACCAATGGTTTCCATGGATTCATATTGATGATGCAGCAGGGATTTTCTTATTTGCATTAAATAATAGAATAAATGGAATATTAAATGCAGTATCTCCCAATCTGATAACACAAAAAGAATTTTCGAAAATTCTTGCAAAAGTTCTTAAGAAACCATGCTTTTTTAGAATACCAGTAATATTATTAAAAATTATCTTAGGTGAAGCAGCAAATGTATTACTGGAAGGAGCTAAAGTTTATCCTAAATTAACAATTGAATATGGTTATCAATTCAAATATGATGATATTGAGAAAGCATTAATAAATTTGTTGAAGAGTAATAATTTCATTACATAAAAAATTATTCAAACCATGAAACAATTTCGAGATTACCTGTGCCTGGAAATGCTGGCGGACTTCCAAGCATAAACCTGCTATCATAACGGTATCTTTTACTAAATCCATTTACAATTGTTATTACACCATGCGATTCCTGAAATTGACCTACTGGACCTCTCATGTATTGTGTAATACCGCCGTATAAGTAAATGTTTCCACTTGGTGGTCTGGTGTTATAATTTTCAGCAGTAAATGAACCACGCTGAGCATAAATTGCTGCTTGAATAACAATATCTGAACGATTCGGCGTATTATCTGTAACAACAACATCTCTTTCTGCAACAATTCCAATCATATCAGTTGAATTGGGGTCAATTTGCGGATTGTTATAGCATACAATATTATCATCCAAGTATATTTTGCCACGGTTACCACCTGTACCTGATGCAGCAATTGTATATTGTCCCTTGACCGTTCCTTTTATGTGAACTTCTGCATTATCAATATATATTACACCATTAGGTGCAAAAGTAGAAGCAAGAACATATGTCCAAGAACCTGTGGGACTATATCGATAACGAATACTATCCCCTCGAAATTCCATGTAAACAAGATTTTTACCTGTTATTACTTTTCCTCCTGCGGAAGCTGCATTAGCAACATTTGAGACCCCATTTAGCGGAATATCCTGATGAACTCCTGTTTCCAGTCCACCATAAAATTTTGGTTTTGCCGAATTGCTGTATTTAACAACGCTCCCGTCTATGGTTACTTTTCCATAAAAAACAGGTTCATCTGCAACTCTTAGCTGTCCATTTGTATGGAAAGGTCCCCATACAGTATCTCGAGTAGTCCACCATATTGTAGAGCCTTCAGAATCAGAGAAATATGCATATTTTGCAAAAGAACTTGGTTGAAATAAAACTTTTATTGTGTATGTAGTTCCTCCATAATTTGCAGTTGATACAATTTGCCTAATTTTTCTAAAAGCATCTAATGTAGTAAGTGTAACCTGAATATCACCAAAATCATTTGGAGTATCATATAACCTGTAATTGAAAGTGTTATCCCCCATTGAATTATTTAAGAATAATTTATTAGCAACAATATTTACACCTGCAGCAGCATAACTATGCGCTTTAGACGAGTAATAATAGCTAGAAAAATTCTCTATCGTACTAGTTGCCATATTATTAAAGTTCCTTCCCGCTACCATAAAAATTAAACTGAACCCGAGAACTAAAAGCAATGCACCTTTACCTCCCATAAATTCTCCTTTACCTTGTCTTTAAATTTCTTGCTGCTAATCGAATTTGCCGCCAGATTACTTTTCTTTCAGCAGAATAATCATTACCATATGCGGCAGGATTTTCTACAGCTACATCTATTTGAATTGTGCAAATGCCTAAAGGAGGCTGCGAAGGTATTTCACTTGGTTTTATTGTGTCTCCCATAGCGTCATAATAAGTCAACTTAAATTGTGTCACCCCAAGATTTGAACCTTTTACTGGTTGATTATTTACGACTCTGTATAAAATTCTATCGTTTGGATTTGGAGTTGAATTTAATTCTGATTTACTTCCTAAAAAATATTTCAATGTATCTGGATTTCCATCACCTTCTAAATTTGATTGGCTTATAGCAACATCTGTTAAAAATGTAATACTTGTATCTGTTGCACTTAATATTGCTTTAGCTGGGTCAGGTATTCTCGTCCAATTAGCACAATAACCAATCTTTCTAAAATCATATTCAATAATTTGCACGAGATCAACAAGATTTTGCTGAACAATTCTTTCACCACTGAATAAATAATTATTCTCCACCGCTGTATCATTCATTCTGAGCAAAATCATCAGCAGCAAACCACCAATAATTGTTGAACCAAGTATGTCTAATAATGTACTAAATCCCATTATTTAAAATTCCAGTAACTATAAATTGTTGTCATTCTGATTGTATCTTCCATTGCAGAACTTGTTACAATAACCTGTAATTTTTTATGCCATGTTCTAACCGCACTAACATTATTAGGATTGCTATCGCTAACATAATCGACTCTACAGTATGTATTAAAATAAAGTTTTTTCGATGGATCTAACGGGTCAATTTGTATTGAATCGATATGAGCAACATTCCTGTAACAATTATAATCGTCAAAGTCATCTAATAAATTCGGGTCATTTCTGGATTCACCAGTATCAAGACCTAAATTCTGTGGCAGAGTTAATTGACTTACATTTGATACTTCAGTAGTATCTGTATTTTCATCAAAGGCTTTACTTATTGCTCTCTCAATCATTGATGTGGCTAATGAAGTTGCCATAATTCCATAACGATTTGTAATCATTGTTGTATTAGTAGTTAAAAATCCTCTGTTTACAGTAAGTATGACTGTGCTTAAAAGAAATATTGCTCCAATCGTTAATAACATTTGACCAGTATTCATAACAACACCTATTGACTCATATAAAAATTAAATAAAATACACTATTATTGCTATACAAATATTATGCTATTACGATTTAATGTGATTTTCTTCAAAACGAAAAGAAATTTATAATTTATAAGTAATTTTAACTGGTATTTATTTCTCAAATTAAAAACTGATTTCATTATGGACCCAATTAATTTATTAATAATCGTAAATCTTATTGCCTCAATAAGTGCAAATTGGAGCGGGGCAAAAAAAGGATTAAAAACCTCTGTAACAAAAGTTATTGAAAGACCTCACACATATCTCCAGAAATTACCGCCAAATATTTCTGCTTTAATTTTAATTCTTATTATTCTTGGAATTTTTGGTATAGGAAATCTATCCATTAAAAATGATGAAAAATTTCAAATGATTCGAATTGCTGGATTAATAGTATTCATTATTTTTTCGTGGCTTCAAGTATCTGCTTTCAAATCTCTCGGAAATTATTATACTCAGGATATAGTTATACTTAAAGAACACAAACTAATCAAAAGTGGTTTATATAAACTTATTAGACATCCCCAATATCTCTGTCAAATATTAAGTGACCTTGGAGCAGGAATAGCATTGTTTAATTACTTAATTGTTCCAATTGTTGTATTAGTTGAACTGCCCCTTTTTGTTTTGCGAGCTCGTTACGAAGAAAAATTACTTGAAAAATATTTTAAAGATGAGTTTATTAATTACAAAAAACAAAGCGGCTTTTTCATTCCATTTATTGGATAAAATTTTATGAAGTTGTTCAAGTTTATATTCTTTTTTTTGTTGATTTCTTATTGCGGAATTTATTCTCAAAGACTTTTAAAAATTTCTGTTGAAATTAATAATGAAAAATCATCTCTTTCATATATTTCAAAAAATGGAAACATCTTTGTTTCTTCTAAGGAATTAGCAGAAATCTTATCAGTTAATTTTTATTACAATTCAGAAACTCACAAAATAGAATTAAAATTCCAGGACTATATACTCAGATTAACTGCAAAAAGTAATTTTATTGTTTTAATCAAAAAAGAAAATAACTCTCAATCAGTTTATCAGCTTCCATTATCTACTCTCTTAATTAATAATGATGTTTTCATTCCAATAAACTTTATGACAGAATATTTAACTGTTGTAAGCGGCAAAAATTTTATTTTTGACTTTAGCACAAGAACATTGTTAATTCATGATGGAACCAACAATAATCAACCTCAAACAGATTTAAGGAGAAATGCGGAACAAAATTCGAATTATGACATCAATGAAATTTTTATTGAAGAAAAAATTAATGGAACATTAATTCGATTCAAGACAAAAAAGAAAATTATTTTACCTCGTTATTCCATTCATAACAATGTATTGTATGTTTTTTTTATAAATGCAAATATAAACCCAGAGATTATTAAAAATGCAGCTCCAGCTGGACTTATAAAAGAATGCAAATTAACAATAACTTCTGCACAAAATAGTCAGTTTGAATTTTTGTTAAACGAAGGCTACTCTACAACAGAAATTCTTCAAGATAATGAATCAAATGATATTATTCTTACAATTCATAATAAAAATTTCATTGAGAGAATAAAAAACAACAACAAAACAAAATGGCAGTTTGATGCAGTCGTAATTGATGCGGGACACGGCGGAAAAGACCCTGGAGCGATAGGAATAACAGGAGTAAAAGAAAAAGATATAAATCTTCAAATTGCCCTTAAACTTGGTAAACTACTTGAAAAAAATTTGCCCTCTGTAAAAGTAATTTACACAAGAAAGTCAGATGAATTTATTGAATTATATAAACGCGGAAAAATTGCCAATGAAGCCGGGGGAAAACTTTTTATTTCAATTCATTGCAATTCTACTCCGCAAAAAAATATTTCGAACAGAGGTTTTGAAGTTTATCTTTTGAGACCAGGCAGAACAAAAGAAGCAATTGAAATTGCTGAGTTTGAAAACAGTGTAATAAAATACGAAGACAATCCACAGAGATATCAGCAATTAACAGATGAAAATTTTATTCTTGTTACAATGGCTCATTCGCAATACATGAGATATTCAGAAATGTTTTCGGATTTATTAAATCGAGAATGGAAAAACACCGTAAAAATTCCCACAAATGGAATTAAGCAAGCTGGTTTCTATGTGCTTGTAGGGGCATCAATGCCATCGGTATTAATCGAAACAGGTTATCTTTCAAATCCAAAAGATGAAGCTTACTTGAAAAGTCATACAGGTCAAAATGAAATTGCAAAAGCAATATTTAATGCAATTGTAAAATACAAAGAAAATTATGACAGAGAAATTGATATTCTTTCTAAAAACGAAGAAAAAAAGTAAATCTACAATTAATTTGAAAAAATAGATTTCTTATTAAATGTTATGTCCAAAATTTTTCACTTTCGATTTTTCAAATGTTTCGTTATGATTTTCTATATTAATATTTACACTTTTATAAAAAATATAATATGAAAAACTTTGAACTAATCTCCAACTATCAGCCAGCAGGTGATCAGCCTAAAGCAATTAAAGAACTTGTAGAAGGATTGAGAAAAGGGTTAAAACATCAGGTTCTGCTTGGTGTAACCGGCAGTGGAAAAACTTTCACTATGTCTCATGTAATCAAAGAAATTAATAAGCCAACACTTGTAATTTCTCACAATAAAACTCTTGCTGCACAGTTGTATTCAGAATTCAAATCTTTCTTCCCAAACAATGCTGTTGAATTTTTTATTAGTTACTATGATTATTATCAGCCAGAAGCCTATGTTGTTAAAAGAGATTTATATATTGAAAAAGATTTCTCAATAAATGAAGAAATAGATAGATTAAGACTAAAAGCCACTACGGCACTAATTGAAGGAAGAAGAGATGTTATAATTGTAGCAAGCGTTTCCTGCATTTATGGGATAGGAGCACCTGACGAATATGCACGACAGATTTTATTCCTTAGAAAAGGGCAAACTATTGAACGAAAAAAATTAATGAGGGACTTAATCGATATTTACTACACAAGAAATGATGCTGAATTTTCGAGAGGTTCATTTAGAGCACGCGGAGATGTAATTGAAATTATTCCAGCATATCAATATGAAGAAGCTGTGCGTGTCGAATTCTGGGGAGATGAAATTGAAAGACTATCAATTATTGATTCGTTAACAGGAAAAGTAATTAAAGAAGTTGAATCCGTACCAATTTATCCCGCAAAATATTTTGTTACTACTAAAGACCAAATTAACCGTGCCATTCAATCAATTGAAGAAGAACTCAAAGAAAGATTAAAATATTTTTGGTCTCAAGAAAAGTATGTCGAAGCACAAAGACTCGAACAACGAACGAAATTTGATATTGAGATGATGAGAGAAATTGGTTACTGTTCAGGAATTGAAAATTATTCGCGACATCTCGATGGCAGACCACCGGGTTCTCGTCCATACTGCTTGTTTGATTATTTCCCAAAAGATTATCTTCTGATTATCGATGAATCTCATGTGACAATTCCACAAATTAGAGGAATGTACAACGGAGATAGGTCTCGAAAAGAAACTCTCGTTGAATATGGATTTCGTTTACCTTCAGCACTTGATAATCGTCCACTTAAATTCGAAGAATTTGAAGAAATGATTAATCAGGTAATTTATGTAAGTGCAACACCAGGAGATTATGAACTCGAAAAAAGCGGCGGCTCTTATGTTGAGCAAATTATTCGTCCAACTGGATTAATTGATCCGGAAATTGAAGTACGTCCCGTTAAAGGCCAAATTGATGATTTAATAGGTGAAATAAGAAAAAGAGTTGCACAAAATGAAAGAGTTCTTGTTACAACATTAACAAAAAAAATGGCAGAAGATTTAACTGACTACCTTGATAAATTGAATATAAAAGTGCGTTATATTCACAGCGATATTGATGCACTTGAAAGAGTTGAGATAATTCGTGATTTACGAATGGGGGATTTTGATGTATTGGTTGGAGTAAACTTACTTCGTGAAGGTCTGGATTTGCCAGAAGTTTCTCTTGTTGCAATCCTTGATGCAGATAAAGAAGGATTTTTAAGAAGCGAACGTTCACTTATGCAAACAGCAGGAAGAACTGCTCGAAATGTTAATGGCAAAGTTATTATGTATGCCGATACAATTACTGAATCGATGCGTAAAACAATAGAAGAAACAAACAGAAGAAGAAAACTTCAACAAGAATACAACGAAATGCATGGAATTACCCCAAAAACAATTTACAAAAGTGTTGAAGAAATTCTTTCGTCAACTTCTATTGCAGATGTAAGAAGAAAAGATTATGAAAGAGAAGAAGCAACAATGTTGAAAGTTGTTGAACCAGTAATAAAATACATGTCAAACGAACAACGACAGGAACTAATTGAACAGATGACAGAAGAAATGTATGCAGCCGCACGCGATCTCGAATTCGAAAGAGCTGCCTATTTAAGAGATGAAATTGAAAAACTCAAAAAATTAATTAAATAATCACCATTTGCATCAAGATTCATTCTCTTATTTCTATTTCATCAAAAAACTTATTACAAAAACTATCATTAGATAAATTATCAATGAAGTGACAATCACGATAAAATTTAGTTTTATTAACTAAAATTTCTGTCGATGGTATTAAACAAAATTTAATTGAAGTCAATCAATTAAATACAAATAATTTGGCAGCTTAATTTTGTAACCTGAATTCCCTCCAACTAAATCACTCCATTGGTCACCAATATTTGCAATAATTTGATACCCTTTTTTAACAAGTTCTTCCCTTTTCTTTGCTTTAAATTCTGCAGCTGGAATATTATGTTCTTCTTTTGTTCTTGTTATGACTGTATCAAATTTTGTATAACCCTGTTCAATTAGATTTTTTATTGTAGCATCTCTTACTTCTTCGTATCTGCCGGAAATAAAAATTACATGAACATTTTTTGAAATTAGATAATCATAAAATCTTTTTGTTTCTTTAATTGCTTTTGCTTTTGCTTCTTTAATCCAGTTGTTCCATAAATTCATTACAAATCCAAAACCGAGTGATTTTGTATGTTCATAATTAGAAAGTGCCGTTTCATCAATATCAAAGACAACCGCAGAATTTTCATTTATCCTGATTTTATTTATATAATTTATAGCCTTATCAATTATTTTAGAACATTCATAATCATAAAGTCCCGATTCATAATAATTTTGAACAGCATTTTTGGCGGCATCAAGATTAACAATTTTTATTGCAGGGTCAGATGAATTACAGGAAATAAATAAAAATAAAATGAGTGGTAGATGAACCAATTTATTTATTTGCATATTCATCCTCTTATAAAAAGAATTAAAGGATATACTTACTAAGGTCTCTGTTCTTTACAATTTTATCTAATTTCTGTTTAACCATTTCTCCAGTTATTTTAATAGTTGACTCTGGCATTTTGTCTGGCACATCAAATAAAATATCTTCCAATAATGTTGTTAAAATTGTATGCAGTCTTCTTGCCCCGATATTTTCAACCTGTTCGTTCACAAGTGCTGCAGTTCTTGCAATTTCTTTTATAGCTTCATCTGTAAATTCAATTTGAACTCCTTCTGTTTGAAGCAATGCAGCATATTGCTTTAGAAGAGCATTTTCCGGCAATGTAAGAATTTTAACAAAATCTTCTTCTGTTAAACTTTTCAGTTCAACTCGAATTGGAAATCTGCCTTGAAGTTCTGGAATTAAATCTGATGGTTTGGATACATGAAAAGCTCCTGATGCAATGAACAATATGTGTTCTGTTCTTACAGGTCCATATTTAGTATTTACAGTGGAACCTTCAACAATTGGTAGCAAATCTCTTTGAACACCTTCGCGGGAAACATCGGGCCCCTGGGTACTTTTGCTTCCTGCAATTTTATCTATTTCATCAATGAATACAATTCCGGATTCCTGAACTCGTTGAATTGCTTCTCTCTGAACTGCTTCCATATCAATTAATTTTTCTGCTTCTTCCTGTGCAAGAATTTGTCGTGCTTCTTTTATTGTAGTTTTTCTTTTCTTTTTCTTTTTTGGAATCATGCTGCTCAACATATCCTGAAGATTCATTGTAATATCATCCATCCCCATTGGACCAAGAACCTGCATTCCAAAAGCTGGAGTTGAAACATCAAATTCTATCATTCTTTCATCAAGTTCTCCATTGCGCAACTTTTCTCTCATCCACTCTCTTGTTCTTTCATTCCGTACTTCTTCGCTTTCTACATTTTCATCTTCTACTTTAACAGACTTTCTTACAGGTGGAATTAAATAATCGAGAATTTTTTCTTCTGCCATCCTCTCTGCTTTTTCCTTAACTTCGAGAGTTTTTTCCGAACGAACCATATTAACTGCAATTTCTGTTAAATCACGAATCATTGATTCAACATCCCGTCCAACATAACCAACTTCTGTATATTTTGAAGCTTCAACTTTTACGAACGGTGCACCTGCTAATTTTGCAAGTCTTCTTGCAATTTCTGTTTTTCCAACCCCTGTAGGTCCAATCAAAATAATATTATTTGGCATTATTTCTTCTTTAATGCTTTCCTCAACTCTTTGACGACGCCATCTGTTCCTCAATGCAATTGCAACAGCTCTTTTAGCTTCATCCTGTCCAATAATATATTTATCCAGTTCTTTAACTATTTGTGATGGTGTAAGTTGTTTCATTAAGTTGTTGTTCATAAAATTTCTCCGGAACTTTTTATTCAATAACTTCGATAGTAATTCTGTCGTTTGTATAAATACAAATTTCTGCTGCTGTTTTAAGTGCCTCTTCTACAATTTCCTTTGCAGATAAGTTGCTATACTTTTTTAACATTTTTGCAGCTGCAAGCGCATACATTCCGCCGCTGCCAATTGCAACAATATTATCTTCAGGTTCAATTACATCTCCAGTGCCTGAAACAATAAATGCTTTTTCTTGAGATAAAACTGCAAGCATTGCTTCAAGTCTTCTTAAATATTTATCAGTTCTCCAATCTTTTGCTAATTCAACTACTGCTCTGTTAACATTTCCGCTGTAGGCTTCGAGTTTTTCTTCGAATCTTTCGAGAAGTGTAAATGCATCGGCAGTAGAACCGGCAAAACCGCATAATACTTTACCATTCAATAATTTTCTAATCTTTACAGAATTATGTTTCATTACTGTATTGCCAAGTGTTACCTGACCATCTCCTCCTAGTGCAGCTTTACCATCTTTTATTACTCCAATTATTGTTGTTGAACGAACTTTCATTTATGTCTCCCGAAAATTTTTAATTTTCATTCATTATTTTTTGAAAAATATCTTATATGGAAAAAGTCTCGGAACCTGCTTTTGATATTTCAGGTAAGTTATTCCATATTTTTCCACTAATTTCTTTTCTTCATAATTTGAACCAATATAAAAATAAATTACAATGCAAATGAAAGTAACAAAATAAAATAAATCCATTGATGGTCTTAATCCTAAAAACAAAATTGAAAAAAAATAAACTGGATGACGAACATATTTACCTGCTCCTCTAATCCTGAAAGTTTCTCTTGCATCTGCATCTTCGATTTGATATTGACCTTTCATAAATCTTACAATTTGCGAAATTCCCGCAAATTCTTTCAAATCAATTCCTTTTAATGACCATATTAATCCTCCAAAAGAAATTATCTGAGCTGTAAAAGTAACAATATCATAAGGATAATGTAAGTCATAAATTAATATGTCGGGTTTAGGAGAAAGGATATAGAAAACAAGAAACAAAATTACAGAAGTAAAATTGTAGAATAATCGATAGAATGCAATTTTTTCTCCTATGTTGTTAATTAGCTTATTCTTAACCTTCCTCGAAGCAAGAAAAGAATGAGAAAAAGCAAAAGTTGAAAATAAAAGAACAATTAAGATAATGTCGATAATCATAATTTTCTACGCAGACGGGCAATAGGAATTTTCAATTGTTCACGATATTTTGCAACTGTTCTCCTTGCAATATGAATTCCTTTCTCCTGAAGTATACTTGCAATCTTATCATCACTGTATGGATTATCCTTTGGTTCATTTTCGCATATTTCTTTAATCAGTTCTTTTATATGCTTATTTGAAATTTCATCTCCGCTGTCAGTAGCAAGTCCTTCGCTGAAGAAATATTTTAACTCATGAATTCCTTGAGGACTTTGAACATACTTTCCATTTACAACGCGGCTTATTGTAGAAATATCCATTCCAATCTCATCTGCAATATCTTTATAAATCATTGGTTTCAAATACTTGGGACCATTTTCAAAAAATTCATATTGTTTTTCAAGAATTGTTTGCATGATTTTCAAGAGTGTATGCCTTCTCTGCTGCAATGATGCAATAAACCATTTAGCAGATTCAAATTTCTCGCGTAAAAATTTGTGAGTTTCTTTCTCTCTTTCAGAAATTTTTCTTTTTCTTTTGTTAGATTCAAGCATTTCTAGGTAAGTTTTACTAATCGTAACTGAAGGCACACTTTTATCGTTGAGTGTAACTATATAATTATCATCAACTTTTTCAATAATAAAATCAGGAGTAATTTGATTTACTTCTTCTGCATCAATATTTCCTTCGCCTGGTTTGGGATTTAATTTTTGAATAATGCTAATTGCAGTTTTAAGAGTTTCTTTTGACAGATTAAGATTTTTTTGAATATTATCAAATCTTTTATTTACAAAATCATCAAAATGTTTTTCAAGAATTTTTTCTGCGATATATGAATAATACGGGTCAAAAGATGAATTTCTTATTTGAACTAAGAGACATTCCTGAAGGTTCCTTGCCCCAAGTCCTGGGGGGTCAAGTGTTTGAATTAAGCTTAAGATCTTTTCTGCTTTTTTAACATCAACATCAATCCCTTCAAATAATTTTAAATCATTAACAAATTTCTCAAGATCTTCTTTGAAGTAACCATCTTTATCAAGTGCACCAATAATATTTTCTCCAAGTATCATTTCCTCTTCAGTTAAATCGAGCATGTGAAGCTGGTCAATTAAACTATCCCTTAATGATTTCCTTTGCGGTGCTACTGGATAAAATTTTTCTTCTTCCTGACTTCTGTTCAATCTGTCAAATTCATACTCATATTCAGCATCGTTCATAAAATCTTCTAAATCAAATTCATCTTCTTTGCTGCTATAAGTTTCTTCCTCTTCTTCATCAATTGTAACTTCATCCTGCTCATCTGTTTCTTCTTCGAGTTGCTCCAGCGATATTTCTTCTTCCATTGTTTCTTCGAGTATCGGGTTCAACTCGAGTTCAGTTTTAATCCTCTGTTCTAATGCTAATGTATTTAATTGAAGTAATTTTTGATATTGAATTTGCTGTGGTGAAAGTTTTTGTTGTAATGCTATTTTTTGTTGTAACGATAACATAGTTTACCCAATTACCTTTTTTGTTTTCAAAACCCAATCTTTTCCGAATGCCCGTTCAAGTGCATTTCTACAAAAATTAAAAATTGTTGTTGATGTTTTATTTCCTTTTTCAAGTGCACTCTGGCATTCAGAATACTTTTCAAACCTTAAAACATGCCCTCCAAAATTTGAAACTCTTATAGGAAATAAATGACAGGAAATAGGTTTTATAAAATCAATCTTTCTATCATTATAAGCTTTTTCAATTGCACACTTTGCAATATCGCCTTCATAAGTTACAAACACACAGGCACGGTCGTTAACGCTTCTTGTCATTATTTCATCATGAACTTTGAACCAGAAACCATTCTTTTCAATTTCTTTTTTATGTTCATTGGGTAAATATTCTTTAATGATTGGAAGTAATTTATTAATTATTTCTACTTCTTCTTCTTTTAATGGTGCACCATAGCGGCTTTCCATAGTGCAGCATGCACCTTTGCATTTAGATAAATCGCACTCAAAATTGGTTTCCCAGATTTCTGAGTTTACCATAACATTTTCTACTTCTATAAAATCTATATCCATATTTCTTTATTAGTTTTTCAAAAGATACGAATTTTTGTTCTCTCTTTAAAAAAATATAGAAAAAATCGTATTCTCGATGCAACTACTTATTAGTGTAATTCAAAACTAAAAGATAAATTTACATTAAAAATTTCCGGCTTATGGAATTTACAGGTTCAACAATTCTTTTAACAGGAGCTTCTTCCGGAATAGGAAAAGCATTAACCGAAAAGTTATCAAAAGAAAAATGCAAGTTAATTCTATGTGCAAGAAGATTGGACATACTCGAAAAATTCAAAGAAGAACAAAACCATTATGCAGAGATATTTTCATTTAAGTGCGATGTTAGCAATAAAGAAGAAGTTGAAAACACTTATAAAAAAATTAAAAATGATATTGGAAATATTGACTTAGCAATACTAAATGCCGGTGTGGGCTATAGAATGAATATTGAAAATTTTAATTCAGAATATGCTAAGGAAACTTTTGGAGTAAATTTCTTTGGTTTGGTTTATTGGATTGAAAATTTAATCCCAGATTTTTTAAAAAGAGGGAAAGGAGTTATTGCAGGGGTTTCGAGCCTTGCTGACAATCGAGGATATTCTAAAAGTAGTTTTTACTGCGCAAGCAAAGCAGCTGCTACAATTTTTCTTGAAGGTTTAAGAGTAGAATTAAAACCCTATGGAATAAAGGTTATAACAATCAAGCCCGGTTTTGTTAAAACACCAATGACAGACAAGAATGAATTTAAGATGCCATTTTTAATGTCTGCAGAAAAAGCTGCTGATATTATTCTAAATGGCATTAAAAAAGAAAAACGAATTATTCAATTTCCTTTCCCTACTGTAATTTCATCAAGATTGATTGGATGCATGCCATCAGGTTTATATGAATTTCTTATGTCACATTTTAATGAAAAGTAAAGCCATGATAAATTATTTGAAAAATTTAATTCTCTTCTTTTTGCTTCTTATCTTTTTAATTTCATGTGAATATGATTCCCCTGTTGAACCTGTTTTCAATCAACGAGCTGATTTAATCAGTTACGAATTTTTAAGCAGTGTAAAAGCAGACCATCTGAAATCACTCATTAAAGAATTTAATATTGATGAATCATTAAAAAACAAATTTATTTATGATGTTGATGTTTATAAAATCGTTTATACCACATTAAATCCACAGGGCATAATTGTAAAAGCTTCTGGCGCAGTTTTTATTCCAAAGGGAATTGATAATTTATCACTTTTAAGTGTTCATCATGGAACTCAAACAAAAAGAAATAATGTGGGTTCAGTAAATCCGTATTATGTAATTGAAGGATTTGCAGGTGCATCGGCCGGTTATTTTACAATTGTTCCTGATTACCTTGGACTTGGCGAATCAAATATGATTCATCCTTATCATCACGCAAAATCTTCTGCAGATGCAGTTATTGATTTTATTAGAGTATCAAGACTAACCGCACAAAATCTTGGTATCAAGTTAAATGGTCAGGTTTTTTTAATTGGTTATTCCGAAGGTGGATATGTAACTCTTGCTGCTCAAAGAGAAATTGAAAAAAACTATAGAAATGAAATTAACATTACTGCGTCTGCTCCAATGGCTGGTGCTTATGACCTCTATTTAACTTCACAGCTAATTTTAAAAAACAAATTTTACGAACAACCTTCTTTTCTTGCCTTCTTAATTGTAGCTTACAACGACATTTATGGATGGAATAAAATTGATTCAATATTCAATTCTCCTTATGCAGAAAAAATTCCATTATTATTCGATGGGACAAAAACTGCTTCTGAAATTAATGCTGAACTTACAAATGATTTATCAAAATTATTCAATCAAAAATTCTTAAATTCATTTCTCAATGGAAGTGAAAAAGATTTTACAGCTGCATTGAAAGAAAATAGTTTGATAAACTTTGTTCCTGTATCTCCAACAAAATTATTTCACGGCGATGCAGATGAATTTGTGCCTTACGAAAATTCACTAATTGCACAAAATTATTTTAACTCACATGGTGCAAATGTTGAACTTATTACTATCAAAAACGGGACTCATTTAAGTTCAGCAATTCCATCCATCGTAGGTGCAATTGACTGGTTTGAAAGCTTCAGAGTTAAAAAAATGATTGCCTCTAAAAAAACACTTATAAATATTTATGAATAACAATAAAATTAAGGGGGTAATTATGAAAAGAATTTTAATCTCAATAATTATTCTATTTATATGTTTTTCATTTTTAAGAGCTCAGGAAAGCGATATAATTAAACTTCCGACACCTCAAACAGAAATTGGTAAACCATTAATGCAGACTCTAAAACTTCGTTCCTCTACAAGAAGTTTTGATACAAAAGAAATACCACTTCAAGATTTATCAAATTTGCTGTGGGCCGCTTATGGTATTAATCGTCCTGAAAGTGGTAAAAGAACTGTTCCCTCTGCAATGAATTGGCAGGAATATGATATTTATGTTGTGCTTCAAAGTGGTGCTTATCTTTACAATGCAAAAGAAAATGAATTAAAACTTATAACCAAAGGAGATATAAGAGAATATTGTGGAGTTCAGGATTTTGTTAAAACTGCTCCACTCAATTTAGTTTATGTTGCAGACTTTTCAAGAGTTTCTCGTGTAAGCGAAGAAGATAAATTATTATTTGTAGCAGCAGATTGTGGATTCATTGCTCAAAATGTTTATTTATATTGTGCATCTGAAGGATTAGCTTGTGTAGTAAGAGGAATGGTAAACAAAGAAAAACTTCCTGAAGCATTGAAACTGAATTCAAATCAAAAAATAATTTTAGCACAAACAGTTGGCTATCATAAAAAACAATAAAATAAAAAAAGCATTTACTTTAGAACACATATTCCGTTGATTATTTTTGTAAACAAAAAAGAGTTATAAAATGGGGAAGTTCAAATATGTTATTAAGCGAAGTGGAGCAATAGTGCCATTCAATCCCGAAAGAATTGTAAATGTAATTTACAGAGCAGCAGTTGCTGTGGGTGGACGCGACAGAGAACGTGCAGAAGAATTAGCAAAACAGGTTATTGCTTTAATGGAAGAAAAATATGAAGAGGGTTATAAACCACATGTTGAAGAAATTCAGGATATGGTTGAAAAAGTATTGATTGAAAATGGTCATGCCAAGGTAGCAAAAGAATTTATATTATATAGAGAAGAAGCAGCTCGAAGAAGAAGAGCAGAATCACGGCATTTATCAAAACCTTCTGAATTTATTCCATGGGCTAAAGTATGGAATTCACTTGACTGGGCTGTATCTCACAATCTTCACACAATTGAAGCTCTCAATGAAAGAATCAGAAAAGGAGAATTTCCACAAATTGTTCATGAATCAGAATCTGCTTATGAAACTCAGCTTGATACTGCTGCAGAATTAATTAAAGAACGCAGCAAAGAATTAAAAATGGTTATGGTAAGCGGTCCATCTTCTTCTGGTAAAACTACTACAACATTAAAACTTGAGCAAAGATTAAATAAAATGGGGATGAAGTTTGTCCCATTAATTGTTGATAATTACTTCTTCGATTTAGAACTACATCCCAAAGATGAATTTGGTGATTATGATTTCGAAACCCCTCAAGCATTAGACCTTGAACTGATAAATGAACACTTAAAAAAATTAGCTAACGGAGAAGAAGTAAAAATTCCTTACTATGATTTCAAAGAAGGGAAAAGATATTTAGACAGAACTCCCTTGAAAATAGGAAAAGACGAAGTATTACTAATTGACAGCTTGCACGGATTATTTCCTGAATTCAGTAAAGAAATCCCATTAGAACAAAAATTCAAACTTTATCTCGAACCACTTCTTCAGATGAAAATGCCAGATGGAAAATATATCAGGTGGACAGATTTACGATTAATCCGCAGAATGTTAAGAGATTCAGTCCATCGTGCATACAACCCCGAGCAAACTTTATTACACTGGCATTATGTCCGTTCTTCTGAAAAAAGAAATATTTTACCTTACTGTAATACTGCAGATTACATTATTAATACAGCAATGCCTTATGAAGTTCCGCTTTATCGTCCAAAATTATTAGAACATTTTAGAGAATGGGAAAAGAAATACGAAGGCGACCCATTGAGAGAAGATGCATACGAACGAGCCTCACGTGTAAGAAAAATGCTTGAATCTGTTGAACCCGTTGATGATGATTCACCAATACCTGGTGATTCAGTTCTTCGAGAATTTATTGGGGGAAGTATATTAAAGTATCATTAAGCCAAAAAATATTTTCATAAAAGATTGCTTACAATTCAAAATATGATTCCCCTGAGAAACAGGAATTTAGACTTAATAGTAAATTCCTGCTTCAGGGGAAAAACAATTTTCTATACTTTTGGTTTATAAAACCTGTTCTCTTGCCAATCTTCTTTTCCTGAAATAATTTTTAACATTTTCGCCTGCATGTTCAAAAACAACATAAAGAGTTGGAATTACAATAAGTGTAAGCAGTGTAGTTGCAATCAAGCCGCCAATTACTGCTTTTGCTAATGGGGACCATGTTTCAGAACCAGAACCTAATTCAATTGCAAGAGGAACCATTCCAAGAATTGTTGTTAATGCGGTCATTAAGACCGGCCTCATTCTTGCTTTGCAGCTGAATTCTACTGCTTCATATAATTCCATTCCTTTTCTTCTTTGTTGATTGATATAATCTACCAGCACAATTCCATTATTAACCGCTATTCCAACTAACATAACAACTCCAACTAATGCCATAACACTTAATGGAGTTCCAGTTAATGCAAGGAAGAAGAATACTCCAATAATTGAAAGAGGAACTGTAAACATTATTATCAATGGGTCTATTAGAGATTCAAACTGAGATGCCATTATCATATAAACTAAAAGAACAGCAGCTATAAATGCTAAAGTAAGATAAAAGAAAGCTTCCTGCTGGTCTTCTGCTGTTCCGCCAATTATAACTTGATAATCAGATGGAATTGGAGTTTCAGAAATTATTTTTTTGATTTGATTCACAGCTGTTGATAAATCAATCCCTGATAAACCGCAACCTACAGAAACAAATCTGCTTTGATTTTCTCTAAAAATTGTTGGAGTCGATTGTTCTTCACTAATTTCTGCAACATCTTTTAATTTAATTCTTCCTCCGGTTGGCAATGCAATATCAAGTTCTTCAAGTGCAGCTTTAGATTTTCTGTATTCTCTTGCAAATTGAACATAAATATCATACTCATCACCTTTTTCACGATACTGCGAAGCAACTCTTCCCTGAATTGCTGTTGAAATGTTCATTGCTACCTGAAGTGTTGATAAATTGTAATGGTTCAACATATCTTTATTTAAATGAACCTGAATTTCTGGAGTTGTTTCTTTTGTATTAAGTGAAATATCTACCAGACCATTTATTTTTTCCATTTTCGATTTTAATTCATTAGCAATTGCTTTTGCTCCATTAATGTCAAAACCAATAACTTTAACTTCTATATCCTTCTCTGTAGTAAAAGAACCTCCTTCCTGAAATGTATATGTTATTCCGGGGATTTCATCAAATTTTTTTCTTAATCTATCCTGAATCTCGAACTGTGTAACTTTTCTTTGTTCACGAGGGGTTAATTTTACAAACAATTCAATTGTGCTTGAAGTTGTTCCATATGCGCCAATACCCTCTCGTGTCCCATAAAAAATTGAGATTGATTCCAAATCTTTTGGTTCAACAACTTCTTTCACAATATCTTCAATTTTGTAAGCATAAAGTCTTGTTTTCTCAATTGGAGTTCCAGCAGGAGATTCTAATAATACATTAATAAGTGCCTGGTCTGTTTTTGGTAAAAATTCGCCTCCAAGAAAAGCTGCCAAAATTATTGAAAGTATAAATAATATAGTAACTGTTAATAACACAACTTTTTTATGATACAAAGACCAATGCAGAATTTTACTGTATCTTGCTGTTAGTTTAATAATCCAGTTGCCAAATTTATCTTTCAATTTTGACAATTTGCTGTTTTTCTTAGTTGAATCAAATTTCAATAAGTTAGCTGACATCATTGGAACAATTGTTAGCGCAACTAGTAAAGATACGGCAAGACTGAAAGTAATAGTAAGAACCATATCCTTAAATAATTGACCTGTTATATTTGGAACAAACAGAACAGGAACAAAAACACTTATTGTAGTTAAAGTTGAAGCAGTAATTGCCATTCCCACTTCTGTTGTACCAATATCAGATGCATCAAATTTGTTTTCACCAAGTTCTCTATGTCGATAAATATTTTCCAGAACAACAATTGAATTGTCAACAAGCATTCCAACTGCAAGTGCAAGCCCAGCCATTGATATAATATTTAATGTTACATTGGCTAAGTACATTACTGCAAATGTGGTAATAATAGACAAGGGAATTGAAATTCCCATAATAATACTGCCACGTAAATTTCTCAGGAAGAAATAAATAACAACAAATGCCAAAACAAATGCAATCAAAGCAGAGTTACGCAAATTTGTAATTGACCTCATTATAAAATCAGCTTGATCCCAGATAACACTAAATTTAGTTCCCTGAGGCAATCTTGAAATTATATCAGGAATTGCTTCTTTAACTCTGCGGCTTGTAATTACAGTATTTGCATCTGACTGTTTCATAATCATTATCATTACACCTTCACCAAAATCGGCTCTTACCTCATTTGCGTTTTCTTTATATCCATCTTCAACATCTGCCACATCTTTCACATAAACAGGAATACCATTTCTATAAGTTATAATCGTTTTCTTGATTTGTTCAAGAGAAGTATATTCACTGAAGACTCTTAGATTATAGCTTTTATTTGTTGTTTCAATTGTTCCTGAAGGCAATAAACCACTGCCGTATTGAATAGCCTGTGATATATCGTTTGGAGATAAATCATAAGATGCAAGCAAAACTGGATTTATGTTCACATTAATTTGTCTTTGTAATCCGCCCATAGTTTGAACAGAAGCTACTCCTTCAACTCTTTCGAGCAATGGTTCAATTTTTTCTTCAGATAATTTTCTTAGTTCAGCGGGACCAAGATATGGTGAACTTATGCTGATATAGCTTATTGGCATCATTGATGGGTCAAAAACAAAAACAATTGGTTCAGATGCATCTGCTGGAAGATAGTCTCTTATGTAATCAAGGTTCTTACGAATATCATTTTCAGCCTTCTGCATGTCGGTTCCATATTTAAATTCAAGTGTAACAATTGAGGAACCTTTAAATGATTGCGATGAAACTTTTTCAATATTTTTAACTGAAGAAACTGCTTCTTCTACTGGTCTTGTTATTAAGTTTTCAATATCTTCAGGACCAACACCAGGATAGTTTGTTACAACCCCAGCAATTGGAAATGTAATATCTGGAAAAAAGTCAATCTTCAATTGTGAAAAAGAAAAAATGCTGAATAAAATTATAACTCCATAAATCATTAAAAGAGTTATCTGCCTTCTTAAAGAAAATTTTGTTAGTATCATGGCAAAATGTTCCCTTATTCAATTACTTTAACTTTTTGATCTTCTTTTACAATATTTTGACCAACAACTATAACTGTATCTCCAACATTCAAACCATCTGTTATTTCGATTTGACCATCATTCAAAATTCCTGTTTTTACTTCTTTTAATTTTGCTTTGCCGTTATTAATTACAAATAAAAAATATTTTTTTACTGGAGTTTGCAAGCCTGTTTCTCTGTCAATCTTTACTTCTGTTTGTGTTAACAAAGCAAATTCTGGAACTACAATTGTGTTCGGATGACTTTCTACTTCAATTAAAAATTCACCAAACATTCCTGATTTTAATCTGCTATCATTCGACAAAATAGAAATTTCAACTTCCAGAGCTTTTGACAACTGGTCAATGGAAGTATTCATCTTCACTACTTTACCATCGAATTCTGTATTCATAATTGACGGAAATTTTATACGAACATTTTGACCTGTTTTTATTAACTGAATATCCTTCCCTGTTATATAAACTTTCGATTTCATTTTTGAAGGAGAAATAACCTGAGCAACTGGCTGTCCCATATTTATCATTTGATTCTCTTCAACATAAAGTGCTGCAACATAACCATCAAAAGGAGCTTTTATAAAAGTATTCTCAAATTGTTCTTTTGCCTGTTCGTAAGCTGCTTTTGCCTGATTGAGTGAATTTTCTGCGGATTCTTTTGCTGCTTTAATTTGATCAAACTGCTGTTGACTTATTGCTTTCTCAGAAAACAATTTTTGCATTCTTTCGAAATCCTGCATTGCCAATTTTGCCTGAACTTCTGCAGTCTTCAATGCAGAATTTGCAATTTCCAATCCCTGCTTTTGAACATCATTTTTCAATTGTGCAATGATTTGATCTTTTGAAACAGACATTCCAGGTTTAACAAATATCTTTTCTACCCTTTCTGCTGCTTTACTGTAAACAATCACATCCTCTTCAGCAGAGATAGTTCCTGTTGTATGAACATATTTCGATATTGATTCTAATCTCACTTTATAAATTTTTACAGGAACAGGTTTATCAACATTATTATCTTCCTTTTTTGAGCAACCAATTATAATTGTTAATAAAATTAATAGAATTATTTTCTTGTTCATTTTATCCTCAAATTATTTCCAGATTTTGTCTAATAAACCGATTGATTTTAATAAATTAAGTTGACTTATATTGTAATTATAAATTCCCTGAAGATAATCACTTTTACTTTTTGTATAGAGCAATTGAGCATTTAATACATCAAGCTGATTGACCATTCCCTGGGAATAAAGCAAATTTGATATACGAAGACTTTCTTTGTATTGTTCAAGTGCATCTTTAAGACTCTGCAAATTTTTAGAAGCTTCTTTAAAACTGTAATAACACTGTTCAACATCTAAATCAACTGCATACTGCATTTGTGATAAATATAAATTCATCTGCTCTGATTTAATTTTTGCAATTTGATAATCAAGAATTTTTTTCCCTCCTTCAAATAAATTCCATGATACAGCAAGAGTTAACGACTTTGACCTGATGTAGTCACTCCATGTAACTTTTGAATTTTCCATTGGTGCCGCATGGTCTACACTTGCTGTCAATGCTACAGTAGGCATAAAATTACCAAGTGCAATTTTTTCTCCCTCTTTTGCTGCATCTTTCTGATATAACAGTGATTTGACGTCGTTTCTATTTTCCTTTGAGATGACTTTTAATTCTTCAAGCGAAATATTTTCATAATCTTTCAGAAAATCTTTTTTATCGAGAGTATCAACCACAATTAAAGAATCAGTAAGCGGGATATTTAACAGGCTTTTCAATCTTTGAAGAGCCATTTTTTTATTTGAAAGTGCGGATTCATAAACTGGAAGTGTTGATGAATATTGAGCTTTTGCTCGCTGCAAATCTAATTCTGTTGCAGTTCCTGCATTATAAAATTTTTCAACCTGTTCCAAATTCTGTTTTGCAACTTTGACTGCTTCTTCTGCAGTTTTGCAGATTTCATCTGCAAGGATAATTGCATAATAAGCCTGCATTGAACCTAAAACTGTTTCTTCTTCTTTTCCCTCGAGTTCTTCTTTTAGAGATTTTCTAATGCTTTTTTGAATATTGTAATTATACCATCTGCTTCCACCTGTAAAAATTGGAAGTGTAAGATTAAATGAGTGCTGGAAATTGTATGGGGTTCCTACCACAAATCTTTGACCCATAAAAACAAAAACTGGAAGTTCAATATTTTTTTGTGCAATCCCCTGATATGATAAAGTTGGCAGAAAGTATGAAAGTGATTTCCATGTTTCTAAATTCTGAACATCATAATCGAGCGATTTTGCTTTAAGTGAAAGATTTTCTTTCAAAGAAATATCAACAACATTTTTCCAGGATAAATAAATTATTCTTTTATCCGTTTGACCATATAAGATAAAAGAAAAAAGAAAAATCACTATAAATAATTTACTTCGAAGCATAATTGATATCCTTATAGTTCCATTTAAAATTATTTTTAAAAAACTTGATACAATAGACGAACTTTTACTTAAAAAGTTGTGACTTTTTAATTTTTATACTACAATACCCCATAGTTTAAGTTTAATATCAAACCGGTTGAATAATATGTCAATCTTTAACTTCTTTATAAAAATTATTCCACAATTTCAGCATTTCTTTATCTATGTTTTTCAAATTACCTTCGAGCAAAAGACGCAATGCAATACCATCATTTGAATAAATAAACATACGGGCAATTTGTTCATCAGTCATTGGAGATGAAAATTCTTTTTTTCTTCTTGCAGATTTTACAATGTTAGTCCATTCATTTAATTCTTCTCGCAATGCTTTTTTAATTTTATTCTGAAAATCAGGGAATAATTTCATAGCATCAAACAAAATAGTAATATAGTTTATGTTAACTGGGGTATTAGATTTAAATAATTCTTTTCTTAGTGTTGTCATTGTTCTTTTTACTTGTTTTACATAATCGTGATAAAAATCCCGCAATGAATCGTGTGAAAGTTTAGAGTAATCTATCTGCATTTTTTCGAAATAATAGGTGTTGATTACTTCCATAAACAATTGTTCTTTACTTGAAAAGTAGTGGTAAAACCCTCCTTTTGATAAGCCAGTTTCCCTTACAATATCTCTCAGTGTAACTTCTTTATAATTTTTCTGAAGAAATAATTTAAAAGCTGTTCTAAGTATATGATCTTTTGTATTCATATAAATACCGACCGTTTGGTATGTGCAATAATATAAAGATAAGTTAAATCATTCAATGCATCAGAAGAATATATTTTTGAAAGTTATATTTTGTTCATAACAATATTACTTTATCTCAATACATGGCAGCTTGAGTATATAATAAACTTTATTATAATTTGTTTATCTAAAAAAATAATCTTAACAAAACGAACTAAGTGATGCGTATTACATTTCGTATTATAACTGGTATGATTTTAAAATGAAATTTAAGATGGTTTTAAGAACCACTAAGAAAAATATAAGTATTAAAAATATTCTTAGTGGTTCTCAAGTCATTATTTATAATTTGGGAACTGATCTCAAAAATGTCCCAAACATTTTTTGTTCTTCAAGACGGCAGGACCAGACAAGGTCGTCATTCCATACTGTAATGTCGGGACAACCATCGCACATGCTCTGTCGGCCATCCTGCATAAAGTCAACTGGCTGAATAAACATTATAGTTTGCATGTGTGCTTTCTTAAAAATTCTAAAAGGATTCTTTAACATGTTTACCATCGCTTTTCTCAATCCTTTGTCAAAAGGCCATAAAAGAAGCATTGCAGTTCTTCCCCTTCGAGTTGTTTTTGGAGAGGCATAAGAAAGATATGTGCCTTTGAATAAATGATGTGCTATCATTACGAGTTCTAAAAATTTTGGACCAGTATAGCCATAGATTTTTTTCTTCGTTCCGATTCTTTCTGTCAATAACCATTTGAAAGACTCAACTTTCTCTGTTCCATTCAAATAAGCACAAGGGGTAAATTCAGGATAATATTCTCTAACAACTTTCAAAACATCTATAGAAAGTATATCAACTTTTCTGTCAATATCTGAATGATAAGAAATGTTCTGCCAGTCGATCTTTTGCCCACCGGCATACCAATCAAATGGCAATGATGGTACAACATGACGAAAACATATAAATACCATTGTGTGAACAATATCAATATTCTCTGCAGCCCATTTTATTAATTCAGGAGTATATTGTAATGTATCTTCATAAACTGTCGAATTGAATGAGCAGGCAATACCACCTACATCAGCAAGCATCTTCGCATATTGATAACGGAGTTCGTTCAATTCGACTTCATTTTTCCCTCTCCATTTCCCTCCACGGCCTTGCTTGCTGTCAACATGAAATGTAAATCCAAAAACTCCTGCCTTTTTCAAATCTTTTAATAAATCTTTTGTTAATGCAGCTCCATTAGTATTTACTATTGGTTTTAACCCTCTTTTTTTAATCTCAGCAACAATTTCAACTATTTGAGGATGTAATAGCGGGTCTCCACCTGCTATCGAAATACAATCAGAATTTCTTTTTTGCTGAAATACATCCAGTTCATGTTTGATTACATCAAGAGGTTTATGAGAGTTTTTTTCGTTCTCTCGATAACAACCATCACATGCAAGATTACACATTGCAGTTGGTTCAAGCCAGGAAATTGCATTGTCTGGAAGTGTCCATGGTAATCGATATAATTCACGATGGTTAAGAATTGAATCTGCCATAGTTCCCCTCAATTTATTTTAGAAAGACTAATTTTTTTCTTATTACGAAATAATGAAGCTTATTTAATAATGGCAGAGACTACATAAATCAATTTTTTACAATAAAAATGTAATAAAATCATTTCTTAATGGAAAAAATATTTTAACTAAATATTCATTATTAATAAAGATTTAATACAAAAAATCAATATAAAATCCATCAATAAAAATAGGTCGATTATAAGCATCAACCTTTTATGATATTGAATAATCTTGATTTGAATAAAATTGGCTACAAAAAAAATATAAAAACTAAATCTATACTTGAATATGAATTCAATATTTAATGAAGATGAAAAATTATATATAGAATAAGATTTTTATTTGTGCAGATTAAAATATAAACTGTAGGTAAAATGAAATTGTTAAGTAAAAGAAGAGGCTGTTTCATCATTTTAATTTTTTCCATTTCTATGGTAATGGGAATTCAGAATCTTTAAATATTCAAATCCAACTTTCATATGAATAACATTTCTATATTTAAAATCTTTTGAAATAGCCTCTTCATAAAATTTGAGATTATATTTAACTAATGTTTACTTCATCAAAATAAATTTCTTAGTTTGAATAAAATTATTTGCTTCTAATCGATAAAAATAAACACCAGAAGAAATTCTCCCGGATGAACTAGATGAACTTTCAGCAGAAAAGCTCACTGTATAAATTCCTGCATTTTGATATTCATCAACAATTACTGCTACTTCATTGCCAAGAATATCATAAACTTTCAGCGTAACATGTGCATTTTCAGGAATTTCATATTTTATTGTTGTTGCAGGATTAAATGGGTTAGGATAATTTTGATATAAAACATAAGATAAAGGAATTAACTTTACTTCTTCATCTTTAACATCAGTTAATGGTTGTCCAGGATATTTATTTGTAATTTTCATTGCATAACTTCCGTAACCTGAATATTTAAATACTTTTATATAATAAGTACCCGCCAGTGCATTTTTATATGACATTATTTCCTTAGTTCCTCCAGTTCCTGATGAGGAAATTTGATTACCATTAGCATCATATAAAGCGAGGTCAATATCAAGTGTAGAATCAGAATCAGTTCTAACATAAAGTGAATCCCAATTTGATGACAAGATTAATTTATAATAATCATTTTCATCATTTATTCCATTTGAATAATAACCAAGATGACCCGGATAAACCACCTCAGGATTAATTAAAAATGCTAAAGCCAGATTATCATTTGGTTCAATATCATTAGTAAGTGTTGCTTTCTTAAATTCTGCTGTAATTTTATATGAACCATATCCACTGTATTTGACAGCTTTAACAAAATATTTACCAGGTCTCAAATTATTAAAATGTGTTTGTTCATTAATACCTGTGCTGATATCATAACTTGCAATTTGAGTTTTGCCATCTACATCGTATAAGAATAAATCTATTTCAAGAGTTTCGTTTGACAATGTCTTAACAATCAATGCTCCATCTGTTTGAACATCAATATTCCACCAATCAACTTCATCTATATACTTATTTGAATAATAACCTAAATGACCATAATTAACTGTATTACCACTTAAAGAAAATGCACCTAAATTCTGTGATTTTTCATAAGTGTCATTATTTTCAATATCATTTGTAGTAATCCCTTCGATAGATGTTTGAACATAAGTACTAATAATTCTGTATCCACCGTGCTTGTTGTAACGAGATACCTTAACATAGTAAGTTCCAGGCATAAGATTATTAAAATGTGTCTCTTCAATTAAACCTGTAGAAATATCATAAGAAGCGATTGATGTTGTTCCATCAACATCATAAATATATAAATCAATATCTGCGGAATCTGACTCTGTTCTAATTTTTAAGCTGCCGTCGTAAGGAATAACAACCTTCCACCAATCAACATTGTCTATAACATTAGCTTGATAATAGCCGATATGACCTGTAGATTCAGAATTAAGATTCAACAGTAATGCCTGTTCAAATGAATCATTTGGTTCCAAATCATTTGAATAAGGAGCAGGGGTAAATCGATTAAATATAGTATAACTTCCGGAGCCGCTGTATCTTACAGCTTTGATATAATATTTCCCAGCCTTTAAGGCATTATGATGTGTTGATTCTCGTTGACCAGTTGATATATCATAAGAAGCGATTGATGTTGTCCCATCAACATCATAAATATATAAATCAATATCTAAATTATTCGTGCTGTTTACTTCTACATAAAGACTTCCATCCTCTGGAAGTATAACATACCACCAATCTTCGTCATCGTGATTTTGTGCATCGGTGTAAAAAAGTGTTCCACTATCACTGGAGTTAAGAGTAAGCGGAGATGCTTGCTGATAGTTATTATTTGGTTCACTCTCAGCAGTAATTTTAATGTTCAGAAAAAGGAGGAATAATAATAAGAATGATTTTTTCATGGCTACCTCTTGATGAATTAGAAATTTGGCAATTTGTAAGGAGGGTTACATTTTGAGCTTACATATAATTTTTCAATGAACTAAGAAAACAGAAGAAATAATACTCTATTATTCACAAGTTAATTTATACAATAATTCATGAAGAAAAAACTTGTTTACATTAAATGTGATTTAAATCTGATAATGGGGTTACAAAAGGAAAATAATAATCAACCCAGCTTTTTATGAAATCTTCGCGAACTTAAAAAGAGAATTACCAATCCCATTAGAAAAAGAACAACTAATTCTTTCCATAATTCATAAAGACCATTTCCCTTTAGAATTACTCCTCTTATAATAATTAAAAAATATTTTAATGGAATTATGTAAGTAATAAATTGTATTATTTGCGGCATGTTTTCAATAGGGAATACAAAACCAGAAAAATAAATCATTGGTAACATAACACCAAAAACTGTTACCATCATAGCTTGCTGTTGAGTTTTTGATATTGTTGATACAAACAATCCCAGACCAAGTGTTGTAAGTGTAAAAACTAAAGATGCTAAAAAGAATAAAAAAATATTTCCTCTAATTGAAATTCCAAACCAGAAGACCATTACAGAATTTATTAGTAAAATGATTACAAAACTTATTATAACAAATGGCAAAATTTTACCAAGTATAAGCTGCCATGGTTTAATTGGTGTTACAATTAACTGTTCTAAAGTTCCCACCTCTTTTTCTTTTACTATTGCAAGTGATGTTAAAAGCATTGTCATTATCATTAAAAGCAATGCTGTAATTGCAGGAACCATGAACACTCTTGTTTTTAATTCCGGATTATACCAGATTCTTACAGCTGGCTGAATTGACCTTGTAACAATAGTTATACCTCTCTTTGCAGCAAAATCTTTAATTATGTCCTGAGAAAATTCTGAAGTTATTGCTTGAATATAACCAATTGAAATTGAACCTTTAGTACCATCAGAACCATCAATTAACAGCTGAATTTTTGAAGTTAACCCGCTGTAAATATTTTTTTCAAAATTCACAGGAATTACAATCCCAACATTGGCTTTACCACTAAGAATATATTCTTCAATTTCTTTGTATTCGTTTGTGGATTGTTTTAATGTAAAATAGCCGGAGTTAATAAGTTTTTCTAAGTACTTTTTGCTTAAGTAAGATTTATCCTGATTAAAAACAATAATATCAATGTTATTTACATCGAATGTTGCTGCATATCCTAAAAGTAAAGTTTGTAAAACAGGAGCAATTAAAACAATTAAAAACATTTTCGGGTCACGCTTTAATTGCTGAAGTTCTTTTTTAATAAAATAAATTAAAGTTTGCATCTATATTTATTGTTTAACTAATTTTTTTTTAAATAAGCTTTTGCTGCAATGGATACACTTATGATTGAAAATAAAATCATATAAAGTAATTGCTGCCAGTAATTTTCCACTCCCGCTCCTTTCAATAAAATTGCTCTAAGACATGCTATATAAAATTTAGTTGGAGTAATATTTGTAATTATTTGAATAATAACCGGCATGCTTTCAATCGGGAATATAAATCCAGACAACAACAACGAAGGTAATAAAGAAATTAATGTGCCTATTTGAAAAGCAACCTGCAGTGAATCTGCAATCACAGATACAATTATACCCATTCCTAAAGATGCTGTTAGAAAAATAAATGTGCATATCGTTAACCAGATAAAACTTCCTTTAATTGTAATATCAAAAAATAAATATCCTGCTAAAAGCACTATCCCTGCATTAATAAATGCAATAATGACATATGGAATAATTTTACCAAGAAGAAGTTCATTTACTGAAAGAGAGGAAACATTCAGCTGTTCAATTGTTCCTTTTTCTTTTTCTCTGACAATTGAAAGAGAAATTGTAACTACTGCAACCAGAATTAATATCATCCCTATCAAGCCTGGCAATAAAAATCGAGTTGAATTTAATTCAGGATTAAACCAGAATCTTGGTTCTAATTGAATTGGGATAAATAATTTTGTTCCCTTTCTTTCTAAAAATTCCACTGTAATTTTTTTTGATAAATCCGCTGTTGCTATGTTAACATAATTCATTATTAAAGTTGCGGTATTTCCCTGAACACCATCAATCAAATATTGAATTTTTGCAGTTCGATTTGAATTAATTTCTTCTGAAAAATTTTCTGGAATTACTATTACACATTGTGCTAAGTTTTCATCAAGTATTCTTTTAATATGACTATCTTTTTCTATATAACCTGCTAAATCAAAATATTCGCTGCTTATTAGAGATTGAATGTAAGATCTGCTTAGAGTTGATTTATCTAAATCATATACTGCTATTTTAACATGTCTAACATCAAAATTAATTGCATAACCAAAAACTATCAGAAGAAATATTGGAAACAAAAAAATAACTCCCAGCATTCGAACATCTCGAAGTAGCTGTCGAATTTCTTTTTTCGATATCGCTTTTATTCTGATAAAACTTTCCTTAAGATGAAACTTTTTCATTATCCTTTCTTTTTTCTAAAAGATGAATAAATACATCTTCAAGTGTAGGAATTATTGAGTTAATTCTTTTAGGAATTATATTTTTTTCTACCAACAATGAATTAATCTGATTTACATTTTGAAATTTATTATTTGTAATCACATGAAGATTATTTCCAAATATTGATACTTCACTTACAAAATTTTGCTTCTCAAGAATTTCAAGTGCTTCAATTGTATTATTACTTTCTATTTCGAAAATCGGATTTTCAATGTAATTAGTTTTCAGTTGCTTTGGATTGCCCTGTGCAATAATTTTTCCTGAGTCTATTAAAATAATATCGTTGCAATATTCAGCTTCTTCAAGATAATGAGTTGTAACAAGGACAGTAGTTCCTTCATTCGAAAGTTCATTAATTAAGTCCCAGAAGTTTCTTCTGTAAATTGGGTCAACTCCGCTGGTTGGTTCATCAAGAAAAACAATTTTCGGATTATGAATTACCGCAATACCAAGAGCAAGTCGCTGTTTAATTCCTGCCGGCAGTGAACCTGTTAATAATTTTTCATTTCCTTTCAAATAAGAAATTTTTAATACCCAATCTTTTTTCTCTCTCAAAATTTTTCCATGCAATCCATAAATGCCGCCAAAAAATTCTATGTTTTCTTCAACTGTTAAATCATTATAAAGAGAAAATTTTTGAGACATATAACCAATATTTAATTTTACTCTATCAGGATTTTCAACTACACTGCAGCCTCCAACAATTGCATCGCCAGATGTCGGTTCAAGAATTCCACATAACATTCTAATTGTGGTTGACTTTCCCGCACCATTAGCACCAAGAAATCCAAATATCTCTCCCTCTTTAACATTAAATGAAATATTATCTACTGCAGTAAACGAATCAAATTTCTTTGTAAGATTTATTACTTCTATACTATACATATTTTTAATAATAAAATGCTGCAATAAAATTAATACAATTATTTTATTTAATGAACTGTGATATTATCACAATTTAATTCATAAATGTATAATTTTCTATCTATACTCATTTGCTCCCCGTTTTAGTCTAATATTCAAAGGTATTTAAAAAAATTTTGATATAAATTATTCAAGCCACTCTTTAAAAATATCTTCGAAATCTGTTAGGTCATTATATTCAAGACTGCTTGTTATGAATTGTGCAAAATTATCGAGTGCAACAATGGCATTTATACTTGCATCCTTGTTTTCAAGGTTGGCTACTTTTTCAGAAAGCGTTCTATTAATTTTAAGAATATCTTCATAAATCTGTTTCAATTTTTTCATTTCCCAATCAGGTTCACCTCCTCTTTGCATAATCATATACTGCACAAATAAATACATTCCAATAACTCGAAATTCCGTCTCTTCGATTGAAGCAAATGGAAGATGAAATCTTGTGAGTGGTTTTAATTTTGCAAGAACAGGGCATCCACTTGTAGGCATTATAATTCCAATTAAACTGCTTATTCCTTTTTGAACTGATGTTTCTTTATAATAAGTTCTTTCATCAACTTCTGCATAAATCTTAACTGTTTCGTATGAATTAGTATCACTAAAAAATTTAATTATGTTGTCAATATTTACTGCAATTGGACAATATTCATTGTGCATAGAATTGCATAAATCATTCGCACATTTAAATTGCTCGCGCTTTGCCCATTGAACAATTTCTTTTTGTTCCTTTGATATTATGTTCAATGTTTTTCTGTCAAGCAGTATCTCAAATTTCTTTTCTCTTCCATCATTAAAGACAAATGTATATACATATTTTAATGTATTTTCAGAGTTATTCATAAATTTAATCTCCTTTTTATATACCTTAAAAAATTTTTGGCAAGAATATGAGTTTTACTTCTTCAATATCATAAAATAATTTTAGATTTTCTATGATGCACAATCACTTATTTGATAAACGATACCTTATTAATTAAATTGAGAATGTAAAAAAAAGGAAGTAGTTATTGAGAGCGGTAATACCTGCAGCTGGATTTGGTACAAGATTAAAACCACACACTTATTCACTCCCAAAAGTTTTGTTAAATGTTGGTGGTAAACCAATTCTGGGTCATATTGTCGATAAGATTATCTCTGAGAACATTACCAAAGCCACTTTTATTATTGGTTACATGGGAGAAAAAATTATTGAGTATATAAATAAAAATTATAAACAATTAGAAGCAAAGTTCGTCGTACAGGAAGAACTTCTTGGCCTTGGTCATGCAATTTATATGGCATCTCCAACTTTTGATGATGATGATATTTTTATAATTCTTGGCGATACAATTTTTGATGTTAACTTAAAAAATGTTTTATTGCAAAAAGTAACATCACTTGGTGTTAAAGTTGTTGACGACCCTTCCAGATTTGGTGTTGCTGTTTGTGAAAATAATAGAATTATTAAGTTAATCGAAAAGCCGCAAACGCCCGTTTCCAATCTTGCACTTGTTGGACTTTACTACATTGCTAATTCAAAGTTGTTGAAAGAATGTTTAGATGAAATAATCAAAAAAGATATTAGAACACGAGGCGAATATCAATTAACAGATGCTTTACAGTTAATGATTGAACGCGGCGAGGTAATTACAACATTTCATGTTGAAGGATGGTATGACTGTGGTAAACCAGAAACATTATTATCAACAAATCAATTTTTACTAACAAAAAATCATTTTACTAAAACCTACAATGATGTTGTGATAAATCATCCAGTATTTATTTCCGAAAGTGCATTAATAAAAAATTCTGTTATTGGTCCATTCACAACAATTTCAGAAGATTGTATAATTACTGATTCTATTATTAAAAATTCGATTATAAGTTCAGGTGCGAAGATTGATAAAGCTATGCTGGAAAATTCAATTATTGGAAGCAATGCAATTATCAAAGGGAATTTCAAAAAATTAAATGCTGGTGATTCGTCAGAAATAGAATTTTTCTAATAAAATAGTTGAGGTTATAAATGCCATACTTATTTACATCAGAATCTGTATCAGAAGGACATCCAGATAAAATTTGTGATGCTATTTCGGATGCTGTTTTAGATTCAGTATTAAAACAAGACCCTGAAGGCAGAGTAGCATGCGAAACATTTGTTACAACTGGACTCGTTGTTGTAGGTGGAGAAATTTCTACAAATGCTTACCTGGATATAGAACATATTGTAAGAACTACTATAAGAAATATTGGTTATACAAAAGCAGAATATAAATTTGACGCGGAATCCTGCGGTGTAATTAATTCAATTCATGCTCAATCACCTGATATTGCTATGGGTGTTGATAAAGGTGGTGCAGGCGACCAAGGTTTAATGTTCGGTTATGCTTGCGACCAGACTCCAGAGTTTATGCCAATGCCAATAATCTTTGCTCATAAACTTGTTAAAAGACTTGCCGATATCAGAAAAAATTCACCAGACGAGATGCCTTATCTTAGACCTGATGCAAAATCTCAGGTAACAATTGAATTTGATGACGATAATAATCCAATTCGTGTTGATGCTATCGTGGTCTCAACACAACACGACCCAAATGTAAGTCAAAAAAGAATTAAGGAAGATGTTATAGAAAATGTAATTAAAAAAGTAATACCCGAAAATTTTCTTGACAAGAAAACAAAATTTTTTGTTAATCCAACGGGAAGATTTGAAATTGGTGGTCCACATGGTGATAGCGGTTTAACAGGGAGAAAAATTATAGTTGATACATATGGGGGCTGGGCTCCTCACGGTGGCGGTGCATTTTCTGGCAAAGACCCTTCTAAAGTTGATAGAAGTGCAACTTATGCTGCGCGTCATATCGCAAAAAACATTGTAGCTGCAGGTCTTGCTAAAGAATGTCTCGTTCAGCTTGCTTATGCAATTGGAGTAGCACAACCTGTTTCTGTTTTTATAAATACAAAAGGAACAGGTGTTATTCCTGATATTGAACTTGCAAAGATTATCAAAAAAGAAATTGATTTAACTCCACGTGGTATTATTGAAAGATTAAAACTACGCAGACCAATTTATCATAAAACTTCTGCATATGGTCACTTTGGCAGAAATGATAAAGATTTTACTTGGGAAAAATTAGACCTCGTTTCAACATTCAAAAAAATAATTCGTTAAAGGAGTATTACCATTATGGATTTCAAAGAAGGCAAATACAAAGTAAGAGATTTAAAATTAGCATCAGAAGGAAGAAAGAAAATAGAATGGGCAGAATCACGCATGCCTGTTTTAATGGCATTAAGAGAAAAATATTCTAAAACTAAACCTCTTAAAGGCTATAAAATTGCCGGATGTCTTCATGTTACAAAAGAAACTGCTGTTTTAATTGAAACATTAAAAGCTGCTGGTGCACAGGTTAGCTGGAGCGGCTGCAACCCGCTTTCTACTCAGGATGAAATTGCTGCGGCTCTGGCAAAAAATGGAATTGAAATTTATGCATGGCATGGTCAAAATGTTAAGGAGTTCTATTGGTCTATCGAACAAACACTTCGAATAAAACCAAACCTAACCTTAGATGATGGAGCCGATTTAATTTTTACTGTTCATAATAAATATCCTGATCTTGCAAAAAATATAATTGGTGGAACTGAAGAAACTACTACCGGTGTTCATAGACTACGCGCAATGGCAGCAGCAAATAAATTACTATATGCCGTCATTGCTGTAAATGATGCAGAAACCAAATGGGATTTTGATAATGTTTATGGAACAGGTCAATCATCAATAGATGGCATTTTAAGAGCTACTTCTGTTTTACTTGCAGGTAAAAATTTTGTAGTTGCGGGTTATGGTCATTGTGGACGCGGAGTTGCAATGCGGGCTGCCGGTATGGGAGCAAATGTAATCATAACAGAAGTAAAACCAACAGCTGCTCTTAAAGCTGCACTTGACGGACATCGTGTTATGCCTATGGATGAGGCTGCAAAAATTGGTGATATTTTTATTACTGCAACAGGCGTTAAAGATGTTATTACATCAAAACACTTCAAAGTTATGAAAGATGGTGCAATTGTCTGCAATACAGGCCATTACGACTGTGAAATAAATATTCCTCACCTTGAACAATTAAGTAAATCAAAAAGAACTGTTAGACCAAATAATGAAGAGTATATTTTAAAAGATGGAAGAAGAATTTATTTGCTGGCAAAGGGAAGACTTGTAAATCTCGCAGCTGCAGAAGGCCATCCATCTGAAGTAATGGATATGTCCTTTGCAAATCAATTTATGTCTCAATTAAGATTAGTTCAATACCAACAAAAAGGAATTAAATTAGAACCTCAAGTTCTTGAAATTCCCGAAGAACAAGACCAGGAAATTGCAGAGATTAAATTGAAAACGATGGGATATAAAATAGATAAGCTTACTAAAGAACAAATAAAATATATTAACGATTATAGTGCAGGAACATAATTTTTTCCAGGGTTGACTAAAAAGTAACGCTTTTTTAAGAACAGCATACAGAAAACATAGATTTTGCAATTGAAAATTACTTTTTAATCAACCCTTATTTTTCCTAAGCTCCTGAAAATGAAATATTTCCTATTTCTTTTTCGTTAAATGATTCATCCTTTTTATTCAATAATTTAAAAAGTGAATTAACCAAAATTCTAATATCAGACGGTTTGCTGAGATACATATCACAACCTGCTTCGAGTGCATTTATTCTATCCTGATGGTAAGCATAACCAGTGTAACAAAGAATTGGAATATGTGCATAAGCTGGATTGTTTTTAAGCTCTTTTGCTAATTCCAATCCATTTTTCTTTCCGCGCAAAGCAATTTCTAATATTATTAAATCGAACTTTTCTTTTTGTAAGTATGAGTAAGCCAATTCAGCCGAATCGCATGTTACAATCAGAAAAAATTTGCCCAAAAATTTTTTTAAGAATTTGCGATTATCTTCATCCCCTTCTGTTATTAAAATTTTTGGTTTTGCATTTTCTAAGATTTCCATCTTAACCCCTCCTTAAAAATAATTGTAAAAACCGAACCTCTTTTGGGCTCGCTCTTTACTGTTATATCAGCTCTATTTATATCAAGAAAATGTTTGACTAAAGCAAGTCCCAAACCTGTTCCTTCATATAGCCTTGTATATGACATACTGGCTTGAGTAAAAGGAGTAAATAATTTTTCTAAATAATCTTTTTCAATACCAATGCCTGTATCAGAAACTTCTATTACTAAATTGTGGCCTCTTCTATCCAGAGCAACTTCAACCTTTCCATATTCAGTGTATTTAATAGCATTATCCACAAGATTTATTAATGCTTGAGTTACTGAATAATGGTCAGCAGTTATTATTGCATCATTTACATTGCTCGTAATAATAAATTTTAATTTCTTCTCTTCAGCATGACTTTCAAATTCGTTTTTAATTGTCTTTAAAACAGCATTTAAATCTACTCTCTCATATCGCGGGTGATATTGATGAGTTTGAAGCTGCGACATGTTTATTAACAAATCGAAAGTTCGATATAATCTTTTGCTGTTGTTTATCATAGCTAAATAAGCATGTTTTTTTTCATCATCAATATCTTTATCATGAACAAATAAATCTGCATAGCCAATTATAACATTCAGAGGCGAACGAATCTCGTGCGATATTTGAGAAAGAAAATATTCTTTTAACTTGCGTGATTCATCAGCTCTTTCGAGAGCAATTTTTAATTCATGCTCTGTTTTCTTCAGTTCCGAAATATCTCTTCCATAAACCTGGCAAACATTTAATCTGGAAATTCCAGCAATTAAAAATTGATATTGATTACCTGCTATTGCAGATGTGCATGTAACAGTTTTATCATTTTTTATAATATCTTCAATATCATAATCTTTCATAAAAGTAAGAACAGTATCAATTTGTTCGCCAAGAAGCATTCTATGTGGAATAATTTTATGTGCAGAATTATTAGCCAAAACAATCTTACCTTTGTTATCAAAACGAATAATCGGGTCAGGTGCAAGTTCAGCAAACAGAGCCATAAGCTCTGTCTGCTGAAGTTTCAATCTTTCCTGTTCTTCAATATGTCTCCTCTGCATAGGAACAATAATATACCGCCAAAAAACATAAGAAATCGAAAGGACTACAACTATCAATATTAGAGCAAGTAAAACCGGATTATCCACGCTTAAGAGCGATACTGGTTTTATCTTCTCTAAAGATTGAAAAGAAGAGTCCAAAGGTGATTTGGAAGATAGTTGTAATAATAAAATAAGCTGTAGCATCTTCAGTATTAAATAAGATAATTAAAAATTTAGTTATTAGTGTTAATTCATAAAACAATAAAACTATATAGAAAGCATTAATAATTCTTTCATTTATTAAAAAAATTGAGAACCGCTTGAAAAATATTAAGAAAATAATCCAATGAATAATTATGAAAGTAAGTAATATTACATCCTGTCTATTAACAATATAATTTAAGAATAATGTAAATAATACAATGAATATTAATAGATTTTTATAACGTCTAACTTCGCTTTTATCTAAAATTGATAATAAATAGCAAAAGCAAAAAATTATAAAAATAAAAGAAATATACTTTGAGTTAAGTCCTACTTTTCTTAATAACAATGAAACAGGATCACTTATTGCCAAAAAGACAAAGTAAAGAAAATACTTTCTTTTATAATTTCTAATAGGTGGAAATAACCAAACTATTATACTTGTGTAAAATAATATTTTTGATAGTTCAACTATATTCATTAATCATCACAAAATGGTGGACAGGTTGTTGCCATTTCTAAAGTATTACTTGAATTACTTACAGTAAATAAAGTAGAACCTGATTCTAAGCTTGGAGTTTTCATGTTGTTCGAATTGTAATAGAGCCCTCTCAGTTCAAAATAAATTACTGGGTCGTCACTGCTGTTCAGGAATTCTTCAACTACTTCTTTACTGAACACAAAAGCTTTTTCATTGGGTTGCAATGATACATTATTTTCCAATAACAATGGCAATCGTTTACCACTAAGAATTACTGGATATTTGCCTTTAATGGAAAGCAGAATGTATTTATCAGCTTTTGCCACAGCTGCTTTAAGTAAATCTTTTTTCACAGCAATTGAAAATACAGGTTTACCGAACAATTGATTGGCTTCTTCTTTTGCAAAGATTTTGCCAATTCTTAATTGCTTATTTTGTGCTGATGCTGTTGATGAAAAAATCAACGCAACCATTAAAACTAAAAGGCAGGAACCTATTACTTTTTTCATACATACCCCCATTTTATTATGTTAATAAATAAGTAACAAAAGAGAGGAAAAGTTTTTATTAATATATTTATAATCAAGAAAAAATACACTAAAATTTTTAAAATTATTTTTGCCCTTCTGTGAATGTTATTACTCTTCTGACATTTCAAACAAATCTTCCTTCAATAATATTACCGCAATAAATGCACTTGCCGTCTTTCATTTTGTATTTCAATATTGAATGCCAATCACGAACAATTAATTCTTTTTTACAGTTGGAACAGTAAGTTGTTTGTCCATCAATATCGTGAATATTTCCTGTGTAACAATATTTTATGCCTTCACTAAGAGCAATATTTCTTGCCATTCTCAAAGTAGAAGGTGGGGTTCTTTCTTTGTCTCTCATCTTAAAATCAGGATGAAATGCGGTGAAATGTAAAGGCACGCTATCACCAAGATTCTTCAATATCCATTCACACATACTTTTAATTTCATCTGGAGAATCATTTTCCTGTGGAATTAGCAAAGTAGTAATTTCAAACCAAACATCGGTTTCATTCTTAAGCCACTTTAATGTATCGAGCACAGGTTCAAGATGTGAAAAAGTTAATTTGTGATAAAATGTTTCTGTAAATGCTTTTAAGTCAACATTAGCAGCATCAATAAATTGATAAACTTCTTTTCTTGCTTCTTTATCTATGTATCCAGCAGTAACCATAACAGTTTTAATACCTTCTTGTCTTGCGAGTTTAGAAATATCAATTACATATTCACCAAAAATTACAGGGTCATTGTATGTAAATGCAATTGAAGGGACATGATATTTTTTTGCAAGTGCAACAACATCTTCAGGTGAAGCCTCAAGTGAATTTGTGTTATCCAATTTTGCTTTGCTTATAGACCAATTTTGACAAAACTTGCAACCGAGATTACACCCTGCAGTTCCAAAACTTAAGATTTGTGTACCCGGATAAAAATGGTTAAGGGGTTTTTTCTCAATCGGGTCAATTGCAAATCCTGTTGGTCTGCCATAACCAATTGAATATAATTTCCCACCAATATTTTGTCTTATGAAACAAAAGCCTGCCTGACCTTCTCCGATAGTGCAGTAGCGGGGACATAATGTGCAAAGGATTTTATTATTTTTAGTTAATTGCCACCACTTTGCTAATTTCAAATTCTTCTTTTCTAATTTTTCAATCATATCTTCCCCTTCCTTATCAATGCTATCTGTCATTTTAACAAATCTTTTATTTATAAAAATCAAACAACAATAAATCTCATCCAGGTTCTTCTGCCTTTATCTGCCATTGGTTGACCTGCTGTAAAAATAATTACATCGCCATCTTTAATCAATTTTTTTTCTTTCAACAATTTTGTTGAATTTGTTATTGCAATTTCTTCATCATAAATTTTATCAAGAAAGAATGGTTTAATTCCCCAATGAAGATTCAATGTGTTTAGTGTTTCAAATTTATCAGAGATTGCAAACAAAGAAGCATCGGGTCTGAATTTTGATACAATACTTGCTTTAATTCCAAGATGTGTGAAGATTACAATTGCAGAAGCATTCATTTGTTCGGCTGCTTTTACCACAGCTGCTCCACTTGCATCAATCATGTTTTCAAAAATATTATCAGGAATATGATAATTAACATCTCTTCTATGCCCGGCTTCGGCTTCTGTTGTAAGCAATATTTGATTCATTACTTTTACTGCTTCAACTGGAAAATTTCCTACTGATGTTTCTCCACTTAACATAACCACATCAGTTCCATCCCAGACAGCATTAGCAATGTCAGAAACTTCTGCTCGTGTTGGAACTGGATTTTTAATCATTGATTCAAGCATTTGTGTTGCGGTAATTACAAGTTTACCAACTTCATTGCATCTTCTTATAATTTTTTTCTGAATAACCGGCACCTGTTGAACTCCAATTTCCACACCTAAATCTCCTCGAGCTATCATAATTCCATCCGAGACTTCAAGAATTTTTTCAAAATCCTTTACAGCTTCTTCTTTTTCAATTTTTGCAATCAATGGAATTTTAATCCCTTTTTCTTCGAGCCACGTTCTTAAATTTATTATGTCTTCCTGTTTTCTTACAAAAGATAATGCAATAAAATCAACACGATGTTTGAGTGCAAACTCTAAATCTTTAAAATCTTTTTCTGTAACTGAAGGTGTGCTTAATTTCATGCCAGGTAAATTCATCCCTTTTTTAGGTTTCAGGATTCCGCCTTCAATTATCCTGCACATTAAAGAATCTTTATTTTTTTCTTCCACCACTAATTTTATTAAACCATCATCAATTAAAATTGTCTCTCCAATTTGAGCATCTTCAATTAACTGCACATAACTTGTAGAAATTTTTTCTTTTGTACCAATGATATTTTGAGTTGTAATTTCAAGTAAATCACCTGATTTAACTTTTATCTCCGGCTGCGATAACTCTCCTATTCTAATTTTTGGTCCCTGAAGGTCTATTAGTATCGGGATGGGTAAAGATTTTTCAACACAAATTTCATTAATAAGATGAAATACATGTTCAAAATATTCATAATTTCCGTGTGAAAAATTAAGACGAAATCCATCAGCTCCAGCATCAATTAATGCTTCTAATTTTTCTTTTGTATCAGAAGCTGGACCAATTGTAACAAGAATTTTTGTTTTAGCAAATTGATTTTTCACTTTTTCTTTTTCCCTTCACTTGATTTGGAATTATTTTCTTTTTGATTTGAATTCGTTTTTTTTGCGGGTTCTGGTTTCAATCTTTTTTTCATAGCAATTAATTCTTTTTCAACAAGACCAAAAACGGTATTCGGTTCATGCTTGCCATTTTTTAACATTCTGCCTGCCTTTATGCCGGTTAAGATTTCAATTGCTTCATCAACAGTTGAAACTGGATAAATATGAAACTTTCCTTCTTTAACTGCATTTATAACTTCATCTTTCAACATAAGGTCTTTTACATTCTGAACTGGAATTATAACACCATGTTTTCCATTCAATCCTTTCTTTTTACATACATCAAAGAAACCTTCGATTTTTTCATTAACCCCACCAATTGGCTGAATTTCTCCTTTTTGATTTACAGAGCCCGTAATTGCAATTGATTGTTTAATTGGGATACCAGATAAAGCAGAAAGCAGGGCACAAATTTCTGTAATTGATGCGCTATCGCCGTCAATAAATCCATAACCCTGTTCGAATACAAGATTTGCATTAAACGATAGAGGAATTCTTTTGCCAAATTTTTCTCTGAAGTAACCTGAAATAATTAACACTCCTTTGTTATGTGTATTACCGCTTAAACCAGCTTCGCGTTCAACATTGATTATATTACCACTGCCAAGTGAAACAGCAGCTGTAATTCTTGATGGTCTGCCAAATGAATAAGAACCGCTTTGATAAACTACCAGTGCATTAATTGTTCCAACACGTTCACCTTCCGTATCAATTAAAATTGTTCCTTCATGAATCATTTGTGAAAGTTTAGATTCATAAAGTCCGTGTCTTTCTTTCGAAGCTTCGTAAGCCTGAACAACATGATAATCTGCTACCATTTTATCGCCATTATCACGTGCCCAGAAGTTTGCTTCTCGAACTAAATCTGCAATGTATGCAAATCTTGTGGTTAATTTATTTTTTTCACCAGCGTATCTTGCTCCATATTCAATAATTTTTGCGATTGCTGATTTATCGAACTCTAGTAGTTTTTCTGTTTGAATTAATTTTTTAATTACTCTTGCATATTCGGTTAATGCTTTGTCAGTTCGAACCATTTCATAATCAAAATCTGCTTTTATTTTGAAAATTTTATTAAAGTCGTCTTCGTATGCTGATAAGATGGAATAAATATAATTATTTCCAATAAGGATTATTTTTGTGTCAATTTGAATTGGTTCGGGTTTTAAAATACTTGGGGCAATTTGATAAAGATTCGCAAGGTCTTGAATTTCTAATTTTCCATAAAGCAGAACTCGTTTGAGAGACCGCCACACTCCTGGTTCACTTAATGCATCGAGAGCATTAATTACAAGAAAGCCTCCATTTGCTCTAAGAAGTGAACCAGCTTTAATTCTTGTAAAATCTGCATACCATCCGCCATGTCCATCGCTAATTCTTTCTATTGTTCCAAAAAGATTTGTATAAGTTGGACTTGTCTCAATTATTACAGGACATTCTTTTGTATGTGAATTATCAAGAATTATGTTTACTTCATATTCTTTTAAGTAATCTACAATAATTCCACTTTCAGTTTCTTCTCGAATGGGTTTTTGTCCTTTGAAAATATCAAGGTTCAAAATTATATTTTCACTTACCTGATCAAGATAATATCTTACTTTTTTGAATTTATATTTTTTCTTTAAATCATCTATTGTTACCTGAACTATTACTCTTACTGCTTCTGTTTCAAGCTGAATAATTTTTTCCTGAAAATCTTGTGTGAGTTTTAAGCTGTCCTTAAAAACCTGCTGTAGTTCTTCCTGATAAGAAGTGTACTTATTAAAAATTTCCTGAGCCTGGTCAGGCGATAATCTATTTTCATTTACTAAATCCTGAAGTTGAGTTACAAAAAATGGTTGATTGTCAATCACAGCTAAAATTTCTGGACGAACCATTTCACCCATTTTAACTTCGCCGAGTGTGAAATTATCTTTTCTGAGTTTATCCTCAAAACCGAGCATTATTGCTCTTTGCTGTTTGGTGTAATCAGATAAAATTTGTTTTTTCTTGCTTACAAAAGGTTCAGTTGATAAAACTTGAGGAATTCTTTCCTGCAAAAATTTAATTGCTCGATTTAAATCTCTCTTAAACTTTTTTGCCATTCCAGCAGGAAATTGAAGCAATAGCGGTCTATCTTCATCCTTAAAATTATTTACATATGCATAATCATAAAGTTGATTCTCACAATTTGGTGCAATTGACTCAAGCATTTTTTTTATTGAAGTTAATTTACCTGTGCCTGATAATCCTGTAACAAAAATATTATATCCATGACTTTTCAGCTCAACGCCAATTTTTAATGCTTTTAATGCTCGTTCTTGGCCAACAATTCCTTCAATTGGTTCTAATTTTTCCGTGCTTTCAAATTCGAAAATCTTTGGGTCGCATGTCCACTTTAATTCATCAACTTTTAGTTCACAATGTTTTGCTGCTTTTTTTAGTGTCATAATTAAATTCCTTTTTGAAGTCATTCTCTGTTCAAAAATAAAAATTAAAGTGGTGTTAATCTAATCTAAAATTAAGAATCTAATTTCAAATCGTATCTGTTCAAATAAAAAGAGATTATTAGTTTTAGAAATCATAATGAATCATATTTTTGTTTTATAACCTTATGATTGCTAAATTTGTTTGTAACAAGATAAGACTAATTGAGGATAAGATTGATTTACTGGGATGTTAATCCCGAAATTTTGAAACTTGGACCATTTACAATCAGGTGGTATGGCTTACTATTTGCGCTTGGATTTCTTGTAGGCTATCAAATTATGTCATTCATTTTCAAAAGAGAAAATAGAAAAGAAGCTGATTTAAATGATTTGCTCTGGTATATGATTTTAGGAACTGTTATAGGTGCAAGATTAGGACATTGTTTATTTTATAATCCAGCTTATTACTTATCTAACCCATTAGAAATTCTGCAGGTCTGGAAAGGTGGATTAGCAAGTCACGGCGGTGCAATTGGAATTCTAATCGCAATTTATTACTTCGTAAAAAAGAAAAATCAATATTCATATTTATGGCTGCTTGATAGAATTGCAATCCCAGCAGCACTCGGAGGTTCATTTATTCGACTTGGAAATCTTTTCAATTCCGAAATTATTGGTAAACCAACAAATGCTTCGTGGGGATTTATTTTTACAGCCGTCGATAATGTCCCGCGCTATCCTGCACAACTTTTTGAATCAATTGCATATTTATTAATATTTATTTTTCTCCTGACTTACTATTACCGTTCGAATGCCAAATTTAAAAATGGCTTTTTATTAGGAATATTCCTTATTCTTGTTTTCACATTTAGATTCTTTGTTGAATTCATAAAAGAAGACCAAACTTACTTCGAACAATACCTTCCACTTAATATGGGACAACTTTTAAGTATTCCATTCATCATTGCAGGTTTTTATCTTTTATTTCGTAAAGACAAAAAATCCATTGTAATCAAATAACAACCAGAAAGAAATCTCATGAATAATAAATTATTTTTTACAGCAATATCATTAGTCTTTATTCTATCAATTGAATTTAGTATTCAAAAAATAAATAGTAATGGAAATTATGACCCAACGAAAGATTCTTTAAGATACGAAGGGGAGATTCATTTAAGAAATATTCGTCAACTTACTTTTGGTGGAAATAATGCAGAAGCTTACTGGAGCTTTGATAACAGAAAGTTAATATTTCAAAGTGATTGGTATAAAATTAATTCTCTGGGTTGTGACCAGATTTTTATAATGAATTCTGACGGAAGTCCATTAGAAAATCAAAACAAATATAAATTAGTTTCTACAGGAAAGGGGAGAACAACCTGCAGCTTCTTTTTACCTGATGGCAGAATAATTTATTCTTCAACACATGCTGCAGATGAAAAATGTCCTGAATCAAAAATGTTTTCAAATGGGAGATATGTATGGCCACTTTACAAGACTTATGATATTTATATTGCAAATTCAGATGGTTCGGAACCAAAAATTTTAATTGGAGGTGATGGCTACGATGCAGAAGCTACAGTTTCACCTGATGGGAAATATATTGTATTTACTTCAACAAGATCCGGCGACCTTGAACTATGGCGGTATGAAATTTCGACAGGCAAATTATTGCAACTTACAAAAACACTTGGATACGACGGTGGTGCATTTTTTTCGAGGGATTCTAAGCATAATGTTTAATAATTAATAAAAGAAGTGCAACCTATTTTGAACAAAACAATAACCGATTTATGCATCGCCATCAGTAACACTCTCCCACCTACATCCTTGAAACGGCAAGCGGTCAAAAAATTCTTTTCCGTTACCCCCTTGATTTTTATTGACTTTGTTTAAAAAATTACCTATACTTTAATAGGTAATAATAAGTTTGTTTACTATAATTAGTGTATTAAAATAGTTTGTGAAAGACAAGGAAAGAATATGGCAAGCAAAATTAGTGATAATATTCGTAAATTAAGACAGAAAAAGGGTATATCTCAAGATCGCCTTTCCAAGGAAGCAGATTTGGCTTTAAATACTATTGTTAAAATTGAAACCGGCGAAAATCCAAATCCTACCGTAGAAACTTTAGAAAAAATCGCCAAGGCTCTTGGCGTCTCCGTCGCTGATTTATTTAAGGATTAAAACTTATGTCAACAATTCACAAACTTATAATTGGAAATTGTATGGTTATGGAAGAGATACCTGATGGGACTGTTCATTTAATGGTTACATCACCGCCATATTTTAATGCCCCTTTTGATTATAAGGGTTTATTTAAAAATTATGATCAATATCTTGGAGTATTGCGACGGTTTGCAACGGAGACCTTTCGCGTTCTGCAAGAAGGCAGAATAGCAGTTTTAAATATTGATGACATGTTAATAAACGGCGAGAAATTTCCGATAGTTGCGGATGCAATAAAAATTTTTCAAGAAGCCGGTTTTAGATATAGAGATAGAATTATTTGGAAGAAACCAGACGGCTATTTAAGAATTAGTCGCAGAAGCGGTGTCATTCTTCAAAATCCTTATCCAATGTATTTTTACCCTGATAATCTTTTAGAAAGTATTATCATTTTTCAAAAAGGAAAATTTAATTATCGTTCTATCTCAAAAGAAGTTCGGGATGTTTCAAAAATTGATACAAAAGAATTTTCCAATAAAAAATGGTATATGACGCTTTGGGAAATGAATAATGTTTTACCCGGCTCTCCTTTGGAAAAGGATATTGCGGCTTTCCCTTATGAGTTGCCCTATCGTATTATCAAACTATTTTCTTATAAGGGGGAAACAGTATTAGATCCTTTTGTTGGTAGCGGAACAACTATGAAAGCTGCAAGAGATTTAGGGAGGAACAGCATCGGTATTGAAATTAAAAAATCGTTAGTCCCGATTATTAAAGAAAAACTGGGTTTCGCCGGAGAACAAAGCGATTTTCTTTCAGATAAAAATGATAAGTTAGAAATTATTTATAGAAAACCAGGTAAATATGGACCTATCAGCTAAAATAAAAGGTATAAAATATAAGCCACTTCTTTGTAGAGATTTAGAGGTTTTTGAATTTAGCGAATTGGAAAAAGCACTTGCTTCTTCTGCCTCTTTTATTTTACAAATCAATAAAGAAAATAAAGTTGCAATAAGTTGGTGGGTTTCAGCTAAACGCACTCGTTCTTATCCCTACGCAAGAGTTTATGATACTTTAGGGTTTTCTGGAAAAAAGATAACAATCATTCCGATTATGAAAGATGAGGGCAAAGAAGGAGATAGGGATTTTTTACAATGGGATACTGTTTCATTGATGAGTTTATTAGGAATTTATGTAATCATCGCTTATTATAACGAAGCAGAACCCAGCAAAAGATACAAAAACAAAATTACAAACCAACGTTTTGATGCTAACTATCTTAAAGAGCAGATTAAAAACATTCTTTCTTATCAATCAGATGCTTTACACTGGAATATTGCTCATATAGATAATGCAGGACAAATTGGGCAAAAAGCTTTAGAGGCGTATGATAAAATTTCAAAGAAATTAAAAGTGGAGATGCATTCACGACAAAGTGCAGAAAAAAGAATAAATGAACTATTGAGAGGCAAAGAAGAATTTATGAATCTCTCACGAGCTTTAGCAGAAAAAGCGCAAAGAAGAGAACGATTGACTGTTCAACCGAAAGAAAATCTCTCTGGAACAAAAGCTATTATTACAATACAGAATTATTTGGGTGGATTTTATTACTTTACTGCCGATGAGGTAGAAATTAGAGGAAATAACGTTTTCTTGATTGAAGGGAAACACAGCAAAACGAATTCCTTGCCGTCATTGGAAGACATAAAAGATGGCTTATTAAAAATGATTCTATTTACTAATCTTGAGGGTGTAAAAGCGGACGGAGAAAAGTATAAGTCAATAGCCGTGTTAAAGTTAACGGTCGAAAATCATTTTAATGAAAATCAACTTTCTTCTTCGCAAAAGGAAATTTTAAAACTTTTGCGAGTAGAAGCAAAGGTTAATAACTTTCAAATTATGCTATTATGAGCTACTATAACTATTTTTACAAATCAAACCCTAAGGTAAAGGTATTTATTAGTTTTGATTATGATCACGATGTGGATCTGAAAAACTTACTTGTTGGTCAAGCAAAAAATGAAGACAGCCCTTTTGAAATAATTGATATGTCAGTAAAAGAAGAACTTGTTGGTGATTGGAAAGAAAAGGTGCGACAGAGAATTAGAAAGGTAGATCAAGTTATTGTAATATGCGGAGAATATACAAATACCGCAAATGGTGTAGCTGCTGAAGTTAAAATTACGCAAGAGGAGGGTAAACCTTATTTCTTGCTGTGGGGTAGAAGTGATAAAACCTGTGTTAAACCAAGAACTGCGAAAGAGAGTGATAAAATTTATAAATGGACCTGGGATAATCTAAAGCGGCTATTAAATGGCGAAAGATAACTTATGACAGAAGAATTATTTTCGAAAAAGGAAGAAGATTATGGCACTAGTTATAAAGAGCATCTTTTCGAACAATATAAGCTTTATATAGAAAGCATAGAGAAAACAAGTGATAGAAGACAACAATCTAATAATTACTTCTTGGCAATAAATACAGCTTTGATTTCTCTTATTGGTTTATCATTCCAATTCAAAATTTTTGAAAATGCTATTTGGATAAAAACTTTACTTGCAATAGTGGGAATAATTATTTGTGTTGTTTTCTGGTTTCTCATTCGTGCTTATAAGCAGCTTAATACAGGCAAGTTTAAAGTTATTCATGAGATTGAAAGAGTTTTGCCTCTTGCATTATATAGGTATGAATGGGAAATTTTAGGCAGAGGAGAGGATAAATCAAAATATTATCCTTTTTCGCATATTGAACTTTTGATTCCCTGGATCTTTGGATTGATCTATGCCGCATTAGGGATTTATTTTATTATAATGATGTTGGTTTAATTAAATATTTTCATTGCCGATATTGATGGTAAAAATGTCCGTAAGGTAACAAATCTGCCTGGAGCAAATTGGGCCCCATTTTTTCATCCCAATGGTAAGAAAATTCTATTTTGTTCAAATCATCATTCTTTAAAAGAGGGAGGCAGACGCTTCGACATCTTCATGATTAATATCGATGGAACTGGATTAAAACAAATTACAAATTCAGGAAATTTTGATGCATTTCCGATGTTCTCTTATGACGGCAAAAAATTAGTTTTCTGTTCGAATCGGAATAAAGAAAGAAAATTTACAAGAGATACAAATGTATTTGTTGCGGATTGGATTGAATATCCGGAAGATGTTGATAAAGATTTCAAATCAATAAATTAATTGCAAAGAGTGAATGCTCTTATTCTAATTCTTTAAATAAAAAACCCCCGTCGATGCGGGGGTTCAAAGTTAATGATTTATTACTTAATTACTTTCACTTCAGAGGCTTGCAAACCTTTCTGACCTTTTGTAATTGTAAATTCAACTTTGTCGTTTTCGGATAATGACCTGTATCCATCTCCAATAATTGATTGGAAATGAACAAATACATCTTCTCCATTTGCTTGTTGAATAAATCCATAACCTTTTGAACTGTTAAACCATTTAACAGATCCTTGTCTTCGCTCTGCCATGACAGATGCTCCTTTTTAATTGATTTGTAAATTGACAGGGCTTTAAAAATTGTTGGAAGGTTTACTTCTACATCTACTTCTAAAACTGCTGCCTTTCTAAAACAAACATAGGCATAATTAATTTAATATCCTAAATTTTTTAAAAATAATTTTCAAACAGGAATTTATTACACGATATCAAATTCTTAGACATTAACAAAAAGAAATTTTATTTTTCATAGAAAATAATTCGGGAGATATTATGAAGAAAACAGTATTACTAATTTTCTTTTTTTCTATAATGATTTCTGCTCAAATAAAAATTCCATATGAAAGATATGTATTACCAAATGGCTTAAATGTAATATTGCATGAAGACCATACAACTCCAACAGTATCTGTGAACACATGGTATCATGTTGGTTCTGGTCATGAAAAACCCGGCAGAACTGGCTTTGCACATCTTTTTGAACACTTGATGTTTGAAGGTTCAAAGCATGTACCTGAAGGTGAATTCGACAGATTACTTGAAGCTGCAGGCGGAGAAAATAACGGCTCTACCACAGAAGACAGAACAAATTATTTTGAAGATGTTCCTTCAAATGCACTTGAACTTGCCTTATATCTTGATTCTGATAGAATGGGATTTTTGCTTGATGCAATGACGCCCGAAAAAGTAGATGGTCAGCGCGAGGTTGTTAAAAATGAAAGACGCCAGAGTTATGAAAATCGTCCATATGGATTAGCATGGGAAACAATTTACAAAAATTTATATCCTGCCGGTCATCCTTACAGCTGGCCTGTTATCGGTTCAATGGAAGACTTAAATTCTGCAACTTATGAAGATGTTGTTGAATTTTATAAAACTTATTATGTACCAAATAATGCTTCACTTGTTATTGCTGGTGATATTAATTTAGAAGAAACTATTAAACTTGTTGAAAAATGGTATGGAAATATTCCTGCTGGCAAACCTGTTCCTCCACAAAATACTGCTGCAGCAAATTTATATGAAGAAAAAATTGTTGTCTTAGAAGATAAAGTTCAACTGCCAAGAATTTATATAACATGGATAACTCCACCTAAATTTGCACCCGGCGATGCTGAAATGGATATTCTTGCAAACATTTTAAGTGGGGGTAAAAATTCAAGACTATATCAAAGATTAGTTTATGAATTACAAATTGCTCAGGATGTAAATGCTTTTCAAAACTCAAATAAACTATCTTCTCAATTTTTTATAATTGCTACAGCAAGAGCTGGACATAATTTAACAGAAATTAAAAATGTTATTCAGGAAGAGATTAACAAATTAAAAAAAGAACCTCCAAAAGAAAGAGAGCTTCAAAGAGCAGTAAATCAAATTGAAGCTTCTTTCCTCGATAACATTGAAAAAGTCGGAGGATTTAATGGCAAAGCAGATTTATTAAATTCATATTTCTATTATGCTAAAAATCCTGATTATGCAAATGAAGATTTAGCACGCTACAAAGCTATAAGTCCAGATGATATTCGCTCGGCTGTACAAACATATTTATTAGATAATGCGAGAGTAGTTCTTAGCATTGTTCCAAAAGGAAAAACTGATTTAGCTGTAAAACCAAATGCGGAGGAAAAATAAAATGAAATTTTTTAATAAACTTTTATTATTAATTTCTTTCATTCTCATCTCGTCTATAGTTAATTCACAAGAAGTTGACAGAACAAAACCACCAACATTACCTCCGCCAAAATCATTAAAACTTCCTCAGCTTGAAAGATTTGAACTTTCAAATGGCTTAAAAGTAATTTTAATGGAAAAACACAATGTTCCATTAATTCAACTAAATGTAATTATTAAAGCCGGAACAATTGACGACCCGCAGCAAAAAGATGGATTAGCTAATATCACATTAGATATGCTCGACGAAGGAAATGCAGGCAAAACTTCTCTTGAAATAGCAGATGCAATTGATTTTCTTGGAGCAAGAATCACTACAAGAGCCGGTCAGCATTTCTCTGGAATTTATCTTCATACACCGGTTTCAAAATTTGATGAGGCTCTCAAAATAATGGGAGACATAATTCTTAAACCGGATTTTCCGGAAAGCGAACTTAAGAGAAAGAAGAAAGAATATTTAACAACAATTTCTCAATGGCACGACCAGCCAACTGCAATTGCAAATATTGCATTCAACAAATTATTATTTGGGGATAATCATACATACGGAAAACCCTTAATTGGGAATGAAAATTCAATTAAAAATTTTTCAACAGATGATTTGAAAAAATTTTACTCAAAATATTTTAACGCCAATAATGCTTTTATAATTGCAGTTGGCGATATTAAAAAAGACGAGCTCAAAAATAAACTTGAAAAGATTTTTGGAAACTGGAAAAAAGGAGAAATTAAAGAAACAAAAATATCCGAACCCAAACAGGTTGAAAAAAGAATTGTCTATTTAATCGACAAACCTAATTCTGCACAATCTGTAATTTACATTGGAAGGGTTGGACCAAAAAGATTAACAGAGGATTATAACTCAATACTTGTTATGAACACAATTTTAGGAGGTTCTTTTACATCAAGGTTAAATAATAATTTGAGAGAAGAGCATGGTTACACTTATGGTGCTGGTTCAAGATTTATTTTTAGATCCGTGGCCGGAAGTTTTTTAGCTTATTCATCAGTTCAAACTGAAGTTACTGACAAAGCAATCACTGAATTTTTCAAAGAATTAAATGGAATAAGAAAACCAATTCCTGATGAGGAATTAAATAGAGCAAAAAATCTTGTCGCTTTAAGCTATCCACAAAATTTTCAATCCGTTGAAGAGATTGCATTACAAATTGAAGAACTAATTGAATATAATCTGCCAGAGAATTTCTTTAATGACTATGTAAAAAATATTTTAAATGTAAAAAGCGACGAAGTCAATACAGCAGCAATAAAATATATTGTGCCTGAAGAAATGATTGTTGTTGTTGTTGGCGATAAGTCTAAAATTGAAAATGGAATTAAAGAGCTTAATCTTGGTGAATTAAAAAATCTTAGTGTAGAAGATATTCTTGGAAGAGTGCCGGTTATTGAAGACTAACTTTTTCTTAAAGATAGGTGGTTGACTAAAAAGTAAGATTATTAAAAAAATGGAACACAGATGACACTGATTTTATAGGATTTTCACAGATTTAAAATTACTTTTTAGTTAGCCCCTATTTTTCTTTTTCAAGTGCTTCAAAATATTTTCTAATTAAATCTTCATAATCTTTTTTGTAGCCTTCATTCATTGCTTTTTGCAATTCATCACGAATTTTATTTTTTCTTTCTTCATTGGATAAAATTAAATCTGGCGGCGAACTTCTATTCACATTTTTACCTGTTGTTGATTTTCTTTCCTTTTCATAATCTCTTTCATTTATTGAACGCTGTGCATCGAGCAAACGAGATAGAATTCTTTCTTGCTGTTTAATTAGTTCATCATTTAATTTTTCTGTTTCTAAATTTGTAACCACTTCTCTCATTTCTTCGAGGATTTTTTGAAGATTCGCCGCAAGACTTTTAGACTTTCCTGATTCCTGTGCTTCTTTATTTAATTGTTCTAACGATTTTCTGACCATTTCCTGTTCAGCTGCAAGTCTCTGTAATTGCGCCATCATTTCCTGAGTTAATTTTCCTTGATTGAGCATTTGTGTTAATTGATTAATGTTCATCTGTTGTTGAGTAATTTGCTGTAATTGTTGAAACAGTGACATCATTCCGCCGCCTTGTCCTCCATTCATCATCTGTTCCATTCCGCCTTTTAATAAACTTGCTGCTTCATTCAAAAATTCCATTGCTCTGCTCTGATATTGTGAGGCAACTGCACCATTTCTATTTTGTAGTGCCCCAATTGATTTTTGCATTTCAGAATATGATTTGCCAAGTGCCTTTCCCATTTCAGGCGTTATTGCAAATGTTTTTTGAGAAAGTTCTGTCATCTTGTTGAGTATTTTATTCAAATTATTTTGAAGTTCATTCTGTCTTCTTGAATTTTTTGTAAATTCTGATGAATTATAATTTAGTTTCGAAGTTTCATTTCTCAAATTTTCTTGCATATCAGAAAGCGTTAACAAATCATCAAGTATCTTCATCATTTCATAATAAGTTTTTAATTGATTCATCTGCTGCATTGCAGATTGCAAATTCTTGAATTCATTTTTCATAATTGACATATTCGAAGAAAGCTGATTTTGATTTTCAATTGCTTTCAGCTTTTGCATTTTTTGCAATTCTTTCATTGCATCTTTAGATAATTCCTGATTATTCTGTTCATCAAATTTTTCCATTGCTTTCTGTAACTGGTCAAGTGGAATATCTTTAAGCTCCTCCATTTTTTCTTTTAATTTTTTCATTTCTTCTTCAAGATTATTCAATTTATCAGTTACATTTTCCTGTCGTTTTGATAATTCATCTCTTGTCATGTTATTCGACAAATTGCTTTGCTCTGTTTTGTTTTTCAGTTCTTCAATTTCCTTGGTTAATTCTTCTGTGCGTTTTACCAGTTCATCAATTTTTTGTTCAACTTGAATTCTTTTTAACAAGTTAATAGTTCTTTCAATGCTCTTTTTAAAATATTCTTCATTTGCTTTCAGTTCTTCAAAAGACATTTGAACATTATCTCTCATCATGCTTTGTAAAGTTTCCTGAAGTCTCTTAAATGCTTCTTTCATCTCTTCGCTTGTCATCTCATCGAGTATTTTTTGAAGTTCATTATACTTTTGTAATGTTTCTTCTGAAAGTAAATTGTTCTGTAAAAGATTATTCTGCATTTCAGAAAGTTTTTGAGAAATATCTTCCGCTTTCTGCATTAAGTTTTTAAGTTTTTCTGCTGCCTTTTCAATTCTTTCTTTTTCTTCCCATGTAATATCTTTTTTGTTCTGTTTTAAGTCACTAACAATTTTTTGCATTTCTTCTTTAAGTTGTTCAGCTTCTTTGAGTGTTTTGTTTAATTCGTCAACTGCATTTTGCTGTGAGCGTTCTGCTTCGGCAAATAATTCATCTATTGAAGGTATTTGAATTGTCAATACTTTTGTTCGCGCAGATTTCGGTCCGCTCACATTATCATTATCAAATATTTCCAGATAGTAAGAAACAACATCTCCTTCTGTTAACACAAGCGGAGATAAATTCCATGTATAATAAATTTCATCTTCCTTTTTGTCTTTGTTTATTGGAATTGCAATAGATGAATAATTTTCTTCTGGCTGCCTGTATTTTGAAAAAGATATTCGATAATTAAGATTCAATTTTGTAAGACCATAATCATCTTTAATTCTTGAAACGAGAGAAATTTTATCATTATTAATTTTGAGATTATCTTCTGGGGAAATCATTTCAATCGATGGTGGTTCATCATTAATTACTTTTATTGAATAAATAATGGGATTGTTATTCGAAATACCTTTTTCATCATAAATCATGATTTTGTATTGTGAATCTTTCCAAATATTGAATTCGAGAAATGCATTATTTTTACTTACTGACATCTGCTTTACAGTTGAATCATCAAACACAATTTCGGCTTTGGATAAATTTTGTGATGTATTAACCGCCAATTTAATTTTGCTTCCTTTCAATGCAGATATATTTCCATTATCTTTTTGAACAGCAGCAGGTATTTTTGAATAAGCAGGAGAGATTATGGTTAATTCCATGCCCTTAATTAACGGTCTATTGACTGCTACAATTCTGTATATATCGCTTTTTATTCCTTCTGAAAAAGCATAATATTCAAAAGAATTCTTTACTGATAAAATTTCATATTTGCTGCTACTTGCTGAATCTAAAAATAATTTCTTATTAACAAATTCAGTTTCATCTTCTGATTTCAATGCTAAATAGATTTCTTTAGGATGTTTACCAACAATTTTGATGTTTATTGTGAGACTTTCTCCTTTTGTAACTTCTTTGTTCTTCGGTGATATTTCAAAATAAAATTCTGGTGGTGAAGAAAAATTTTTATTATGATTTATTAAACGATAAGCAGCAGAATTAAACTGAGGAACAAAATAAGAAGAAAGCAATGTGATTAGAATTATTGCAAAGGCTACTCTAAGTAATTTTTTTGTAGATTTAAAATCAACTACAGAATTAAAATTGAGTTCTTTTGTTTTTCTATAGACATTTTCAAATGCTGCATCAATTAACTGTTGTGAGTAATTATTACTTTTTTCTTCTGTGAGTTGAATTGCATTTACAAGTTCATCTTTAATATTCTCAAAATAATTTCCAATTCTTCGTGCTATCTCAGAATAATTTATTTTCTTTATTAATATAAAATTTTTTATAAAAGAATTAATGAATATCAAAAAAGAAAACAGAACTGCTGCAATAAAAAAATAAAATAAAATTGTTCTAACTGACGAATTAAAATTACCGGCAGCTTCAATCACAACAATCAACAAAAAAAGAAAAGACAAAAAAGAAATTAGCAAAAGAGCAATATTTAATTCTTCTTTTCTCTTTTCGAGTATTAAAAAATTTTTCAGTCTTTGTTTTATTTCGTCTCTGCTCGATTTCATCTTAATTATTTTTTAATTCATTAATGCCCATACAACAATATTAGTTCCAAACTTTAATGCTTCTAATCGTTTTTCCTGCGGGTCTTTGTGAACTTCTGGGTCTGCCCATCCATCACTCGGATTACTTTCATAAGTATAGTATACACACAATCTTCCATTTACAAAGATTCCAAATCCTTGCGGAGGTTTATTATCATGTTCATGTATTTTAGGTGGACCATAACTAAAATCATAAACACAATGATAAATTCCGTGATTAAAGGGAAGTTCTACCAAATCTTTATCGGGAAAAACTTTTTTTATTTCTCTTCTAAATGCTTTATCCAGACCATAATCATCATCAACATAAAGAAAACCGCCATTTTCAAGATAAGTTCGAAGTTTCTTTGCTTCGGACTCTGAAAAAACAATATTACCATGACCTGTCATAAACAAAAATGGATAGGCAAAAATATTTCCACTTGTTAAGTCGACATATTCATAAACTGGATTTGTTTTAATATTTGTATTCTCAGCAATAAATTTCAAAAGATTTACTTCAGCTGATGGGTCGTTATACCAGTCACCACCGCCGTTATATTTTAATCTTGCTATCTTAAACCCAATTTGATTCTGTGCAGATATTGCATTTATAAAAATTAAAAGAATAATAACAAATCGTTTCATAATGACTTTTTATTTTCAAATGCTAAGATAAATATTTTGTTAACTTGAATCATAAGAATAATTTTTCACCTTTCTTAATTAGGAAGAAAATCAAATTGGCTTGGGATTAACTAAAAACAATTTCCCAATTAAATAACCTGTTCAAAACTGGCAACTTAGTTTAATCTGTAACCTTAGATTTTAACAGAGGTAAATTGTCATCATTATTTATACAATAACAATCTCCTGAGTTCGTAAAGCTCTTGGGAATTGGCTTTTCAATCCTTCACCGGATAAAACAGCTGTGCCAAGTATATGATTATTGTATTTCACAATTTTCTGTCCTTCATTCCCAAAATTTCTTTTAATAGTTCCGCCTTTCAAATACAATTCGAGTTCTTTCTTATCTTCAAGCTCAGCAACATTTTGATTAAAATAATTTCCAAGTATTTGAGCAGCGATTGTATGTATTTGGACAATTTTGTTTTTATCAATCGAGCCAAACTTTGAACCTATTCTATTAAACATTCCTGAATTAATTGAATCCCAATCTTCATTAACAAAATACAAATCCTTGCTTCTTACAATATATTTATAATTTTCAAAAATACTTTTTTCAATTCCATAGTAATCAGCAACTCTAAGTAAAAAATCTTTAACTTTTTTATTAGAAAAACTGCAGAGTTCTATTTTCTCTGTCGATAGTACTTTTTCAGAATTATCTTTTAGTTCATCCAACTTTTTCAATTTAGCAACAAAAAATCCCTCCGAATTAACTTCCCATGGAAGAATTCTTCTTGCTTTTGATAATGAATTGTCAAGTTCTTCATTTTCATACTTGGTAAATGCCGGCTGATTTTTTATAGATAAATTTATTTCTTCTAATTCTACAGGATACTTTTTTAATATTTTATTTAACACCAACTCATTTTCTTCAAGTGTTAGTGTACATGTTGAATATATTAGAGCACCTCCAGTTTTCAACATCTTAATTGCACTTAAAAGTAATTTGTATTGAACTTCTGCAATACTGCCAATTTTATTAATGTTCCACCAGTTGCTTACTTCTCCTCGTTTCTGAACAATTCCAAGTGCACTGCAAGGTGCATCAACAAGAATTTTATCAAAGTAATTTTCAAAATATTTACTTAATAGTTCTCCTTTTTTATTAAGAACCCCAGTATTGAGTATATTCATTTTATCCAGATTAAACATTAATACTTTTAACCTATCAAGTGAAATATCATTTGCAATTAATGTTCCTTTGTTGTTCATCAAATCTGATAACTGTGTTGTTTTGGAGCCGGGAGCTGCACACAAATCAAGCACCTTATCGTTTTCAGAAGGATTTAATACATTGGCTGGAATCATCGAAGAAAAGCTTTGAATGTAATAATGACCAAGTATGTAATAAATAGTCTTTCCTATTAAATCTTCCCCTTCGATTACCTGATATGAATTTTCAAGAGATTCTATTTTTTTTAATTCAATTCCATAATCTTTCAAATTTTTTATAAGTAAATCTGGATTCACTTTCCTTGAAAATCGTATGCAACTTTTATAATTACTGTCATAAAACTCTTTATACTTTTGAAAATATTCTTCGCCAAAATTTTTTTTAATATAATTAGAAATATTATCACTGAGTAAAATCATTTTTAAAGCCTTATCAGATTTAATGATTTGAATACGTGAGATGATACTTCAGGAAATTTTTCTTTACAATCTTTTTCGATGCTTCTTAAAATGTTATCAAGATAATCTTCATATGATTTAACAGCTGTTCTAATATCTTCTTCATTTTCTGGAATAAGAATCTTTGACGGCTTATTTCTATTTGCATAAATGATATATTTTGCTACATAATAACTTTTGAAGTGAAAAACGATATTCCCTTCATTATCTACAATTTCATAGCTGTCAAACAGTGGGGGAGCAAGAAACAAATTTTTGCCGGGAAGTTCTACAATTTTATTTTCTGTTGACAAATTAAAATCTTCCGGAAAACTTTTTAATTCTTTTCTAATCTTTTCAATCCAGTTTACTGCAATCTCTTTTTCGTTCATGTTTTAATTCCTGTTTACGATGCTTAAAAAATTTCTTAATCAAAATATAAGTAAGATTCTTTTATCGAATTGCATCTAAATATTTATAGCTTACTTGAAAATTTTCATAATCAGTTGAGCAAAATGAAACAAATTAATAATTACGAATACATCAAAATTATTTTTCTTTTTGTGATTTTTGATTGAAACAATTAAAGCTTTCCAATCTCGTTTATTACATTCAGAAAAGATTCGGGTAGAGGAGATTTTATTTTCATCTTTTTTTCATCTTCAATAAAAAATTCGATTTCTTCTGCATGAAGCATTAAGCGGGAGAAATTTTTTTGCAAAGATTTTTCACCATAATGTAAATCGCCAACTATAGGATGACCAATACTATAAAGATGAACTCGTAATTGATGACGTCTTCCTGTCTCGGGAGTTAATTTTAAAAGTGTAAATGAATTAAATCTTTCAAGAACATCATATTTGGTTCTGCTTTTTTTGCCTTTCACTTCATCTACTCCCATTCTCCCCGAACCAAACTGACGAATCTTTTTATTTATTAATCCAGTATTTTCACTTAAAATTCCATGAACAAGAGCAATATATTTTTTTTCTATCAGATGATTTTCAAACTGTTTATTCAAAAATTTATGCATCAATGAATTTTTTGCAAATAACATAACACCGCTCACATCTTTATCAAGCCGATGAACAATAAATAATTTTCCATTATATTCTTTTTGCAAAATTGAATGAACAGTTTCTGCTGATTTATCATTTTCTTTAATTGAAGAAATTCCTTCCGGCTTATCTACTGCAATAATTTTATCATCTTCATACAAAATTTTTAATCGCATATTTTATTTAACTTAATTCAAGTAAAAAAGCTTCTTGTGAATTAAAGACTGTTTTTACAAAACCCATTTTTTTTAAATATTTATTATGAGTGTTATTTCCCGGATAAGTAAAAATTTTTCTAATGTTATTTTCCTTAAAAAATTTCTGATAAACATATTTCCCTATTTTGAAATCGCGATAACCTGGTATAACATAATCAAGATTTACAAAAACCGAATTGATATCAATATTTTTTGCACAGACAAGTCCAGCAGGGACAGAATTTCTAAGCACAAAAATTACTCTGGTATTTTCATCTAAATCAAACAAAAAATTTGGGACAAATTTTTTTATTTCTTTTTGATGAAAAGAAAGAAAATATTTTAAATATTCGGAATTGGGTTCAACTTCAAGGGTATCAAAGTATACTTCGGCAGAAAAAATTTCAATAAGATAATAAATATTAACAATTACAATAAATCCATTGACAAGAGCAACTGGATAAGCTGAAATAATTATTCCATAAAATGTAAAAATTAATGAACCAATTAGATTAATTATCCTTAGCTTTACAATTGAGCTCATCATCAATGATATTGCAACAAGAACAGAAGCTAAATAACCAATTATTTCAACTAAGTTAATATTGTATTGCATATTTAAGTTCCTATGACTTTAGCAATAGTATTTTGATAATAGAAAAATTCTATAAAATATTTTTTACTAAATTCAATTTACAAAAATGATTAACGATTCCTGAATAAAATCTTATTTTAGTAATACAAAAAAATGAATTTTGCAGATGAACAATTATAACAACTATCCAGTAATCAGCCTGGATGATATTATAAGACCGACTCAATTAATAATTGATTTAAAAGTACTTAAAGAAAATTTCAACAAAATAAAACAACATGTAAAACCTGCACGGGTAATGCCAATCTTAAAAGCAAATGCATATGGACATGGGCTCGTGCGAATTGCGCAATTAATGCAGGAACTTAATGCTGATTATATTGGAGTTGCAGTTCTTGAAGAAGGAATTTTATTGAGAGAAACCGGGATTAAACTTCCTATACTTGTGCTTGGAGGAATATGGGGAAATCAAATTCCAATTTTCTTGAAACACAATTTGACAATGACTGCATCTTCAATTGAAAAATTAAATCAGATTGATGAGATTGCTGGCAAAATGAACATAAAAGCTAAAGTACATTTGAAAATTGATACAGGAATGGAAAGGATTGGCGTGCATTATTACAACGCAAAAAATTTTCTGAATGCTGCTGTTAAAACAAAAAATGTAATCATAGAAGGAATTTATTCTCACTTTGCAAATTCTGAAAAGGGGGATTTAAGCTATACCAAACTTCAACTTGAAAGATTTCAAGAAGTAATTTGGTACGCAGAAAAAATTTTTCAAGAAAAACTCATTTTTCACATTTCAAATTCTGGTGCAATTCTTCAGATGCCAGAGGCAAATCTTGATATGGTTCGTCCTGGAATTATGTTATATGGAGTTTATCCTTCGAATGAAGTAAAAAAAACAGTTGAAGTAAAATCAGCTTTAACATGGAAATCTATTGTAGTTTATTTCAAAGTTATAAAACCAAATCATCCCGTTGGTTATGGTTCAACATGGCAAACAGACCATAACATTCGTTCTGTAACAATTCCTGTTGGTTATGGTGATGGTTATATGAGAAGCATGAGCAATAAAGCAGAGGTAATAATTAGAGGAAAGAGATATCCTGTTATTGGTACAATCTCAATGGACCAGATTGTTGTTAACATTGAAAATGATACTGCATATAATGGTGACGAAGTAATTCTAATTGGTTCAGATGGAAACAGTAAAATCACCGTTGAAGAAATGGCAGACTGGGCTGGCACCATTCCTTACGAGATATTAACTAATATCAATACACGTGTTCCGAGAGTTTATATAGAATAATCAAAAAATTATGCAGCTAAATATCTCATCAATTTTCTTTTTGCAATTGGAAGAACAGTTTCATTAAAAGGAAAATCTATATCGGTCTCCAGATTATAAGTTGCTGGATTTGGCAGTTCGGGATATTTTTTAATCAAATTTAGCTTAATTGTTTCTGGAGGAATTACTGTTGTTTCTTCTTTAATAAATTCCAGCAAATGTGTTTTCAATGACTTAAAAGGAACACTTGATGTAACAATATTGGACAATAAAAATTTATAAATATAAGTTGCTCTTTCTGCATGCGAAGGCACAAAGAAATATCCCTCATCTTTATAAAGAGGTAAAATTCCAATTTCTTTTATATCCATGTTTGATTCAACAAAATCGTAGATTGCAGTTCCTTCTTCAATAACTTCTTTAATCTTGGGAAGAGCCCATTCAATAAAATCAAATATTTTTGAAAGCTTATCGTCGCTAATTTGTTCTGTATTGTATTCATAGATTAGAGATTGGCTTTCCAGATCTATTCCAACAATTTTTTTAGATAGCAAGCCTCTATAATTTTCTCTCTGATTTAAAAGATTATTAAGCTCATTGCTCAGTTCTATCAATTCACCGAATATTGGATACAATTTATTTTTATGCAATTGTTCTCTATAATTTTTCAATGCTGCAAGAACTTTGTATTCAGATAATTCAGCATCTTCAGCAGATGAAATAAAAACATCAATTGTTAAATTTTCCATATCACCTCCATAGAAGGATTTATCTGTTCTGATTAATAATCGATATATTAATAAAAAAGTTGATATACTAATTCAAGTGTAAAAATTTTTCTATTGGAACATGATTATTCAAATTATCATTTAAAGCAAAAATTTTCTCACTTAATATTTCATTGCATACATTGAATTGATAAAGGACTAATTAATAATTTGCTCGAGACTTCAGAAAATTTCAACATATCATTCCTGTATAAAAAGGAATCCATTAATTATTAAGTAGAATTCTGCTTTCTTCCATCAGAATGCTTATGGCAGCAAAAATAACAGTTGGTTCGAAATTTATTTTTTGAAGGTTCTCGTTCGGTAGTTTAGGATAAACCAACGGATATAAAATTTACTAATGCAGACTGGTTTATAATTTATTATATTTGTTGCAGTTGAAAAAATATGTATAATAAATGGAAGTAGAAGAACAGTTGATGAATCATGTTGGGCAGTTGCTCTCTGAAATTAAAAATTCAGGGGGAGGAAAGTCCGAACACCACAGAACAAGGTGCCGGGTAACGCCCGGGGGCTTGAAGACGAAAGTCTCAAGCTACGGAAAGTGCCACAGAAAAAATACCGCCCTGCTGCTGGCGGGGTAAGGGTGAAAAGGCGAGGTAAGAGCTCACCGCTCCGATAGTAATATCGGAGGTCTCGTGATGAACGAGATCCTGCAGAAATGCAGGACACGGCAAACCCCACCTGGTGCAAGGTCAAGCAGAAGGACTCCCGCTACGGCGGGAAAAGGTTGTTCGCCTTTCAGTTCCTTCGGGTAGACCGCTAGACCACGATAGTAATATCGTGGCTAGATAAATAACTGCCGCTCGCCTATGGCGAGTTACAGAATTCGGCTTATAGACATGGTTCATCACTGTTCTTCCATATCAAAATATGCAAAACAAAAAATGGAAATTAAAAAATTCTCCAGATGAAAAATTAATACTATCATTAGCCGACAGTCTAAATATTTCAAATTCACTAGCATTACTTCTTATTCAAAGAGGAATTACTTCTTTCCATGAAGCAAAATTATATTTCCGTCCATCTTTAGATTCTCTCTACGACCCATTTCTTATGGATGGAATGCAGGCAGCATCAAAAAGAGTTATTAAAGCTATTACTAACAACCAAAAAATCTGTGTTTATGGAGACTATGATGTCGATGGTACATGTTCAGCTTCTTTAATGTATCTTTTTCTTAAAGAACTTGGAGCAGATGTTCAAACTTATATACCAAACAGATTATCAGAGGGTTACGGAATTTCAATTCAAAGCATCGATTACTTAAATGAACAAGGAGTAAATCTTATAATTAGTGTCGATTGTGGAATTACTGCTGTTGAAGAAGTAGAATATGCAAAGTCATTAAACATTGATACAATTATATGCGACCATCATCAACCAAAAGATAAACTACCCGATGCTCTTGCAATCTTAGATCCATTAAAACCTGGGGACCAATATCCGTTCAAGCATCTGTCTGGTGCAGGGGTTGCATTTAAACTTGCTACAGCAATTGGTTATAAAATTGGGAAAAAAGATATGGCTTTAAAATATCTTGACCTTGTTGCACTGGCAGGAGCTGCAGATATAGTTCCACTTGTAGATGAAAATAGAATCCTTGTTAAAGAAGGTCTACAAATTATAAACAATAATCCTCGTCCTGGTATTGCTGCATTAATAAAATGCTCAAGAATTGAACCTGGTAATTTAACTGCTGGTCAAATAGTATTTACAATTGCACCGCGTATTAATGCTGTTGGAAGATTAGGAGATGCCAATAGAGCAGTAGAATTATTTACAACTGACGACCCTGTTAAAGCTATGGAACTTGCACAAATTCTTGAAGATGAAAATCAAAAACGCCGCTCAATTGATGAGGCAACATTTTCTCATGCCGTTAATCTTGTTGAATCTTCCATTGACCTGAACAATGAATATGGAATTGTGCTTCACGATAATGACTGGCATCCCGGTGTAATTGGAATTGTTGCATCACGTCTTGTGGAAAAATTTCATAGACCAACAATAATGCTTACAACTATAGATGGAATTGCTAAAGGTTCGGCAAGAAGCATTCCCGGCTTCAATATTTATGAAGCACTTCAAAGTTGTGAAGATTTATTACTTCAATTTGGAGGACACGAAGCTGCAGCCGGTCTTGCAGTTGAATTAGACAAAATCGAAATGTTCAGAAAAAGATTTAATGAAATATTAAGACAATGCATTAACGAAGAAGATATTTCTCCTGAAATTCTTATTGATGCAAAAATTTCTTTTTCTGAAATTTCACCTAAGTTTATTCGAATACTTGACCAATTTGCACCATTTGGACCAGGGAACATGAGACCAATTTTCTTGAGCGAAAAAGTCTCTTTAACCAATCCTCCAAGAATTGTTGGTAATAATCATCTTGTTACAACTTTCAAACAAAATGGGAACGACAAAGTTTTTGATGCAATTGGTTTTAATCTTGGTTATTACGCCGACCATATTGATAAAGATAAAGATTTAGTAGATATTGTATACACAATTGAAACAGTTAATAAAGAAGGAAAAATTTTTCCACAATTAAGAATCAAAGATATTCGTGTAAATAATCATTATTAATAAAAAGAAAATGTAAAAGATATAAAGGAGATATTTTATGTCGGGACATTCAAAATGGGCAACAATTAAAAGAAAAAAAGCAGCACTTGATGCAAAAAAAGGGAAAATATTTACAAAGTTAATTAAAGAAATTACTATCGCTGCTCGTCACGGAGGTGGTGACCCAGAAGGCAACCCAAGACTTCGACTTGCAATTGACAATGCCAAAGCTGCTAACATGCCTGCTGAAAATATCGAAAGAGCAATTAAAAAAGCTACAGGTGAACTTGAAGGTGCTACATATTATGAAGTTATCTACGAAGGTTATGGTCCAGGTGGTGTTGCTTTAATGGTCGAAGCTGCAACTGACAATAAAAACAGAACTGTAGCAGAAATTCGACATATTTTCTCGCGCAATGGCGGTAGCCTTGGCGAATCAAATTCTGTTGCATGGATGTTTGAACGTAAAGGCATAATTACTGTAAAACGCGAAGGAAAATCAGAAGATGAAATGCTTGAAATTATTCTTGAAGCCGGGGCAGATGATTTACAAACAGAAGAAGAATTCTTTGAAGTAACAACTTCACTTGAATCATTTGATAAAGTTCGAAAAGCACTTGCAGAAAAAAATTTGAATATCGAAAATGCTTCGTTACAGTGGGTGGCTAAAAATCACATTTCGGTAAAAGGTGAAGATGCTGAAAAATTAATGAAGCTGATTGACTCCCTCGAAGACTGTGATGATGTACAAAATGTTTATTCAAATGCAGATTTTATTGATATGTAAAATTTCTATTTCAAAAATCATTTGACTAAAATTTATTATCAATTAATAACTCTTTATAATGAGAATATTAGGTGTAGATCCCGGAACAATAACAACAGGTTATGGAATAATCGATTTCGACAAAAACGAAATTGTTTATATTGCTTCCGGGACTATCCAAATTCCCATAACTAAAGATTTTGGCCCACGTCTTGAAAAAATTTATGACGAACTTTATAAAATTATTAAAAAGTATAAACCAACAGAATTTGCTCTTGAAACAGCGTTTTACGGCAAAAATGTTCAATCTGCATTAAAGATTGGTTATGCCCGCGGTGTATCACTTCTTGCTGCGGTTCATAATAAACTTCATATTAATGAATATTCTCCAAGAGAAATAAAAAAGTCAATAGTCGGAAAAGGTTCTTCTTCAAAAGAGCAGGTTCAATATATGATTAAAAAAATTTGCTCGATAAAAAAATCAAAAATGAAGTTCGATGAAAGTGATGCTATAGCAGTTGCTGTATGTCATGCTTTTAAAATAAAATCAAACTACAATCATAAAAGAAGTAAGAATTGGAAAGAATTTATTGAATCAAATCCCGAAAGAATTATTCATTATTAATTATCATGATTGGATACATTAAAGGAAAAATCATATCGAAAAAGCCCACTAAAATTATAATTGATGTTAATGGAGTGGGTTATTTAATTAATATTTCAGTAAACACTTTTGAAAAAATTGCTGACAAAGAAGAAGCTTCACTTTATACATATTTGAGCGTTAAAGAAGATTCTCTTGATTTATTTGGGTTTTATTCTTTAGCAGAAAAAGAAATGTTCGAATTATTAATAAGTGTAAGTGGAATTGGCCCAAAAACTGCACAAAGTATTTTGTCAGGAATTCAAATTGAAGATTTGAAAAATGCAATTAAATCGGGAAATATCCATCGTTTAACTTCTGCTCCAGGAATCGGCAGAAAAACTGCTGAAAGAATGATTGTAGAACTAAAAGATAAAATTGAGGTCGTTTCAGAAATCAGCAGTGAGATTTCGAAGAGTATCTCTTCAATTAAAAATGATGCTATTGCAGCACTAATAAATCTTGGCTATAACCAAAAAACTGCAGAACGAGCTGTTCGAACTGTAACAGATAAATATCCAGATATTTCTATAGAAGATTTAATTCGAGAATCTCTTTCAGTATTAAATAACTAAAAAATTCTCGTCATTAACATAAAATCAACTTTTAAATTTATTGTTCCTTATTTTTTGGACAACCCCATTAAATTTTTTTATACATGAATATTTTTGTAATTCGTGTCTGTATTACTTAATTCTTCCTGTCATTCTGAGGAATCCCACCGAAAGGTGGATGACGAAGAATCTAATCCCATTTTTTGTTTTTATGAGATTCTTCATTCCACTTCGTTCCATTCAGAATGACCGTATTACTCCCTCTTGTCATTCTGAGGATACAGCTAAATGCGGTCGACGAAGAATCTAAAAACAAATTTACATTTCGAAATTTTTTCTTTCATGACTATGCCTTAATTTGTTTACTGTAGAAAACTCGCCCTAATTCCCTCTCTTAAAAAGAGAGGGACTTTTAGTCTACCACAATCTTTTCGTTATGAATATTTTCTGTAATTTTCTTTCAGCATTTAGAATGACTCTATAATTAATATACTTCCCTGTCATTCTGAGTCCGCCATTTTTGGCGGACGAAGAATCTAAAAATCAATTTTACATTTTTTAGAGATTCTTCATTCCACTTCGTTCCATTCAGAATGACCGTATTACTCCCTCTTGTCATTCTGAGGAGTCCACCGTTAGGTGGACGACGAAGAATCTTAAAACCAATCCTTACTCAAATCTTCCCAATTAGGATTTACTTTTTCTATTAAATCTATTTTCTTTTTTCTTAACCATCCTTTTATTTGTTTTTCTCTTGCTATCGCTATTTTTATATCCTTAAACTCTTCGTAGTAAACTAACTTTGTAATGTTATACTTATTTGTAAATCCAGGTATTAATTTATTTTTATGCTCATAAATTCTTCTTCGCAAATTATTAGTCACTCCTGTATAAAGTGTTCTACTATTATTCGTCATTATATAGACATAATATTGTTCCATGACAAAACAAAATTAATTCTTATGCTTATTTATACTTTCAAAATTATTTTTAACATTCTCAAAACATTTTTGCAAGATTCTTCCTCGCCTTCGGCGAGTCAGAATGACAATACCACTTTCCCTGTTATTCTGAGGAATCCGCCGTTATTCTCTTCCTGTCATTCTGAGGAATCCCACCGAAAGGTGGATGACGAAGAATCTAATCCCATTTTTTGTTTTTATGAGATTCTTCATTCCGCTTCACTCCATTCAGAATGACTGTATTATTCTTTTTTGTTAAGATACTTCGTCTGCCTGCAGCGGACTCAGTATGACTGATATTATGTTATTTCCTTATCAAAATTTTTTTGTTTTAATTTTTGTCTTGTCCTCACGAAGCTATGTTTCGTTTTACAATTCTAAATAATCTTGGCAATAATATCATTTAATTCAAATCTACTTTATGACGAGTTTGACCATTACCAATCACAATAAATTTTTTTGTTGTCAATGCTTCAAGTCCCATTGGACCATAAGCATGAAGTTTCGAAGTTGAAATTCCTATTTCCGCTCCCAATCCCATTTCACCACCATCGGCAAACCGCGACGATGCATTTACCATTACAGATGACGAATCAACATCTCTCAAAAATCTTTGTGCAGTTTGCAAATTGTTAGTAACAATCACCTCAGTATGATTTGAACCATACTTTTCAATGTGTTCAACAGCTTCTTCATAACTTTCGACTACTTTAACTGAAATAATTAATGCAAGGTATTCAGTATAAAAATCTTCTTCTGTTGCCTGCTTAGAATCAGGAAGAATTTTACAGGTCAATGGACAGCCGCGTATTTCTACTTTCTTTTTCTTAAGAGCTTCTTCAGCTAATGGCAGAAACTTTTCTGCAATATCTTTATGAATTAACATTGTCTCCAGTGCATTGCACACTGCTGGTCTGGAAGTTTTTCCATCTATTAATAATTTAATTGCCATATCAAAATCAGCATCTTTATCAACATAAAGATGACAAACACCTTTGTAATGCTTGATAACAGGAATACGACTGTTTTCAGCAACAAATCTAATCAAACCTTCGCCACCACGAGGAATAATCAAATCAATATATTCATCCAGCTTTAATAACTCTAAAATTGCTTCTCTATCGGTTGTAGGTACAAATGTTATAATTGAAGAATCGACACCGCATTTTTCAATACCTTTATGAAGAGCATTAACAATTGCAAAATTAGAATTAAATGCTTCTGAACCACCTCTTAGAATTACAGCATTTCCGCTTTTAATGCACAAAGCAGCTGCATCCGAAGTTACATTTGGTCTTGCTTCATAAATAATTCCTATTACTCCAAGTGGAATTCTCATCATTCCTACCTGAATTCCATTCGGACGAATTCTAATATTTGATATTTCTCCTACTGGGTCGGGTAATTGTATAATCTCCCGAATTGCATTAGCCATCGAAGTTAATCTTTCCGATGTTAAAAGAAGTCGGTCTAACATTGCATCAGATAAACCTTTTTCTTTTCCTGCTTGAATATCCTTGCTGTTTGCTTCAAGAATAAAATTTTGATTTGCTAATAATTCATCAGCCATTGACTGAAGAATTTGATTTTTTTGATTTGTACTTAAAAGTGAAAGTTTATATGCAGCTGCTTTACTTCTTTTTGCTAATTCAATTAATTTGTTTTCCATTTTTCTCCTTAAAATTATTGTTCCACTTCAATTAGAACTAATTCATCTCTATGAACAATTTCTTCGGTAGTTAAATATCCAAGTATATTTCTTATTTGATTGCTCTTTTTGCCTTGAATTTTTTTCAAATCACTTGAATTATATTGACTTATACCTTTTGCAATTAATTTCAAATTGCTTTCATCTCTAACATAAATTTCCACAGCATCCCCCTGATTAAAATCACCCTCAATACCAATAATTCCAGAAGGAAGCAATGAAGCACCCTTTTTCTGAATTGCTTTTGCTGCTCCTGAGTCAATAAAAATTTTTCCGCTTGCTGGAAGTGCATATAGCATCCACAATTTTTTTGCAGCTATTGGATTTGGGTTCTTCTTAAAAATTGTGCCTATAAGTTTCCCATTCAGTAAATAATCAAACACTTCACTTTTAGTTGCATTAATTATTATAGTATCTATTCCAAGAATAGTAGCTTTTTGTGCTGCTTCAATTTTTGTTTTCATTCCACCAGTTGAAATATTACTTTTAGAACCGCCTGCTAATTCAAAAATAGAAGAATCAATTTTTTCAACTACTCGAATCAATTTAGCATTTTTATTTTTCTTTGGGTCAGTATCATATAAACCATCAATATCTGTACAGATAATTAGCAAATCTGCTTCAGCTAACATTGCTACATAAGCTGCGAGATTATCATTATCTCCAACTTTTAATTCTTCAGTAGCGACCGTATCATTTTCATTAACAATTGGGAGTGTTCCAAGTTCGAGCAATTTTTTCAAAGTATTTTTTGCATTAACAAATCTCTTTCTGTTGTGAATATCGTCGTATGTCAATAAAATTTGAGAGCATGGAAAATCAAAGAATCGGCTCCAGCTTTGCATAAGAAGAGTTTGACCAATTGCTGCGAGTGCCTGTTTTTCCGGTATAGAACGATGATTCTTTTTTAGTAATTGTGGTTGAGTTGACAAACCAGCTGCAACAGCACCTGAAGAAACAAGAATTATTTCTTTTCCACGATTGATGCATTCCGTGATAAATCCTGCTATAGGCAGAGTGTATTTTGTACTGCATTTTAATCCGCCAGGTGCTATCAATCCGCTGCCAACCTTAATAACTGCTCGTTTCCACGAACCTATTGTTATGAATTCCATTTGTTCTTATTCTACATTAAATTATTTTATAAAAATAACCAATTTGAAATTTTAGCTCAAAGAATTAAAATTCATTCTTCATCAGTTTCAGATTTTTAATGAATTCGATTTGAATGATTTTATATGAAAAAATAAACAAGCTTCATCAAAACAGAACAACTTATTGCGAGAGAAAATGATAATGAAAAAATTAGAGTAATTCAGAAATTTCTATAACTGAGCCACCACTCATCACGATATACTGGCTTTCGGCTTTTCTTCTTAAAGATATGGACAACAATTGCACCAAAAACAAATCCACCAATATGAGCCCACCATGCAACCCCGCCTGTTGCACTACTTTCAATTGATAGTGCCAGTGTCCCTTGAAACAACTGCATTACAAACCAGAAACCAAGTACAAATAACGCCGGCAATTGAATTATATCAAAGAAAATAAAAATTGGAAGTAATACAACAACTTTTGCATAGGGATATAAAAACAAATATGCCCCAAGAATACCGGCTATTGCACCACTGGCTCCAATTGCTGGAACAGTAGAATCAGGATTCATCATAATATGAGAAAAACTTGCTGAAAGTCCACAAAGCAAATAAAAAATCAAATATCTAAGGTGACCCATTCTATCTTCAACATTATCACCAAAAATCCATAAATAAAGCATATTGCCAATAAGATGAAGCCAGCCACCATGTAAAAACATTGATGTAAACAAAGGTAATACTCGATTATAATCAGAAAAATAAATTACCTCGCCTGTATACAGTTGCATGCCCTGATAAAAATATTTCGCGGGAATTACACCAAATTGCTCAATAAAACTCTGTAAATCTGAACCCAACATGAGTTCAAAAATGAATGCAATGATGTTTATAATTATCAGTGTAATATTAACTATTGGAAAACTTTTTGATGGAATATCATCTTTTAAGGGAATCAAATTATAATCCCAAATTAATGATAAAATTATTTTGCTACTTATTCTAAAATACTAAAGAATTATATAAATGTCTTTCTTTTCCTGAAGACAACATTTTAATTAATGAGATAATATTTTTTCTGAGAGTGTTTTCGTTAATATTAATCAGTTCATTTTAACAACATTCTAATTGAACTATTTTCTTTAAATATTAGTTAAGCTTGAGAAACCCGAGGAGGGAGAGCAATGAAAATAATTTCTACATTCATTATTATAACTATATTTTTTGCATCAGCAGTTTTGATATCCCGAAGTTTTCGCGTAGATAAAATTCCAAATGGGAACAAATTTATGTGTGGTAATTGCCATACAAATCCCGATGGCGGTGGTGCTCGAAATAGTTTTGGCAAAGCAGTAGAAGCAAGAGTTACACCAAATGGATTTCAAGATTTTTGGGATTCACAATTAGCATCTTTAGATTCAGACGGCGATGGCTTTTCAAACGGAGTTGAACTTCAAGACCCAAATGGAACGTGGAGACCCGGTCAACCTAATCCTGGCAATTCTAATTTGGTTTCAAATCCAGGCGACCCAAACAGCAAACCTAATATAAATTCAGTTGAACTTTCTGAGAACATTTTCACATATAAACTGCTTAACAATTATCCAAATCCTTTTAATCCATCTACTAACATTATTTTTGAAATACCTCAAACAGAATTTGTTACATTGAAAATTTTCGATATCAATGGTGAGCTAATTAAAACTTTAGTCAGTCAAAATTTATCTGCTGGCAGATATGAAAAAGTTTGGAACGGAAAAAATGAAAAGGGGGAAGATGTTTCGACAGGAATTTATCTCTATCAGCTTAATGCAGGACATTTTAGCAAAGCAAATAGAATGATTCTTTTAAGATAACCTTGTTATGAAGACAAAAATAACATCACTTTTATTTTTTATTGCAATCATAGAATTATATTCACTTCCGCGCTTTTCGATGCGTTTAGGCGATAAATGCAGCGATTGCCATATCAATCCAACCGGTGGAATGATAAGAAATGAAAATGGATTTTTCTTTGGCAAAAATGTTTTAAGCATGATTTCACCAAGAGAAAAAGACTTTAGTCTTTCTCAAAAATTTACAGAAAATGTTTCATTTGGTTTCGATTATCGTTCTCAATTCCTTTATTCACAAGAAAAGAACAGAGCAGATTTCCAGGATATGACTGGCTCAATTTATTTAAATGCAGGAATATCTAAAAAAATTGATGTTGCTGCCAGATATGATTTCGTTCAATCAATTTGGGAAGCTTTTGCAATAGCGAGAATTTTACCAAATGAAAGTTACATAAAGATTGGTTCGTTCACTCCTTATTTTGGAATTCGATTAGATGACCACACTTCTTATACCCGCGGCGGCGACTTTGGACTTCTGTTTTCTATTGGCTCCATTCAAGGATTAATTTATAATCCCTTTTATATCGAAACAGGCATTGAACTAGGTGCAAACTTAACCGATATTACTCATCTAACTTTTAGTATTGGTAAAAGTAAATTTAATACAACATTAACAACTGACCCAACTATTACTTCAAGATTTGAAATAACTCCTTCTTTAGAAAAAATTAATTTGCTTTTTGGCGGCTCTTTTGCTTCTACAAAAACAAAAAATTTTGGTGCAACATTAAACACTCTGCTTTATGGAGGATTTTTAGGGATTGGAACAAAATATTTTTCGTTAATGGGAGAATTTGACATTGCAAAAGATTACATCGAGAAAAATACTAATTCATCAGCAATGATGATAGAAGCAACTTATCAATTAATGGTTGGGCTCGATGCCGTTGTTCGTTATGATAATTTTGATATCAATACTTCAAAAGAAAAAGATGAACATGCACATTTAGTAATCGGATTTGAGTTCTTTCCATTTAGTTTTATTGAATTGCGGCCTCAGTATAGAATTAACCTTGAAAATCCAAACAAAAACAATAATGCATTGGTATTGCAGTTTCATTTCTGGTATTAATTTTAGAGTTACTCCTTAAAAATTTCTTCATAAATTTAACAGTTTTTTTGTATTTAAGACTGATAAAAAAACTATGAAAAACAAAGATTATGTTATTAATAAACCTGTTACTTATAAGGATCAAGTTTAATATGCAGAATTAAAATGTAATCCTGAAGTAAAAAATTACAGCTGTTTATTGATTTGCCAATCTTGCTTTCATTAGTGCAATTGAAAGAGCATAACGGAACCTGAAGAGGGAATAAGTTGCACCAGTAATTGCATCTACTTTTCTAAAATCTTGTTTATCAATTAATTGTTTTTCATACAAAGGGTATGCAATAGCCGGAGAAGTCCCTGTAACACTCATTTCCTCATTATATTGAGCATCATTCTCTTTACTTTTGCCATCCTTTTTAATTTCATCATAGTCTATGCTAATAATTTTTTCTTCGAGTAATCTATTGAAAAACTCATGGATTTTTTATTTATATCTATAAGCAATTAGTATTTCCCAGTAAAAACACTTCGGTCACAATTGAACTAAATTGCATTTTATAAAGTTAACTTAATAAAAAGTTTATGAAAAATAGATTAGCAAAAGAACAATCACCTTATTTGCTTCAACATGCGAATAACTTAGTTGATTGGTTCCCCTGGTGTGATGAAGCATTTGAAAAAGCAAGAAGGGAAGACAAACCGATATTTCTTTCAATTGGATATTCGACATGCCACTGGTGCCATGTAATGGCTCATGAATCTTTTGAAGATGAAAAAGTTGCAGAAATCCTGAATAAAAATTTTGTTTCAATAAAAGTAGACAGAGAAGAACGTCCTGATATAGACAATATTTACATGCTAGTATGTCAAATAATAACTGGAAGAGGAGGTTGGCCATTATCAATTTTTATGACAGCCGACAAAAAGCCATTCTACGCAGGCACTTATTTCCCAAAATATTCTTATGCTGGAAGAATTGGATTTGTAGATTTATTAAACCATATCATTGAACTCTGGAAAACAAGAAAAGATGAATTATTGAGAAGCACAGATGAAATAACAAGATATTTAGAATTGCAATTCCAATCCTCTGAAGAAGAAGATTTGCATCAAGACATTTTGAAAAGAACTTTTATTTCGCTCAAAAATAATTTTGATGAAATACACGGCGGATTTGGAACAGCACCCAAATTCCCATCACCGCATAATCTAATTTTTCTATTTAATTATTACTTAAACTACGGAGAAGAAAATGCCTTAAAAATGGCATTAAAGACACTTGTCGAAATGCGCAATGGTGGAATTTATGACCAAATTGGTTATGGTTTTCATCGATATTCAACCGACGAAAATTGGCTGGTGCCACATTTTGAAAAAATGCTTTATGATCAGGCATTATTAATTGAAGCTTATTCAAACGCATATAAAATAACTTTAGATGAATTTTATAAAAATGTTATTTATGAAATTTACACTTACTTGAAAAGAGAAATGCTTTCTAAAGAAGGTGTATTTTTTTCAGCTCAGGATGCCGATAGCGAAGGAGAAGAAGGAAAATTTTATTTATGGACAACAAATGAAATTAAAGAAATTTTTCCTGATAATTATGAAACCATAAAAAAATTATTCAATCTATCTGACGAAGGAAACTTTCACAACGAAATAACAAGAAAATTAACCGGTAAAAATATTTTGTATCTATCAGACAGATTAAACAATGTTCTTGAAAAATTAAACATTAGTTTTGAAGAATATGAGAAAATAAGAAGTGTTCTCTTAAATCATAGAAATAAAAGAATTCCAGTACTTAAGGATGACAAAATCTTAACAGACTGGAACAGTCTTTTAATTTCATCACTCGTTAAATCATACATTGTATTTAATGATGAAAATTTTCTAAAATCAGCTGTAAATTGTTATGAGTTTATTATAAATAATTTATATGACGGAAAAAGGTTATTACATGCATATAAAAATGGCAACAAATTAGCAGAAGGTTTTCTTGATGATTATTCATTTTTAATTAGAGCTTCATTAGACCTTTACAAAGCTACACTCGACGAAAAATATTTAATTAAATCAATCCAGCTTAATTCCATTTTGAAAGAAGAATTCTGGGATAAAAATAATGGCGGATACTTTTTTACTTCTTCAAATACTGAAAACATTGTACGCACAAAATTACTCTATGATGGTGCTATCCCATCAGGAAATTCTGTTCAGCTTTCAAATTTAATAAGGCTATATCATTTAACTGGAGATTCTGAGTTTTCAGAATTAATAAACAAACAACTGAAAGCATTTTCACATCAGGTTAACAGTGCATCGTTTGGCTATTCATATTTTTTGAATTCATATCTGTCGCTTAAACAAGAAAGCAGAGAACTTTTAATAATGACTCAAAAGCGTTTAGATAAAGAAATTATTCATAAATTGTCTTCGTATGAAAATTTACATACAATTCTAATTACACCAGAAAATAAAGAAACATTAACCAAAATTGCTCCATGGACAATCAACTACAAAATAGTTAACAATCATACAACTTTTTATTTATGCGAGAATTATTCATGCAGTTTACCTACAAATAATTTTGATGAAGTATTAAAAAATATAGAATTATAATTATTCATTTTTATTCATAATTATTAAAAAATTTTATTCTGCCTATTGAATCTATAATTTATGATTCTTATAATCACAATTGAATTTTCAATTTTTACCAAAGTGAATAGATTAGATAAAAAATATTGCAATTTGCCTTCAACCATTAAGGCTCTGTTCAATTCAGAGTTATCCATCACAACATACACGTTCACGACGACGCGTTAATACGAACGCACTTTCCTTAAATATCTCTTCTTTAACTAAAATTAAAAAAAGGTGCAATGAACAAATGAGAATATTAAAATTTGGTGGTTCAAGTGTAGGAAATGCAGAAAGAATTAACAATGTAATTGAAATTCTACAAAAATATTACATCTCAAAAAAATTAAAATTTTCTGTTGTCTTTTCTGCATTTCAGGGAGTAACAGATAAACTTATTGAAATCGGAAATCTTGCTTACAAAAGAAATACTCAATATACAGCTGAATTGAACGCATTAATTGAGCATCATAATAAAATTGTAAATCAATTAAATCAGAAGAACAACATTAACCAGTTAATCAAAAAAGTAGATAAGCTTTTTACCGAATTAAAAGAAGTTGTTGATGGTGTCTATCTTGTAAAAGAATTAACACCAAGAACACTCGATTACATTGTAAGTTTTGGTGAAAAACTATCCTGTACAATTATTGGCGAAACTATGATTAATCGTGGGATTGACTGCGAAATTTTATTTGCAGATAAACTAATTAAAACAGACGATAATTTTGGTTCAGCTCGCGTCGATTTCAAAAAAACAAATAAAAATATTGTAAGTTATTTTCAAAGACATAAAAAGATACAGGTAATAACTGGATTTATTTCATCAACTTCCAATAATGAAATTACAACACTGGGAAGAGGCGGTTCAGATTATACTGCATCAATCTTTGGAGCAGCATTAAATGCTTTTTTAATTGAAATATGGACAGATGTAGATGGTATTTTAACTGCCGATCCTCGCAAAGTTAAAGATGCATTTCCGCTTGAATCTGTTACTTATGAAGAAGCAATGGAATTATCTCACTTTGGAGCCAAGGTAATTTATCCTCCCACATTGCTGCCCGCTCTTCACAAAAAAATTAAAATAGTAATTAAGAACACATTTAATCCAGAATTCCCGGGAACAATGATTGTTGAAAAAGAAAAATCACCAAAGTTTACTATTAAAGGAATTTCTTCAATTGATGATATTGCACTGGTTCAGGTTCAAGGTGGTGGAATGATTGGAGTAAGCGGAATTGCTGCCAGATTATTTGGAGCTCTTGCAAAGCACAATATTAATATAATTCTTATATCTCAGGCATCATCAGAACACAGTATTTGTTTTGCCGTTTTACCAAAACATGGCAATATAGCAAAAAAGATTATCGAAGAAGAATTTCGAATTGAAATAATGGACGGTAAAATTGGTAAAGTGGAAGTAGAAAAAAACCTATCAATTATTGCCGTCGTTGGAGAAAATATGCGTCATACCCCAGGAATTGCAGGAAAAGTATTTGGTTCACTGGGAAAAAATAACATTAACATAATTGCAATTGCACAGGGTTCATCAGAATTAAATATTTCTCTCGTAATTAGTAAAAACAATCTTACAGATGCATTAAACATTTTACACAAAGAATTATTGAAATAAAGAGGTAAATTATGAATACACAAAAAATACCAGTTGCAATTTTGGGAGCAACCGGAAGTGTTGGACAAAGATTCCTCGAACTTCTTTCAAATCATCCGTGGTTCGAAGTAGTTGAACTTGCAGCATCAGAAAAATCTGCAGGGAAAAAATATTCTGAGGCTACAAACTGGATTATGCAAACTCCATTACCAGAAAAATTTGCAAACATGACTGTAAAAAAATGTGAACCTAATCTAAATGCAAAAGTTGTATTTTCAGGTCTTGATGCTTCTGTTGCCGGCGAAATTGAAACTGCATTTGCCGAGGCAGGTTATTATGTAATTTCAAATGCAAGAAATCATCGATTTGATGATGATGTTCCTTTAATGATTCCAGAAGTAAATCCCGAACATCTTGAGTTATTAAAATCACAAAAATATAAGGGTGGAATTGTTACTAATCCAAATTGTTCTACAATTGGTTTGGCATTAGCATTAAAGCCGCTTCAGGATAATTTTGGGATTGAAGCTGTAAATGTGGTTACAATGCAGGCTGTATCTGGAGCTGGTTATCCTGGACTTCCAAGTATGGACATTATTGATAATGTTATTCCATTTATTGGCGGCGAAGAAAAGAAAATGGAAACAGAACCATTAAAAATTCTGGGAAAGTTCAATACAAATAAAATTGAACTTGCTGACATTAAAATTAGTGCACAATGCAATCGTGTTGCTGTAATTGATGGTCATACTGAATGTGTTCAAGTAAAATTGAAAAATAAAACAACTATTAATGAAATAATAAAAGTGTGGAAAGAATTTAAGTCACTGCCACAAGAACTTGGTTTACCAGCTGCACCCCAGAATCCAATTGTTTATTTTTATGAAGAAAAGTATCCTCAGCCTAAAATACATAGAAATATTGAGAAAGGAATGGCAATTTCTATTGGTAGACTTCGAGAATGTCCATTATTTGATTTTAAGTTTGTGATATTATCTCACAATACAATTCGTGGTGCTGCAGGAGGCACAATTTTAATTGCAGAATTAATGAAAGCAAAAGGATATATCCAATGAGTTCAAAAAGCATAAGAGTATTTGCACCTGCATCTGTATCAAATGTTGGCCCTGGTTTCGATATGATGGGATTTGCTCTTCATGAACCCGGTGATGAAATAATTATTAAAAAAAACAATTCAAATGAATTAAGAATCGTAAATATTGAGGGTGATAATGGGAATCTTCCAAAAGAAGTAGATAAGAACACTACAACCGTTGCAATAAAATCACTTCTTGAAAAATATGATTTGAATGTAGGACTTGATGTTTCAATACATAAAAAAATGGGAATCGGAAGTGGACTTGGCTCCAGTGCCGCCAGTGCAGTTGCAGGTGTTTTTGCGGTTAATGAATTGCTCAACTTAAAACTTTCAAAAATTGATTTGCTTGTTCACGCAATGGCTGGTGAATTTGTTGCAAGCGGAAGCATTCATGCTGACAATGTTGCACCATGCTTATTTGGCGGTTTTGTTTTGATAAGAAGTTATAACCCACTCGACATTATTCAAATTGATTATCCAAAAAATTTATACTGCAGTATTGTTTATCCAGACATTGTAATTAAAACTAAAGAAGCAAGAAAAATTCTGAGCAAAACTGTTAAGTTGAAAACAGCTATTGCTCAAGCTGGAAATGCTTCCGGTTTAATTATTGGACTTATGACTAAAAATTATGAATTAATCAGTCGTTCAATTATTGATTTAATAGCAGAACCAAAACGCGCAAAATTAATTCCTTGTTACAATAGAGTTAGAAAAGCTGCTCTTGATAATGGCGCATTAAATTGCAATATAACAGGCTCAGGCCCATCTATGTTTGCTTTTTCAACATCTGCTAAAGATGCGGAACGTATTGCAGATGCTATGTTTAAAGCTGTAATTCAATCTGGATTGAACGGAAAAAAATATGTTTCAAAAATTAATGGAAAAGGACCTATAGTTTTAGAATGAAATATTATAGCACAAATAACAAAAATCTAATTGTAAACTTTGAAACTGCTGTTATGCATGGACTGGCAGAAGATGGTGGACTTTTCATGCCAGCAGAATTTCCTAAAATGGAAAAAGATTTTATCGATTCACTCGAAAAATTTTCCTTTCAGGAAATCGCATTCAGAATTGCTAAAAAATTTATTGCCAACGAAATCTCAGATAGCAATCTGCAGGAAATTATATCAAACTCAATTACATTCCCTGCTCCATTAGTCTCTATTGGAAAGAACTTATATGTGCTGGAACTGTTCCATGGTCCTACACTTGCATTCAAAGATTTTGGTGCAAGATTCATGGCAAAAACAATGGGATACTTTGTTGCAAAGAGAAATATAAATCTAAATATTCTTGTAGCAACTTCCGGAGATACTGGCAGTGCTGTTGCACATGGTTTTTATGATACACCGGGCATCAATGTTTTTATTTTATATCCAAAAGGAAAAGTAAGTTTAATTCAAGAAAAACAATTAACAACACTTGATAAAAATATTACTGCTTTAGAAATTAATGGAACATTCGATGACTGTCAAAGATTAGTCAAAACAGCATTTGTTGATAAAGAGTTAAACAAAAAGTTAAATCTAACCTCAGCAAACTCAATTAACATTGCACGATTGCTTCCTCAGGCATTCTATTATTTTGAAGCTTACAAACAAATTCATAATAAAAAACTTCATTCAATTTTCTCTGTTCCTTCAGGAAACTTAGGAAATCTTACTGCTGGATTAATTGCAAAAAAAATTGGATTACCAATATCAAAATTTATTGGTGCATTAAACAGCAATAAAGTATTTGCAGAATATTTACAAACAGGAATATTTAAGCCTCGTCCTTCAATTCAAACACTTTCAAATGCTATGGATGTTGGGAATCCGAGTAATTTAATTAGAATAATAGAAATTTATTCAAACATTTTGAAAGAAATGCGAAATGACATTCATACAGAATCTTATGACGATATTCAAACTCGAAAAGGAATTAAAGAAGTTTATGAAAATTACAAATATATAATCGACCCGCATGGTTCAGTTGGATATCTGGCATTGAGAGATTACATAAAATTTGATCAACAATTTAATGGTGTTGTTTTAGAGACAGCTCATCCAGCAAAATTCAAGGATGTAATTGAAGAAGAATTAAAAATAGAAGTTGAAATCCCGGAAAGATTAGCAGTCTGCTTGAATAAAGAAAAAAGAACAGTAGAATTAAGTTCACAGTATGATGATTTGAAAGAGTATTTGATGAAAAACAGATAATATTTAACTAATTATTTCCTTCAATAAATTATTATTTAGCAATTCTTCAAAAGATGCATTTATAAATTTTGCTTCTTTTGATATTGATTTGTAACTGAGCTCGAGTGATTCTTTCTTTTTGGGATTAATTACTATTACTTCTGTCCCTGGTTGAATATGCTTTTTAAATAATGCAATTATATGTAAATCAGCTTCCGACATTGAATACCCAATAAAAATTATCTTTCTTGTCGAACGAATCTCACGCGATGCTTCAACAAGCAATTGAGAAATGACTGGATGATGCAAAGTCTTTAAATAAGATGGTGGCATTATTAATGTTTCAAACTCTGTTTCATCTATTGGACATTTAAATTCATATTCTTCTTTATCTGGATAAGTGTAGCCAAGAAATTTTCCTCTGTTTAAATCAATTTTTCTATCCCATGGAGTAAGCAAAGTCAAATTGCAGCAATTGCAATATTTCCAATTCAAACTGCCGTGAAGTTTTATAATTTTTATTGGAATTGGAGATACATTTTCGTCAACTAAAACTGGTTCACGAGGATTAATCCAGAAATTATAATTTCTTAATTGAGGAATTTTTTCATAATTCATTAATTGAATGCAATAATCAAGGAAATAATTTTGTTTAAATAAAAAATCAAAAGACTGCTCAAGCAATGTATCATAATTTAATGTAATAATTGATGAATTAGGAACATTCTCCGCAAGTATTTTCCAGAAAAGATGATAATAGTGACTATTTTTATCAGTATTCAAATTAACTATGTAATGAACAAGCTTTATCAAATATTCCTTAATATCTCTTAAAAGTGAATTTGTATATTTTGAGTTTAGGCTTTCATTGTGCTGAATAAAATAATCAATAAAACCAAATACAGCTTCGAGCCGAGGATACAGATTTAATTCTTTATTAAATTCGAAGTTATCTTTAATAAATTCGATTACAATTTTCCCAATTGCAGAATTTTTTATTTCTTCATTTTCATCAGATAAAATCTGAGGTAGTATATCTCTTTGAAGAGGAACTCCATCTGGATGCGAGGCTCCGGCACCAAGTACAAAAATCAAATCACGACGTTGAGGATATTTAATAAACTTTTCAATTTTATTCATAAGTTAATCTTAAAATCAACATAACCCTGTATCATCTTAAATTCTACCAATTAACTAAAATGTGGATAATAAAAATGAAATACTATAAAAAAGGAATTTTTTTATTAACAAAAATTAAAGAGAAAAGAATTATTTATTTATTTCAAAAAGTATTAGCTTTTTTCCTTTTTCATTTCTTGAATTAGTTGGCTTATAGGCAAGTTCAAAGATTGTAGATTTCTTGATATAAGCTTTATACTTTAACTCCGCTGCAGTAAATTCATCATTCAAATCTCCGCCTTTAATAGATGCAATAAAAGATTTTTCTTTAAGTAAAGGCAATGCATAACTAAAAAGAATAATTAAAGGAACAGTAGCACGACTAATCACAAGGTCAAAAGATTGAGAATATTTTTGCCTGAATTCTTCACTTTCAACTCTAAAATTTTCTGCAGTTAAATTATTCAATTTAAGTTTGCAAATGAATTCTTTCACTGCATCAATTTTCTTAGCAGTTGAATCAACAAGAACACCTTTAAATTGTGGACGGGTTATTGCAAGAGGAATACCTGGGAAACCGCCTCCAGTTCCAACATCTAAAAAATTATTAATCTTTTGAGGAAGAAATTCTGAAACATAAGATGATATGAATACATGATTCTCAATTATCTTTTGAATATCTTTGCGGGAAATCAAATTAACTTTAGAATTTTTCTGAGCTACAAGAACGGCAAAATTTGCAAGACGTTCGAGTTGATACTCATCTGGATTTATATTGTTTTCCCAGAAGAGCATTTTCAACTCACGAAGATATTGCTCGTATGAATTCAAAGAAAAAACCTCAAAATTAACTTTTCAAATATACTAATAAAACCGAAATATCTGAAGGCGTTACACCAGAAATTCTGGATGCCTGTCCAATTGACCTTGGTTTAACTTTACTTAATTTTTCTCGGCTTTCAGATGATATGGCTTTCAAATTAGAATAGTCAAAATTTAATGGAATTAAAACATTCTCTAATTTTTCCATCTTTTCAATTAATTCCATCTGTCTTTGAATATATCCTTCATACTTAAATTCAATTTCAACTTGCTCTAAAGCTTTCAAATCTTTGATTAAGTTTTCATATAACCCATCCCTATTTTTAATTACTTCAAGCAAATCTTTTAGATTGACTTCTGGTCTTTTAACAAGTTTATTAACAGATTCTGCATTATCAATTGGAGTGGTATTTAATTGAATTAAATAAGGATTAATTTCTGAAGGCAGAAGTTTTGTTTTACTAAGAATTTCTTTTGATTTTGAAATTAATGCTTCTCTTTCTTTTAGTTCATTATAAAGTTCTTTAGGTATTAAGCCAAATTCATATCCATATTTCATCAATCTTCTGTCAGCATTATCTTGTCTTAGAACCAATCTATGTTCTGCTCGAGATGTGAACATTCTATATGGTTCATCTGTTGATTTATCAACGAGGTCATCAATTAAAACTCCAATATAAGCTTCGCTTCTTTTAAGAACGAACTCTGGTCGTTTTTGAATTTTTAAGGCTGCATTAATACCGGCTACAATTCCCTGAGCTGCTGCTTCTTCATAACCAGATGTACCATTAATTTGTCCTGCAAAATAAAGTCCATCTACAAGCTTAGTTTCAAGAGTTAAATCTACTTGATGTGGAGGAAAGAAATCATACTCAACTGCATAACCTGGACGAACCATTTCGACATTTTCTAGACCTTTAATTTTTCTTAATGCTTCGAACTGAATATCTTCAGGAAGAGATGTTGAAAATCCATTAATATAAATCAAATCAGAATCCAATCCTTCTGGTTCAAGGAAAAGCTGATGTCTTTCTTTGTCTGAAAATCGATAAATTTTATCTTCAATTGATGGACAATAACGTGGGCCTCTTCCTTTAATTTTTCCAGTAAATAATGGCGACCTATCAAATCCTTTTTCTAAAATTTTATGAACTGTTTTATCAGTATAAGTTATATAGCAACTTAACTGAGGTAAATATGGAAATTCTTCTTTGGGAGTTCTTAAAGAAAATGGTTGAGGTGGATTATCCCCTTTTTGTTCTTCAAGAATATCCCAATTAATCGTATTCTTTTTCAATCTTGGTGGTGTTCCTGTTTTTAATCTGCCTGCTTCGAAACCCAATTTAACAAGAGATTCTGTTAAGCCTATTGCAGGTGGTTCACCATATCTTCCACCTTGAAAAGTTCTTAATCCAGTATGCATTAATCCATTCAAAAAAGTGCCGGTAGAAATAATGAGTGCCTTACATTTTATCTCCTGACCTTTTTGAGTTTTGATGCCAGCAATTTTTTTATTTTCTACAATAACTTCAGTTACAGAATCTTCAATAATTTCAAGGTTAGGCACAGAAAGAACAATTTTTAATGCTTCCACGGAATAAAGTTTTCTATCGTTTTGACTTCTTCCTGCCCATACTGCAGGACCTTTTGATTTATTCAAAGTTCTAAACTGAATACCAGACCTATCTGCAATTAATCCTATCATACCGCCGAGTGCATCAATTTCATGAACGAGATGACCTTTAGCACTTCCACCAACTGCTGGATTACAGGACATTCTTCCCATTGCATTTTTATCCATTGTAATCATAGCTACAGAGCAACCCATTCTTGCTGGTGCGGTTGCCGCCTCTATGCCTGCATGTCCTCCACCCACCACAATTACATCGTATTCTTTCATTTTCATCCTTTCTGTTTCACGTGAAAAAATTTTTAACTTAATTCCGTAGTTCTTTTAAGTTTCACGTGAAACTTTTTATTTGCCTATACAAAATTTTGAAAATATATTATTTAAAATGTCGTCTGTTGTAACTTTTCCTATAATTTCACTTAATGAATTTTCTGCATTTCTTAAATCAACAGCTATAAATTCACCTGTTAATTTCTCTGAAATAGAAATTTTTGCATTAATTAGATGCTCTTTTGCCTTTTTGAGTGCATTATAATGTCTGATATTTGATACTATTGCAGTTTTTTCAGTATAAATATTTGTTCCAATAGCTTTTTCTTTCAATTTTTGAAATAAATCTTCTATTCCTTCCCCTGTTTTAGCTGAAATACCAACATCATATCGATTGTCATTAATCTTTTTCAAATCTATTTTATTAACCACCTTTAATATTTTATCCTCTTTGTTTAATGACAAAATTTCTTGGAAAAGTCCCTCATCAAAACCTGTTTCTATATCGTTCAAAAATAAAACAATATCTGCTTCTTTAACTACATTTCTGCTTCTTAAAACCCCTTCTTTTTCTATTATATCTTCGGTCATTCTAATGCCTGCAGTATCGTGAAGTCTAAATAATATCCCATCAATTGTTAATTCTTCTCTGATTACATCTCTTGTAGTTCCCGGAATTTCGCTTACTATAGCTCGTGCTTCTTTCAATAAATAATTCAATAAAGAAGATTTTCCTACATTTGGTTTCCCAACTAATGCAACATTAACTCCATCACGGATTACTCTTCCAAACGAAAAAGTGCTCAATAAATTTTCAATTTCACTTTCAATTTCATTTATATTTTTCAAAATTTCATCCACAGGTAATAATTCTATATCTTCTTCAGCAAAATCAAGTTCTAATTCAATTAATGATGAAGTATTAATTAATTTTTCTCTCAAAGAATCAACTTTTTTAGAAAGAATTCCATCAAGCTGATTTCTTGCACCACGAAGTGATGCTTCAGTTCTTGAATTAATAACATCTGCAACAGCCTCTGCTTGTGCAAGATCTAATTTACCATTTAGAAAAGCTCGCTTTGTAAATTCGCCCGGCTCTGCTAATCTTATATTTTGTTCAACCAGCAACGAAATAATTTTTTCAACAATCAATTGACTTCCATGAGTACTTATTTCTACAGAATCTTCCCCCGTATATGAATTGGGTGCTCTAAATACAGATATTAAAACATCATCAATTATTTCATTGTTCAAATCAATTATTTTACCATAATGAATTGTATGTGTAGGACTATCTGCTATTTTCTTTTTGCCTTGGAATACTTTATCAACCTTAATAAATGTTTCCGGACCGCTAACTCTTATAACAGATATTGCACCAATACCGGGCGGTGTAGCAAGTGCTACTATTGTATCTTCGTTTTGTGATAATATTTGTGACATAAAAATCTTTCAAATTGAAATGCAAAATTAAAATAAAAGAAAAGCAGTAACAAGGTAAATGAAAAGAATAGGTAATAAGATTTATTATTTTACGAGTTAGTAATATTTTGATTAGTATTTTTTTATTTATTATGAAACTTTATTAAATTAATTTTGTATGAGCGAAAAAAATAGGTGAAAAGTTATGGCATTTAATTTTAACAAGTTTACAGTAAAGGCTCAGGAAACAATTCAAGAGGCTGTTGAAATTGCACAGAACTACAACAATCAAATTGTTGAACCTGAACATATTCTTGCAGCTCTGCTTCAGGATGCAAACGGTGTTGCTGTTTCTACAATACAAAAAGCCGGCGGAAACATTAATTCAATGAAAATTAAAGTTGGTGAACTCCTCGAAAGACTTCCTAAAGTAACAGGTTCAGGACTTGGAAATCAGCAGCTTTCGATGAGTACAGCAAGATTATTTGATAAAGCTTTTGAAGAAGCTAAAGCTCTAAAAGACGAATATGTTTCGACGGAACATATTTTACTTGCAATGAGCGAAGATGATGGCGTAGCAGGAAAATTATTGAGAGACAATGGCATTAATAAAAATGTTTTGCTTGCCGCTTTAAAAGATATTCGTGGTACGCAAAGAGTAACCTCACAAAATCCTGAAGATACATATCAAGCATTAAGAAAATATGGACGTGATTTAAATGAACTTGCTCGTTCTAATAAGCTTGACCCTGTAATCGGAAGAGACGAAGAAATTCGAAGAGTGCTTCAGGTTCTTTCAAGAAGAACCAAAAATAATCCTGTTTTGATTGGTGAACCCGGTGTAGGCAAAACTGCAATTGCTGAGGGAATTGCTCACAGAATTGTTGCTGGTGATGTCCCAGAAACATTGAAAACAAAAAGAATTGTAGCTCTCGATATGGGAGCTCTTGTTGCAGGAACTCAATATCGTGGACAGTTTGAAGAAAGAGTAAAAGCAGTTGTAAAAGAAGTTCAGGAATCTGATGGTGAAATAATTTTATTTATTGATGAACTTCATCTACTTGTTGGTGCTGGCAGGGCAGAAGGTTCAATGGATGCTGCAAATATTTTGAAGCCCGCTCTTGCTCGCGGTGAACTTCATGCCATTGGAGCAACAACACTTGATGAATATCGTAAGTATATCGAAAAAGATGCAGCACTCGAAAGAAGATTTCAACCTGTTTATGTGGCAGAACCAAGTGAAGAAGACTCAATTTCCATTTTGCGCGGATTGAAAGAAAGATACGAAGTTCATCATGGCGTTCGAATTACGGACGGTGCTATTGTTGCAGCAGTTCAACTTTCTAATCGATATATAACAGATAGATTCTTGCCCGATAAAGCAATTGACCTGATAGACGAAGCTGCATCAAAATTAAGAATTGAAATTGATTCTATGCCCGAAGAACTTGATGCAATTGAAAGAAAAGTAAAACAACTTGAAATAGAACGAGAAGCATTAAAGCGAGAAAAAGATTCTGATTCGGCAACACGTCTTGAAGAATTACAAAAAGAGTTAAGTGAACTCGAAGAAGAAAGAAACAGACTAAGAAGTCACTGGCTGCTCGAAAAAGAAAAGATTCAAAAGATTCGTTCAATGAAAAGTGAAATTGAAAAAGCTAAAGCTGAAGCAGACAGATACGAACGAGAAGGCGATCTTGGTAAAGTTGCAGAACTCCGTTACGGTGTAATTAATGAACTTGAAAGAAAACTTAAGAAAGAAACTAAAGAACTTGCTGAAATTCAAAAAAATAATAAGATGTTAAAAGAAGAAGTAGATGCTGAAGATGTTGCAGAAGTCGTTGCAAAATGGACTGGAATACCTGTAAGCAGAATGCTCGAAAGCGAAAGAACAAAATTATTGCGTCTCGAAGAAGAACTTCACAAAAGAGTGGTTGGACAAAACGATGCTGTTGCAGCCGTTGCTAATGCAATCAGAAGGTCTCGTGCCGGACTTCAGGATACAAATCGCCCAATTGGTTCTTTTATATTCATAGGAACTACAGGAGTTGGCAAAACAGAACTTGCACGTGCATTGGCCGAATTTTTATTCAATGATGAACATGCAATGGTAAGGATTGATATGAGTGAATATATGGAAAAGTTTTCTGTTTCTAGATTGATTGGTGCTCCTCCAGGCTATGTTGGTTATGAAGAGGGGGGACAGTTGACCGAAGCTGTTCGCCGCAGACCTTACTCTGTTGTTTTGCTCGATGAAATCGAAAAAGCTCATCCAGATGTATTTAACATACTGCTTCAAGTTCTGGATGATGGCAGATTAACTGATAATAAAGGCAGAACTGTTGACTTTAAAAACACAATTATAATAATGACTTCCAACCTTGGTTCTCATTTAATTCAAGAAAAACTAAGTGTAATAGATGAAAATAATTTCGAATATGTAATGGGAGAATTAAGAATTGCATTGACCGAATTGCTGCGTCAGACAATTAGACCCGAGTTCTTAAATCGTATTGACGAAATTGTTCTATTCAAACCATTGTTGAAACATGAAATTAAACAAATTATAGATATACAATTACAAAAAGTTGGCAATATGCTTGCTGAAAAAGGCTTGGCTCTCGAAGTTGAAGAAGATGTAAAAGATTTTCTAATGGAACATGGTTATGATGTAACTTACGGTGCTCGTCCTTTAAAACGAACAATTCAGAAATATCTTATCAATCCACTGGCTACAGAACTATTAATGAACAAGTATGAACCAGGAGATACTGTTGTTGTTCGTTACCCAGGTGCAGGCAAATTAGTCTTCGAAAAAAAATAATATAAAAAAGACGTCACATTTAGTGGCGTCTTTTATATCTCTTCAATATCATCCTCTTCAATTTCAAGATTAGGAATTTGTGTAAATGCTATTCTCATTGGAGCTGAATTTATTGCGAAATGTGAGCCGGCAAAATATGCAGCATCATGCCCATATTTTTTATTTAACAAATCAATTGCACTATTAAGAGATTGAAATTTTTCATCATCTTCAAAAAGTGAAAGTGTATATTGATTTTCAGGCATTAAATTATATAATGTAACTGCAACAGCCAATGGTTTTTCTTTTGTTGAGGGATAAAATTTCCACATTTCTTCAAAAGCTTTTATCAGCATTAAAGTATTTTGCGTATGATTGAATGAAATTTCATTACGCCATTTTTTACCATTAATAAATTTTACTTTTATTGACATTGTTGCACAAACAAATCCCATATATCTTAATCTCATTGCAGCTTTCTGCAAAAGCCGATGTAAAACTGAATAAGCACCTTCTTTTGAACGAAATTCTGGAGGCATGACATGTGAATGGCCAACTGTTGTTCTATGTGTTGGGGGTCTTTTTACAATTTCTCCTCGTAACTGCATATACATTCTTTCCCCTTCAATTCCTCCCCAAACTTTTTTGAGCATAGACTTGCTTGCATTGCAAAGTTTTTCTACCGTATCTATTCCAAATTTTTTTAAGCGCGGTTCCATCCTTCTTCCAATTCCAACAAGGTCACTTAATTTTAATGAATATAAAATTTGTGGTAAATCTTTTTCTTCAATTACAACTAGACCATCTGGTTTCTGCATGTCTGTAGCAGTCTTTGCAAGATATTGATTTGGTGCAATTCCAATAGAACATCTCAAACATTCACCCACCTGATTATAAATAGTTTTTTTAATTTTCTTTGCAAGTTCAATTGCATTTTCCCGAATCTGTTGTTTGCCTACTAAAGTGCAGGACATTTCATCAATTGAAAAAATACTATCGACAGGAATACACATCTCTACTGCTTGAACAAGCTTATGATGATATTCGATATAAACTCGATGACGCGCCTGAACAATAATTAAATCCGGACACACTTTTTTCGCATCTGCAACAAGGGTTCCTGTTTTAATTCCATATTTTTTTGCTTCGTAACTTGCAGCTATGCAGCAAGTTGTATCTGCTTTAACTGGAACAACTGCAACTGGCTTTCCTCTCAAATGAGGAAACTGCTGCTGCTCACACGAAGCAAAAAATGAATTGAAATCAATGAATAAATTTCTAAGCGGCATAGTCTGAAAATTTTTTGACTAAATAATAACTACTATTTCCATATTTTGAAATGTAAAAGAGATTCATTTTCATTCATTTAAAAAATTTACTTGTTTGTTCTTATTCTTACATCAACAACATGAAAATTATTTTCTTCATCAATTATTAGAGGATTTATATCAAATTCTGTTATCACAGGATTTTCAATCATCATTTTAGCACAGGACTTAATAATTTTTTTCAATTCAGCCAAATTGTTGAATTGTTCATTGCGAACACCTTTAAGTATTTTCCCAATTTTTGTTGATGCAATTATTTCGTCAACATCCTCTTCACTTAAATAACATGATTTGATTGCCACATCATCAAAAACCTCAACATATTTCCCGCCAAGTCCAAACATTATCATTGGTCCAAAAGAAACATCTCTATAACCTCCAATTAAAATTTCATGAACTGGTTTAATATACTTTTGAATTAAAAATTGTTCAATCTGATATCCATTTTGTTCTAAATTGTTTTGAATATTTTTAGCAGCTGTCAAAAGTTCTTCTTTATTTTTAATATTCAATATCACTGCTTTTGCTTCTGTTTTATGAATTAAATTTTTGCAAAGTCCTTTTAGAACAAGAGGATAAAAATGTTCTTCTGTGTTTTCTAAATCATCCGGCAAACAAATGTTACTTTGAACCAATGGAATGTCATAGGCAGAAAGAAGTTTTTTCAGCTCTAATTGATTTAAAATTTTATTCGATAAAAAGGCAAAATCTTTTTTTTCTATTGAAGAAATCAACTCATAGCTTTTTGTGTTCACTCTTCTCTTTAAATAAAAAAGCATATTCGAAATAACTTCTGGAGGGTCTTCAGGATTTCTAAAAACTGGCAATTTATATTTTGAATTATTCCGGTAATACTGCCAGAACTCTGGCAAAGGCATTGCTACTTGAAATATTGGTTTTTTACTTTCAATAGAATTTATTCCTTCAATAACTTCAAAAGCAGAAACCATAATCGGTTCAACAAAAATAGAGATAACAGCATCAACATTTTCATCTTGAATAATTGTTTCAATAACATTTTTAAAAGTTTGTGCATCTCCATTTGGCAAGAGGTCAACTGGATTTTCTACGCTTCCTTCGGGATGAACAATTTTTCTTAATTTTTCTTTTGTTTCATATGATAATGAAGATAAGAGCAAGCCTTCTTTTTCAATTTTATCTGCACAAAGAATTGCCGGACCACCAGCATTTGTTACTACAGCAATTTTATTACCTTGCGGCAGTGGAAAATTTTCAAATCCTTTTGCAGTATTAAAAAGTTCATTCAAATTCTCTGCTCGAATAATTCCAAACTGACTCAAAATAGAATCAACTATTTTATCTGTTGTACTCAATGCACCTGTATGAGATATTGCGGCTTTCATTCCACTTTGAGTTCTTCCTGCTTTAAGAATTATAACTGGTTTGGTAATTTCACCTTTAATAAATTTCTTTATAAAACTCTCGCCATCAACAAAACTCTCGAGATAAAGAGCTATTGTTTTAATGTTTTCATCTTTTTGCCAGAACTCTAAAATATCATTTTCATTAACATCTGCTTTATTTCCAACACTTATGAAATGAGCAAATTTTATATCTGTTTCTCTAAGTGAATTAAGAACTGCTGCTCCAAGAGCTCCGCTTTGAGACAAAAATCCGGTAGAACCAGTCTCGGGTTTTTCGGCAACAAATGTTGCATTGAGTTTTACTTCATTAAGAGTATTTATTACTCCCATGCAATTTGGTCCAACTAATCTCGCCCCTGAATTCTTGATTAAATCCAAAATTCGTTTTTCTAATTTTTCTCCTTCCAAACCAATTTCTTTGAAGCCTGCTGTTACAAGAATTATTGATTTAACATTTTTATTCAATAATGAATTTATTGATTCTTCAGCAACATATTTAGGAACAACTACAATTGCCAGATCAATTTTATCAGAAATTTCTTCAACTGATTTAAAACATTTGTAAGATAAAATTTCATCGGCTTTAGGATTAACGGGATAAATTTTACCTTTATAACCATAATCGCGAATATTCTTCAACAATTCATAACCAATGCTTTTTTCTTTGGTCGATGCACCAACAATGCAAATTGATTCTGGATAGAAAAATTTTTTTAGTGATTCCATCTTTCACCTTAATTATGAATAAGCTTTAACTCTTTTCTTCAACTGTTAAATTAATTCTTTTTGGAATGAAGATAAAAAGCATTTTTTTATAAAAAATATTAGTTTGCATACGGATTCAAAGGAAATTAATCATGAATAACATAAACAATGAAAAAGAATCTGAAAGAAATGAATTAAAAAATGAAAGAGAGAATAATTATATTTTTCAAAACGCTATCTGTCCATTCTGCAACTCAAGGACTACAATGATTTTAGACCACAAAAAAATTGAAAACCAAAAATCAGATTGGATTTGTCTGGTATGCGGCCATGTATTCGAGTATGTGAAAAATTCTTAATGCTTCATTGAATTCATTGCATCTTTAACAGGCACTTTCATTTTAATTTCTTTTGAGTGTTTAAATTTTAAAACAAGATTTATTGTATCGTTGTTCTTCAAGTTTCTAATTAAATTAATCAGCATAATATGAAGTCCACCGGGTTTAAAATTAACTTCGGATTTTGCAGGAATCTCTACAAATTTAACAGCACGCATTCCCATTTTATTATTTTCATTAAAAGTTTCATGTATTTCTACTACCTCGGCAGAATTTGATTCAGCACTAATTAAAGTATCATTTTTTGCACTGTTATTTGTAATTTTAAAATACACAGCAGAGTTACTGCCTTTTGCAGAAACTCGTGCCCAGGCATCTTTTATATTAATAGTTTGTGAGTAATTGCTGTTTGTCAGAATAATTGAGATACCTAATAAAAATAATCTTATATGTTTCATAATTATCCTCTGAATATTTTATGTAAAGATATATATTATTAAAACAACAATAAACGAGTGATAAAAAATTATTGTTTTTATATTTTGGTAAATAAATAAAAAAGAAAGGGTATAAAAATGGAATACACATATTTAGGCAGAACAGGATTAAAAGTAAGTCGACTTTGTTTGGGAACAATGAATTTTGGTCCTTTCACAAGTGAAGAAGAAAGTTTTAAGATAATGAGTCGTGCTCTTGAACTTGGCATAAATTTTTTTGACACAGCAAATGTATATGGCTGGGAAAAAGGAGTCGGTTTTACAGAACAAATTATCGGCCGTTGGCTTTCTGAAGATAAAAGCAGAAGAGATAAAATTGTTCTTGCAACAAAAGTTTATGGTAAAATGGGAGAAGGACCAAATGATTCAAAACTTTCAGCTTATCACATTAGAAAAGCCTGTGAAGACAGTTTAAGAAGACTTCAAACAGACCATATTGATTTATACCAGATGCATCATATAGACCGCAACACTCCATGGGAAGAAATTTATCAGGCAATGGAACAGCTTGTAAGAGAAGGTAAAATAATTTATGTGGGAAGTTCTAACTTTGCTGCATGGAATCTTGTTGAAGCATTTTATAAAGCAAAAGAGAGAAATTTTTTGGGTATTGTTTCTGAACAAAGTATTTATAGTTTAAGAAACAGACATATTGAACTGGAAGTTATCCCAGCTTGCAAAGCATTGGGCATTGGATTAATTCCATGGAGTCCATTAGGTGGCGGTATCTTATGTGGAGTTTTAGAAGGAGTAAAAGAAGGACGAAGAACAAGAGAACCATTACAAAAATCAATTGAAAAATTACGTCCTCAGATTGAAGCTTATGAAAAATTATGCAAAGAAATAAATCAAAAGCCGGCCGATGTTGCACTTGCATGGGTGTTGAACAATCCAGTTGTCACTTCACCAATAATTGGTCCAAGAACTTTAGAACAACTTGAAGAAAATGTAAAAGCACTTGAATTAAAATTATCAGATGATGTATTGAAAAAATTAGATGAAATCTGGCCAGGACCTGGAAATCAAGCTCCAGAAGCTTATGCATGGTAATCTTAAATTAGAAATAAAAATTATTTATAATAATATAGGTGCGCTATGAAATTGAAAATTTTCTTGTTGCTGATTCTTACATTAATTCAGAATAATTTATTTCCACAAAACAAAAATCTAACTTATAAACAGGTTTATAATTTTGCAGAACCTCGATTAACAAAACCACTGCCACAGTTAAAAGGCTGGCTTGATGATAATCATTATCTCGAATTAAAATCAGATTCAACAAAATCTATCTTTCAGCCAGTATTAATGAAAGTAAATGTAAATAGTGGCTTGTCAGAAATATTTATTGATTACAGAAAAATAAATGAGAATTTACCAAAAGGATTTAATGTTGAATATGCAATTACATCTTCAGATTATAATGGATTTTTATTCAACGAAAAAAATGACTTGTATTATTATTCACTCAATAAAAATAATTTTATACAATTAACAAGAGATACGATAGAAGAAAAAAATCCGAAATTTTCTCCTGACGGAAAAAAAATTGCTTATACAAAAAACAATAATCTATTTGTATACGATTTAGAAAAACAAAAAGAAATTCAGCTTACATTTGATGGAAACAATTTAATTTACAACGGCTGGGCTTCCTGGGTTTATTATGAAGAAATACTTGGTAGAGCAAGTCAATACGCTGCATTCTGGTGGTCGCCAAACAGCAATAAAATTTGTTTCTTGAGATTTGATGATTCTCCTGTGCCGGAATTCCCTCTATATCGAGCTGATGGACAACATGGCAGCCTTGAAATTCAACATTATCCTAAAGCAGGCGACCCAAATCCAAAAGTTAAATTTGGTATTGTTGATTTAAATAATTATAAAATTGTCTGGGCAGATTTTGATGAAAATATTGACCAATACATTGCATGGCCATTCTGGACTCCAGATGGAAATCAACTTACAATTCAATGGATGAATAGAGCACAAGATAATATCAAAATTTATTTTGTTGATACATCAACAGGAAAATTAAAAGAACTATACAACGAAACTCAAAATACATGGGTCGAATGGTTTGAAGATTTATATTTTCTAAAAAACAACAAAGGATTTCTATTAAGAACCTCTGTTGATGGCTGGTATCATCTTTATTATTACGATATGAATGGAAAACTAAAACAAAAATTAACCGACAGCAATTTAACTGTCCTTGATATTGCACTTGTTGATGAAATTAAAGAAAAAGTTTATTTTCATGGATGGAAAGACAATTCAACCGAAAAACATTTATTTGTTGTTAATCTAAAAGGAAAGGGACTCAAACAAATCACAACGCTTGAAGGAACTCATACCTGCACAATTTCTCCTAATGCAAAATATTTTTATGACAGATTCAGCAATATAAACACACCTGCAAAAATTGAATTATTCTCTATTGATGGAAAAAAAATTAAAACTCTTGGCGATTCAAAAAATTTGATAATCAATGAATATAAACTTGCAAAAGCAGAAATGTTTAGAATTCCAACTGAAGACGGCTATCAGCTTCCTGCTATATGGTATTTACCTCCCGATTTCGACGAAAACAAAAAATATCCTGTTATATTTTCAATTTATGGTGGACCTGGAACTCCAACTGTTCGAAATGCTTTCCCTTATTTTCTGGAACCTTACTATCTCGCCCAAAATGGAATTATTTATATTTCAGTAGACCATCGAGGTTCTGGACACTTTGGCAAAAAAGGGATTGACTTAATGCATCGCAATCTTGGTAAATGGGAAATGCATGATTACATCGAAGCAGTAAAATGGTTAAAGAAAAAATCATTTATTGATACAACAAAAATTGCAATCAATGGCGGAAGTTACGGTGGATATATTACAGCTCTTGCTCTAACTTATGGCTCAAATTATTTTAATTATGGAATTGCAGAATTTGGTGTAATGGACTGGCATCTTTATGACAATGTTTACACTGAAAGATATATGGACAAACCAAAAGAAAATGAAGAGGGTTATAAAAAATCCTCTGTCCTTAATTATGTAAAAAATTATAAAGGAAAACTTTTAATCACACACGGCACAATGGATGATAATGTTCACATGCAAAATTCAATTCAATTGATTTATGAACTGCAAAAACTAAATAAAGATTTTGAAATGATGATTTATCCAAATGCACGACATGGCATTACAATGCCTCTTAGAAATCATTCCCTCAAATTAAAAACACAATTCTGGTTTAAATATTTACTTGACAAAGAATTAAATATTGAAAAAGATTAAATCAATTAAAAAAAAGAGAAAAAAATGGAATACAATGTAAATCCAAAAGAATATTATCCTCCGATGCATTCAGCAGAACATCTTTTGAATGGAACAATGGACAAAATGTTTAATTGTGGAAGAGCATTTAGTGCTCACATCGAAAAGAAAAAATCGAAATGTGATTATCATTTCAATAGAAATTTAACAGAAGAAGAAATTAAAACAATAGAAGAAAAAATTAATTCGCTTATTGCACAGGATTTGCCAATTACAGAAGAATTTATGAAACGAGATGAAGCAGCAAAATATTTCAGTCTTCACCGACTTCCAGAAGAAGCAGGTGAAATTCTGCGCGTAATTAAAATAGGTGATTACGACAAATGTTTATGCAGCGGACCTCATGTTAAATCCACAAAAGAAATTGGTTCATTCAAAATTGTTTCTACAAGTTATGAAAATGGTGTACTGAGAATTAGATTCAAGATAAAAGAAACAAATAATGAAAATTCAAAAACATAAAGGCAAAAATGTATAATGCAATAAGCTTTGAAGAAGCAAATAAATATTTTAATACACACAAAATTGTTCTTACATATTTCAGCACAAATGATTGTAATGTATGTAAAGTTCTAAAACCAAAGGTCAAAGAATTAATTGAATATGAATTCCCATTGATAAATTTTCTTTACATAAATGTGAATGAATCAAAAGAAATTGCAGCTCAGTTCAGCGTATTTGCAATTCCGACAATCATCTTATTTATTGATGGGAAAGAATATATTAGAAAATCTCGATTTATAAATTTAGAAGAATTGAAAAGTGAATTAGACAGAATTTATAACCTGATTTTCTAAGGTTTAAGATTAACTATTATTAATGGAATAATTTACCTGTGACCAAAATTTCCCAAAATGTAAAAACGAAATGCTTTTCTTATATTTGCATTTAATTTTCAGAATAAGTTGAGATACAAATGCAGCCAAGAAGTCATTCTGATATCCCAAAAGCTTATAATCCAAAAGATGTTGAAGACAAATGGTATAAATACTGGTATGACCATAATCTTTATCATTCAGAAGTTGATGAAACAAAAACACCTTACACAATTGTAATTCCTCCGCCAAATATTACTGGTATTCTTCACATTGGACACATTCTTAATAATACACTTCAGGACATTTACATTCGTTACAAAAGAATGAAAGGATTTAATGCTTGCTGGGTTCCGGGGATTGACCATGCATCAATTGCAACAGAAGCCAAAGTAGTTGCAATGTTAAAAGAAAGAAATATTACAAAAGATAAAATTTCGCGAGAAGAATTTCTGAGATATTGCTATGAATGGAAAGAAAAATATGGCGGAATAATTTTTCAACAATTAAGAAAGCTTGGCGTAAGCTGTGACTGGCAGCGTGAACGCTTTACAATGGATGACCATTACTATCGAAAAGTCATAGAAGCTTTTGTTAGACTTTATAAAGAAGGCTATATATATCGCGGCTACAGAATGGTAAATTGGGACCCGGCTTCCAAATCTGCAATTTCCGATGAAGAAGTTTTTTATAAAGAAATAAAAGGAAAACTCTATTACTTAAAATATCCGGTAAAAGAATCAAATGAATTTATAATCGTTGCTACTACACGTCCCGAAACAATGCTCGGTGATACTGGAGTTGCTGTTAATCCTGCAGATGAACGTTATAAACATTTAATTGGCAAAAAAATAATTCTTCCAATTGTTGGAAGAGAAATACCAATTTTTGCCGATGAATATGTTGACATGACTTTTGGAACAGGAGCAGTAAAAGTAACCCCTGCTCATGATGCTAACGACTACGATATGGGATTAAGACACAATCTTGAAATTATAAACATATTCAACGAAGATGCTACAACAAATGGAAATGTTCCTACTGAATTTCAGGGATTGGACAGATATGATGCAAGAAAAAAGGTTATTGATAGATTTATAGAATCAGGATTACTTCATAAAGAAGAAGATTATATAACCAAAATTGGTTACTCTCAACGAGGCAACGTCCCTATCGAACCATATCTTTCAGAACAATGGTTCATGAGAATGAAAGAATTAGCTGAACCAGCATTAAGAGTTGTTCTTGAAGGGAAAATAAAATTTCATCCCGAACACTGGATTAAAACATATGAACACTGGATGACAAATATTAAAGATTGGTGTATCTCTCGTCAATTATGGTGGGGACATCGCATTCCTGTTTGGTATCATAAAGAAACCGGAGAAATTTATTGTGAAGTTAATCCTCCAGAAGATATTGAAAACTGGCGTCAGGATGATGATGTGCTTGATACATGGGCATCGAGCTGGCTATGGGCTCAAGATGTTTTTACAAATGAACGCGACCAGAAATATTATTATCCAACTGACCTGCTTGTTACCGCTCCAGATATAATTTTCTTCTGGGTTGCAAGAATGATTATTGCCGGTATGCATTTTATGAATGAGATTCCATTCAAAGATGTTTATTTCACAAGTACTGTGCGCGATACTCAGGGAAGAAAAATGAGTAAATCTCTCGGCAATTCCCCTGACCCGCTCGACTTAATAAATGAATATGGTGCAGATGCTCTAAGATTTACAATGACATACATCTCTCCACTTGGTCAGGATGTTTATTTCAGCAACGAAATGGTAGAATTAGGAAGAAACTTTGCAAATAAAATCTGGAATGCCGGCAGATTTTTATTGATGAATGCTCAAAACATTAAAATAGATTTGTCCCTTAAAGATAAATATATTGATTTTACCGACAGATGGATTTTTTCCCGCTTCCACAAAACAATTAAAGAATTTACAAACGCAATTGATAACTTCGAAGTCAATTCTGCTTCAAAAATTATTTATTCTTATGTGTGGAATGACTTTTGCGATTGGTATGTAGAACTTTCAAAATTCAGATTATATCATGGCAGCGACGAAGAAAAATCTGCTGTTCTTACAAGAGCAATTTTATTATATGAAGAAATGTTGAAACTTGTTCATCCATTTATGCCTTTTATAACAGAAGAAATATGGCAGATGCTTGATGAAAGAAAAGATGGCGAAAGCATTTCAATAACCTCTTTCCCTGAATTCAATGAAAAAATGATTGATGAAAAAGCAGAAAAAGAAATTGAATTCGTTCAAAATATTGTTACTGCAATTAGAAATATTCGTGGAGAGATGAATATTCCTCCTGCCAAACAAATTAATGTTTATCTTAAAACAGATAAAATTACTGAAGAACAAAGTAATTACATAAAATCACTCGTAAAAATTGAAAATTTGATAATTGATTCTCAAATTCACAAACCAAAGGCAAGCGCCTCAGCTGTAGTAAAAGAATGCGAAATTTACGTTCCTCTTGAAGGCTTAATTGATATAAATGTTGAAAGACATCGAATTCAGAAAGAAATTGCAAGGCTAACTTCTTCGCTTGAATCTGTAAAGAAAAAATTATCCAACGAAAGTTTTATTACAAAAGCTCCAGCAGATATAATTGAAAGAGAAAAAAATAAATTAAATGACTGGCAAAAAGCTCTTGAAAAACTTCAGAATATACTATCAGATTTAAATTAATCGAAGCTTTTTTTAATTTTTCAAAAAACTTTTTATAAAATGTTTTTAGAAGAAGAGCCTTCTAAGCAGGATATAATTGAAGCTCATGAAAGAATAAAAAACTACATTCACAAAACTCCTATTTTAACATCGAGTTCAATTAACTCTTTATTTGGCTGTAATCTTTTTTTCAAATGTGAAAACTTTCAAAAGATTGGGGCATTCAAAATTAGAGGGGCAAGTAATGCTGTTCTCTCATTAAGCAATGAAGAAATTAAAAATGGTATTGCAACTCATTCTTCAGGGAATCATGCTGCAGCAATAGCTTTATCGGCAAAAATTAGAAATGTCCCTGCTTATATTATAATGCCAAATAACGCATTAAATTCTAAAAAGAAAGCAGTTGAAAGTTACGGAGGAAAAATTATTTACTGTGAACCCAATCTTAAATCAAGAGAAGAGACTGTGAATGAGTTAATTAGAAAAAATAATGCTGTTCTAATTCACTCTTATGATAATTACTCTGTAATAGCAGGACAGGCAACCTGTGCAAAAGAAATCTTTGAAGAGCTTTCTGATAAAATTAAAATTGACTATATAATTGCACCAGTTGGTGGCGGAGGATTATTGAGCGGAACCTCTTTAAGCACAAAATGTTTTTATCCTTATGCAAGAGTAATTGGAGCTGAACCAAAGGGAGCTGATGATGCTTTTCGTTCAATACGTGATAATGTAATTTATCCTTCAATTAATCCTCAAACAATTTGTGATGGTTTGCTTACTCAACTTTCTGAAAAAACTTTTTCTATCATCAAAAAAAATGTTTATAAAATTTTAACTGCCGAAGAGGAATCAATTATTTATTGCACAAAACTAATCTGGGAAAGAATGAAAATAATTGTTGAACCATCAAGTGCTGTTGCTCTTGCAGTTGTATGGGAAAACAAAGAAGAATTTATCGACAAGAACATTGCAATTATAATTTCTGGCGGTAATATCGATTTGGAGAAATTTTCATTTAATATAAAAGTTAAGACTTAATTCCAATTTCAAAAAAAAGCCTGACTGAAGAAATAATCTTCATCAGGCTTCTAATTTTTGGCAATTACTTTTAATTATACATCAAAGTATTGCTCAAATTCGAATGGATGAGGACGAAGAGCCATCGGTTTAATTTCTTTTTCGATTTTATAATTAATCCACGCATTAATTACATCTTCGGTAAATACATCTCCTTTAAGTAAGTATTCATGGTCATCTGCAAGAGCTTTTAATGCAGCACTTAGAGATTCAGGAGTTGATGGAACATTCTTTAATTCTTCTGGTGACATATCATAAATATCTTTATCGAGTGGTTCACCGGGGTCAATTCTATTTATAATTCCATCAAGTCCAGCCATTAAAATTGCTGAAAAAGCAAGATATGGATTGCTTGATGGATCCGGGCAACGAAACTCTATTCGTTTGGATTTTGGAGAAGGAGAATACATGGGTATTCTAATAGATGCACTTCTATTTCTTTGAGAATAAGCAAGATTAACCGGAGCTTCGAAACCTGGTACAAGTCTTTTGTAAGAATTAGTTGTTGGGTTAGTAAATGCAAGAAGTGAAGGAGCATGTTTTAATAGACCGCCAATAAAATATAAAGCTGTTTCACTCAATCCAGCGTAGCCTCCGCCAGCAAACAACGGCTTATCTTTCAGCCATAAACTGACATGAACATGCATACCACTGCCGTTATCACCAAAAATTGGTTTGGGCATATATGTTACAGTTTTATTGTGTTTTCTTGCTGTATTTTTTACAATGTATTTGAACATCAACAACTGGTCAGCTGCTCTTAATAATGGCTTAAATTTCATATCAATTTCACATTGACCACCACTCGCAACTTCATGATGCTGAGCTTCTACTTCAATACCAACTTTAATTAAATTCTGAACCATCTCATTTCTTAAATCCATTAACTTATCAGTTGGTGGAACTGGAAAGTAACCTTCTTTATAACGAGGTTTATAACCAAGATTTGGATTCTCTTCTCTGCCCGAGTTCCATTTTCCTTCAATAGAATCAAGATAATAGAAAGCAAAGTTTGGTCCAGAATCAAAACGAACATCATCAAATACAAAAAATTCAGCTTCGGGCCCAAAGTAGGATGTATCAGCAATACCTGTTGATTTTAAATAAGCTTCTGCTTTTTGTGCAATATTTCTTGGACAGCGTGCATATTTTTCTTTTGTAATAGGTTCATAAACATCACATATTAGAGACAATGTTGGTGCTTCTATGAAAGGATCTACAAACATAGTTTCGGGATCAGGAATAATAAGCATATCACTTTCATTAATACTTTTCCAGCCTCTGATTGATGAACCATCAAATCCAAATCCATTTTCGAATGATGATTCATCAAGCTGATTTGCCGGAACAGTAAAGTGCTGCCATTGACCCGGAAAATCCATGAATTTGAAATCAATAAATTCAATTTTGTTATCTTTTATGAAAGATAACACCTTTTCAATTGGTGATTCTGTTTTGCCCATTTTTGTTACTCCTTAGATATTTATTTTTGTTGTTTCTTTGATTGTTGATAATACAAAATTTGTTACTGTTCTTGTTACACCCTGCCAGGATTGAATTTTGCTTAACAACTGTTCCAATGACTTGGTATCTTTTACTATTGCTTTAAGTATATGAGAACCTTCTCCCAAAATTGCATGACATTCTAATATCTCGGGTGTTTTTTTAACATGCTCAATTAATTTTTCATAATTTTTTGAGGAATCCATAAATACAACTATAAAAACCATAATATCATAACCAAACACATGACGATTCAATTTAGCATAGTAACCTTCGATAACATTATTATCTTCAAGCTTTTTTAATCTTTCGCTAAGCGAAGGTAAAGATAAACCGATAAGCTCCGCCAGCTCACTTCTTTTTGTTCTGCCGTGTTCCTGGAGCTTTTTTAGTATTGAAATATCTAATTCATCAATCATATTTACTCTTATTTTTTTAGGTAATTTGTAAATTATGGTTTAAAATATAAGGTTTGGTCGGAAAATTTGCAAATATTTTTTTAATTAGAAGGGCATTTTTTTGTCTGATTGGCAGAATCTTTATAAAATTCTAAATCGCAATGCTTCAAAAATCTTTTTTATTACATCATTTTCTTCATTTAACTTGATTGTATAATTATTAAACTCTCTTCTAATCCTGTAATGTTTTCTTAAGCTGTCAAAATATATCCCGAAGTCATCGGGATTATAGTTTTTTGCTTGCTTTAAAAGATGGCTGTCTTCCTCTATATCATATATTTTTTTACAAACTTCATTAAGCATCTTTTCTATCGATTCATTAATATCAATTGTGATTAAGGAATTTTCCACTTCATTCACTACGGGTTGCCATGATGGTTTAACATTCATATAATCACAAAATTTATTGTATATAAAAACAGTGCTGTTGATTTTACCTTCATACGAATAACCTGCAATATGCGGTGTTCCAATGTTTACTAAATCAAGCAACTGAGTATCTATCTTAGGCTCGTTTTCCCACACATCAAGTATTGTAATTAAATCTTTTTTCTCAACTAATCTTCTTTTAAGAACTTGATTATCTACAACTGGACCACGCGAAGAATTAATTAAAATTGCTCCTTTTTTTATTAATCCAATATTACTTTCATCTAAAAGATGAAAAGTTTTATCGATTCCACTTTTATTGAGCGGAACATGAAATGTTACAACATCACACAAAAGAGTTTCATCTAAAGAACAAAATTCCTCAGGATATCCTTCTCTTTGAAGAGGGGGGTCATTAATCAAAACTTTAAATCCAAGGGCTCGTGTAAACTTAGCCACCTTTTTTCCGATGTTACCGTATCCAATTATTCCAATTGAGCTTTCACTAAACTTTTTACCAAGTTTATAAAATATTGATGTGACAGCACAAATAACATATTCTGCTACAGAATATGCATTACAACCGGAAGCATCTGCAAATGCAATATTTTTTTCTTTTAGATAATCTTTATCTATATGGTCAGTGCCAATTGTTGCAGTAGCTACAAATTTAATATTTGTACCTTCGAGCAAATCCTTATTTACTTTTGTAACTGAACGAACAAGCAGAACATCTGCATCTTTTAAATCACCTTTTGTAATTGACCTCCCGGCTAATAATTTTACATCACCAAAAGCACTAAAAGCTTCTTTAACTTGAGGAATATTTTCATCTGCGATTATTAACATGGTTCTTAATTTCCTAAAAAATTATTCTTGAAGTTCAAATATAGGAATGTTAATAGCTATATTAAATTTCATCATAAATATTTTTTAATTGCAATTATGGATTTTCAAAACCGAATCATCATTTATCCTGAAAATTTGTAATCACTTTAATATTTGTTTATTTTTGCCAAAATTTTTTGATTCCACAATAAAAAATCAAAAGGAGTACCTTTATAAAATGAAATTCAAAAAACGAACACATACATGTGGTGAGTTAAGAGAATCAAACATTGGCCAAGATGTTGTATTAAACGGTTGGGTAGCAACCAGACGTGATTTAGGAGGTGTAATTTTTATTGAATTGAGAGATAGATATGGAATTACTCAAATTGTATTTGAACCCGGACATAATGCAGAAGCACATGAGCATGCAAAAAAATTAAGAAGCGAATATGTAATTTCTGTTGAAGGAAAAGTAAGAAAACGACCCGAAGGAACTGAAAATCCTGCTTTAGAAACAGGATACATTGATGTAATGGCCGATAAACTTATCATTTTGAATCCTTCTGAAACTCCACCTTTCCCAATTGAAGACAATATTGATGTGAATGAAGACATTAGATTAAAATATAGATATCTCGATTTAAGAAGACCTGAAATGCAAAAAAATCTTTTGCTTCGACATAAGATGTACCAGCTTACAAGAAAATATTTTGATTCCCATGGATTTATTGAAGTAGAAACCCCTGTTCTAATGAAAAGCACCCCCGAAGGTGCAAGAGATTTTCTTGTGCCAAGCAGATTGCACAAAGGAAAATTTTATGCATTACCACAATCACCTCAAACTTATAAACAGATTTTAATGGTTGCCGGATTTGACAGATATTTTCAAATTGTGAAATGTTTTAGAGATGAAGACTTAAGAGCCGACCGTCAATATGAATTTACCCAAATTGATATTGAAATGTCATTTGTTGATGTGGAAGATATTCTGGAGATGGCTGAGGGATTAATGAAAATTTTCTTCAAAGAAATCTGGGATATCGACCTTAAAACTCCAATTCCTCGCTTAACTTTTGAAGAAGCTATGGAAAAATATGGAAGTGATAAACCAGATTTGAGATTTGGTCTTGAACTTAAAACACTTAATGATGTTTTCAAAAACTCAGAATTTAGAGTTTTCAAAGAATCAATTTCAAAAAATGGAATTATCACAGGTCTTGTTGCAGAAGGCTGCGGAGATTACACAAGAAATCAGTTAGATGGATTGACTGACTATGCAAAGAAGTTAGGTGCAGGAGGTTTAATCTGGATGCGCGTTAAAGAAAATGATGTTGAAGCTCCAATTGCAAAATTTTTAAGTGATGATGAAAAAAAGAATTTAATTACAGCTCTTCAAGCAAAACCAGGCGATTTAATATTGCTGTTAACAGGAGAGAAGCTAAGAACACTTTCCATAATGGGCACATTACGTCTTGAAATGGCTAAGCGAATGAATTTAATTAAATCGGACGCACAACCATCACTTCTCTGGGTTACAGATTTCCCATTATTTGAATGGGACGATGAAACAAAACGATATTATGCTATGCACCATCCTTTTACATCGCCAAGACTTGAAGATATAGATTTGATGGAAACAGAACCGTTAAAAGTAAAAGCCCGTGCTTATGATCTGGTATTAAATGGAAATGAAATTGCTGGCGGCAGTATTAGAATTCATAATGCAGATTTACAAGCAAAGATGTTCAAAGTTCTTGGCATTGATGAAAACGAAGCTAAAGAAAAATTTGGATTTTTGATGAATGCATTTAAATATGGTGCACCACCTCATGGTGGAATAGCCTTTGGTTTCGATAGACTTGTAATGCTCTTTGCTAAAAAGTCATCTATTCGTGATGTGATTGCATTTCCGAAAACATCAAGTGGAATGTCTTTAATGGATGATTCACCTTCTTATGTAGACGAATCACAATTAACCGAACTTCACATAAAAGTTAGATAAATCTGCCATTTTAGGAGGGTTATTCGTTTTTAGGAATAACCTTTCTAAACAATAACACTAAAGAAAAATTAAATATTTTCGATAATGTAAGTGGAGAACGATTCCTTTTCTTCCAACTTCTACTGAATTTTAATTTGAATTAATTTATGATTTCTTATTCGTTAAAATTTTTTGTCCCACTCATTAAAATAGAGGGAAGTTATTCCAGCCGGTGTTTTGCCCTCGACATCGGCTTCTGCACTTCCCTCTATCCCCATCTATGCTAATAAAAATCAATTGGTATTTCTTAACAATTAATTTTATTTTTAATAATAATTAATTAATTCAGAAATGAAAGAAACAAGTAAATATAAAATCGGTCTACTTTCTGAAAAGATTGACATCCAAAAAATTCTTAATCATTATAAATTAACATTTGCTTTTCTGCTGATTGGATGGACAATTATTATAATTTTTTTCCTTTCCTGGAAAATATCCGAGCTTAATTCAACAAATCTCGAATTAATTTTGAACGAAGCCCGCATACTTGCAGAGCGCGATACACTTTATACAAACTGGGTTATATCTCACGGCAGTGTTTATATAAAAAGTAATAACTCAAACAAAAACAATAAAAATAATTTTAACTTTGTTCCACCTGCTTTAATGCATAAACAATTACAACAGCAATTAAAAGATAAAAATAAGTTAATAATCAAATTAACATCATTAAACTCTATTAATCCTGAATATAAAGCTGACGACTGGGAATCAAAATCATTTGAACATTTCAAGAAAGGAAAAAATGAATTTTATTCCTTTGATACAATTAACAACAAAAAATACTTTCGATATATCATCCCATTGAAAATTAAAAAAGAATGTTTATCGTGTCATGCAAATCAAAAAATTGGAGAGATTAAAGGAGCTTACAGCATAGCACTTCTTTCTTCAAATTACGATAGATATTACAATCATCAACTAAAAAATGACATAATTCTTCATCTATTGATTTGGTTCATCGGTTCATTTGCTTTCACTTTTGTATTCAGAAAATTGTACTCATATTTGAAAGAAATAAAACTGAGTCAGGAACAGTTTTATGAGCTACTTAATAATTCCCCAATGAGTACATTCATTAAAGATGGTGAAGGAAATTTAATTTATATGAATAAAATTGCAGAACAATATCTCCCAGAAAAATTCAGGAATGGAAAGTGGAAAGGATTAAAAGATTCAGATATTTGGGAACCTGAGATTGTTCAAAAACTCCGTGAGCATGATACAGAAGTTCTAATTTCAATGCAATCAAAAGTATTTGAAGAGACAATCATGAGCGAAGGGAAAAAACATGTGTGGTTAACTCATAAGTTTCCATTGAAGGATACATCAAGCGGAAAAGTTTATATAATAGGCATGGAGATTGACATAACAGAAAGAAAAGAAAAAGAAGATGAAATTAAAAAGTATTCCAGACAGCTTGAAGAATTAAATAAGAATAAAGATAAATTTATTTCAGTTTTAGCTCATGATTTAAGAGGTCCATTTACACCTATTCTTGGTTATACAGATCTGTTGGCTACCAGTGCTGAATATCTTACCTATCAGGAAATCAAAGAATTTGCACATAGTCTTGATGTGATTGTAAAAAATCAATTTCAATTGCTTGAAAATGTACTTGATTGGAGTCGCCTCGAAGGAAACAGATTGAAAATTGAACCGAGAGAATTAAACTTATTTGATGAGGTTAAGAAAATTTTAAATCTCTATCAACCAATTTATAATGACAAAGAAATTCAAATCATTGAGAAAGTAGACCCTGCTTATGAAATAATTACAGACCAGCATTCACTAAATACTATTCTGAGAAATTTAATTTCCAATGCTATTAAATTTACACCTCATAAAGGGACAATTCAGATTATTGCTTCAAAAGAAAATAATGGCTATAAAATTAAAATTATTGATTCGGGAGTAGGAATTCCAAAAGAAAATCTCCCCAAAATTTTTGGTGGTGAATCTGGTTTTACAACAAGAGGAACAAACAACGAAAAGGGAACTGGACTTGGTTTAACAATATGCAAAGAGTTAATTGAAAAACTTGGCGGAAAAATTTGGGTTGAAAGTGAAGTGGGAAAGGGAAGCACATTTACAATTTTTCTTCCAAATTTGAAAATTGAAAATCAATAGTCAACTATATTAATCAAAACTCAAGTGTCATCTTCAAGTAAGCATAACTCGAATAGAATGATTTTTCTTTTGTAATATTTTTTTCAATCAAGTAAGTATAATTCAAATCAAAAAATATTTCTCTAAAAGGTTCATAACGAAAACTAAGTGTAAAAATATCTTTATTAATCCTTTCACCATCCAAAAACTTGATATGCTTCGGGTCAACACCTTGTCTGAATGGCTGAAGTGCATCACCCCCGGCATTAAAAACTAAATTGCCAAGAGCATCATAAATATTTTCACCTGAACGAATGTGTTGATATTTAAAATTTCCTCTCAGCTTTTCAGAAAAATTATATGAAAGTTTAGAGCAAATTTCATCTGCATTTGGTCCAATTCGATGCCCGAGCAATTCACTATGTGCTGTGTAAGAATTTTTAATATTAGTATGGCTATAAACATATGGACGAATTTTTGTATACTCCATAACAAATGACAAATCACTAATTGATAATGGTGAATACCAGAAAAGTCCTATTTGATATGCAGTTTTATTTGAATATAAATCTAAATCTTGAAGGTGAGAAAGAATATTTTCATCAAGAAAAAAAGTTGCTTGCAGTTCGAGATTTTTAAGAAAGTCCGATTGAAAATCTAAAAAGAGAACACCATTATCTCTATCCTGCAAAGACATTTCCTCGAACTTATAAAATGCAAATGGATTCAGATAAGCAAGGTCAATTCCTCTTCCAGTATAAATAATTGCTTCTCCAATTCCTGCTTGAAATAAATTTTTGAATGTAAATTTCAATTTGTTATAAGCATAAAATTTTGTGTAATTAAGAGAACGGTCTTCATGAAATTCACCTACTGTAGTTGCATGAAGAGAAGAAAAACTAATAATTCCATAATTAAAATCCATTTTTATAAAATCGAGATAAGGATGGTCTCCAGAAAGAACAAGTTTACTGCTGTATCCATATCCCAATTTTATTTTTTCTCTTCCAATTTGAAATGATAATTTCATTTTATCAATTGGCTCGGTGAAATATCTTAAGTATCCTTCTGTAAAATCGTAGTTGCTAATATTTTCAATATTCTCATAAAATTTGAAATTATATCTTAATCGCGGGTCGAATGTGGTTGCATAATTTGTCGAACCTGCAACCCCACCTTTTTGCACAACTAAATTATAACCAAGTTTATCGAAGAGAGTACCACGAAGTCTAAATCCAATGTCAAACAATTCAGAATTATTGATTTCAGGTTTGAATATTTGTCCATGCATTGCCCTGCCAAGCATTTCAAGATATAAATTTGCTTTCTCTTCACGATAAGCATAGATGAATTTAATTTTATTTGAAAAAATATCTATTATATCTTTCGAAAATTTTTCTGAATAACCTAAAAATTGCATGGTGTTTGTGGAATCAGCTAAATCATCATAAAATTCATCTTGAAATTTTTTTAATAATTTTTTTTCTGTAGCACTCAACAAATCATATTTGGCTTGAACTTCTTCGAGATGACTTCGAACTTCGGCACGAGACATTATTGGATTATCATCATGAATATAATCCAATATTTTTTTTACCTTCATCTCTTTCAAAAATATATAGACATCATGGTCAACGGGAACATTTTCTTGCTGGGAATAAATGACACAGAAAGATAAAAATATAACCGCAACAATTAAGAAAATTTTTTTCATAGGTATTCAATAGAATTTTAATGTGTGTTCAAATTTAAGAAATAAATCTTGATTCTGCGATTATAACTAATGACTGCATGAAAACATAAATTTAACTATGCTGAAAAAATTTCTTAAGAATCTCCAAAAAATAAAATTGATATTTTTTTGATAAATAACTAAAAGCAAACACATCTTGAAAAAATCTTTAATCCTGATAGAATTTCATGCATCAACATTTTTAGGTGCAAGAAATTTATTGTAAAGAAGCAACCCAACAATTGTGAGTAATCCAATAGAACTAAAAATTATCCAGAGCAGTGTTGGATTTTTAAGATTATCAACAAAATGCACATAAAGATTTGCTCCAAGTATTCCACCAATTCCACTTCCCAGTACACCATATAAAAATGCATATCCAAGATAGAGTGCCTTTTTATCTTCCGGGGCAATTAATCCAACATAACTAATAAATTTAGGATGTGCAGTCATTTCTCCAATTGAGAAAATGAATATTCCAGCAATAAAAACAAATGGATGAGTTGATATAGCAAGAATTGCCATTCCAAGAGTTCCAAGAGCAATACCACCAATCATTGTTGGAAGAGCTTTTTTATTCTTAACAAAATTTGAGATAAAAATTTGAAGAATTATTATTGTGCCGGCATTTATTACAGTAACATGTTCAACATCAAATTTCCAGTTTGGATTCGACACAAAAATTGACAGGAACGAATTTACAAGATTATTTACAGGTGTGGTATCAACATAATCTTTTACATACCAGAGGACCGTATCAAATTGCTGGAAATATAAAATCCAGAATCCAGAATAAATTACAATCATAATGACAAAACGAAAATCACCAAGAACCTTAAACATATCAATCAAAACATTCTTTAATGTTTTAGTGCTTTCGGGTTTATCTGGTTCTTTATAGACAAAAAGATTTAATAGTAAAAGCCAGCCAGTTCCAACTGCTGCCATTATAAAAATATATTTCCATGAAATTTGTTTAAGGATTGGAACAAGAATCAATGGAAACAAAAATGCCCCAAGATTGATTGACCAATAATAAATTCCAAAAGCAAGTGTCGAATTTGATTTATCCGTTGTTCTTGCTATTGTTCCGGAAATAATCGGTTTGAAAAAACCAGCACCAATTGCCATTAAAATCAAGCTCATAAATACAAGAACATAAGAAGTAAATAAAGAAGTAAGAAAGTATCCAAGACTCATCATTACAAAAGCAAACATTAATGTTTTTCTGTAACCAAATCTATCTGCTATTGCACCTGAAAGTATTGGAAGAAAATAAAGCAGAGGTGTTATTGTACTTTTAATTATTCCAACACTTTCTTTAGAAAAACCTAATCCTCCTTCATTAGCATTCAAAATAAGATAGACAGACAATACAGACATAACTCCATAGTAAGACCCGCGTTCAAAAAATTCCATTACTATTACAGTCCAGAAATTTTTTGAGAAGGCTTTAAGGATGCTGACTTTAGAAGTAGAGCTAAAATCCATAAATCTCCACTAAATAATGAACGGATGAATTACTATTCATTGATTATACAATTTAGAAAGAAATAACCAATTACTTTGTAACAAGTTCTTTATCATTAATATGAAGAAGTTCTTTTTCAACTTCTCCTACAACCACATTGCTTACAGATTTTGTTTTCTCGGATAAATAAGAATAAATAACCGGGATTACAAACAATGTTAATATTGTTGAAAAAATTAAACCGCCAATTACTGCAATTCCCATCGATACTCGACTTTCTGAACCAGCCCCAAGTGCAAGTGCTATTGGCAATGTTCCAAGTATGGTTGAAAAACTTGTCATTAAAATAGGTCTCAAACGTAAACTTGCTGCTTCTTTAACTGCTTCTATTACTGAAAGTCCCTGAGCTTTTTTTTGATTTGCAAATTCGACAATTAAAATTCCATTTTTAGTTACAAGACCAATTAACATAATTTGACCAATCTGGCTAAAGATGTTTAATGTTTGATTAAAATACCAGAGAGAAAATAGAGCTCCTGCAATTGCAAGTGGAACAGTAAACATAATTATTAATGGGTCTCTAAAACTTTCAAATTGTGCTGCAAGAGTTAAATATATAAGAATCAAAGCTAAAACAAATGTAAAAAGAAGGCTGGAAGAACTTTCAACAAAATCTTTTGATGCACCTTCAAGAGCAGTAGAAAAGTTATCATCAAGAACCTTTTTAGCAATTGCGTCCATTGCTTTAATTCCATCTCCAATTGTTTTGCCAGGGGCAAGACTTGCAGAAAAGGTTGCGCTTACATATCTATTAAATCTGTAAAGTTGAGGTGGATTACTTCTTTCTCTCATTGTTATAAGATTATCAAGTTGAATCAATTCACCTCGATTATTTCTTACATATAAAGAAGCAAGGTCTATTGGTTTATTTCTATTTTCACGAAGGACCTGGCCAATTACCTGATATTGTTTTCCATTCATTATGAAATAACCAAATCTTTGACCGCTGTAAGCAAGTTGAAGTGTTTGAGTAATATCCATTGCAGTAACACCAAGTTCTCTTGCTTTTGTTCTATTGATTTCAACTACAATTTCAGGTTTATTGAATTTCAGATTAACATCAACATTTGCAAATGTTGGGTCTTCCTGAGCTGCTTCAAGAAATTTTGGGACAACTTCTTTTAACTTTTCAAAGTTTGGAGCCTGCACAACATATTGAACCGGAAGTCCTCCTCTCCTTGTTGAAATCGATTGACTTTGAACAACAAAAGAACGTGCATCATTTAATTTTCGCGTTATGCCTGTAATTTGTTCAGCAATTTCCTGTTGAGTTCTTTTTCTCTTAGATGCATCAGTAAGAACCAATCTGACAAATCCACTATTTGCACCACTTGCTCCACCGCCTCCTGCAGTAACAGAAATAATTGCTTCTGCTTCTTTTATTGAATCCTGAAGAATTTTTGTCATTTGCAAAATATATCTGTCCATCATTTCGAATGATGTTCCTTCAGGCATAGTAGATTGAACACGAATTTCTCCTCGGTCTTCAATTGGTGCAAGTTCTGATTGCAGATTCGTACCAATTAGATAAATTACTACAATTGAAACAATCATAATGAGAAAAGCAAGCCATCGTCTTTTCATAAAATTTTCAAGTGCATTTCGATACGAATTTTCAATCCATTCAAATAATGGTTCTGTTTTATAATAGAACCAGCTATGCTTCTCTTTCGATTTCAGGAATCTTGAGCTTAACATCGGCGTCAATGTAAGAGCAACAAAAGCAGATATTATTACAGAACCAGCAATAACAACTCCAAATTCTACAAACAGCCTTCCGGTTATTCCGCGCAAAAACATAATTGGAAGAAATACTGCTGCCAGTGTAATAGTTGTAGATATAACTGCAAAGAAAATTTCTGATGAACCCTTTGTTGCTGCTTCTACCGGATTCATACCCTGTTCTATTTTTTTGTAAATATTTTCAAGAACAACTATTGCATCATCAACTACAATTCCAATAGCAAGCACCAAACCCAAAAGTGTAAGTACATTAATTGAAAAATTTGCAAGATACATTATGAAAAACGAACCTATTAAAGAAACGGGAATTGCAATTATTGGGATTAATGTAGTTCTCCAATCTCTCAAGAAGAAAAATATAATTAAAATAACCAATGCAAAGGCAAGTAAAATTGTTTCTTTAACTTCTGCAATTGAATTACGAATATATTTTGTTACATCGAACCCAACACCAAGTTCTACATCTGGAGGCAAATCTTTTTTTATCTGTTCAATACGTTTGTAAAATTCATCAGCTATCTGAATATGATTTGCACCAGGTTGAGGAATTAGAACAACTCCAACCATCGGAACACCATCTCTTCTTAAAATAGAGCGGTCGTTCTCAGGATATAATTCTGCATATCCAATATCTTTAAGGCGAACAATTGCACCATTGGATTCTTTGATGATAAGGTCATTAAAATCATCAACTGTTGACAATCGGCTCAGAGTTCTAACAGTTAATTCTGTATTGCTTCCTTCAATTCTGCCGGATGGCAATTCAATATTTTCTCTGTTCAATGCATTTCTAATATCAAGTGGAGTAACACCATGTGCTGCAAGTTTAGAAGGGTCCATCCACAAACGCATTGAATATCTGCGTTCCCCCCAGATATTAACCTGGCTTACTCCTGGAATTGTCTGCAATCTTTCCTTAAAAATATTTTGAGCAATATCAGTTAATTGAAGAAGATTTTTTTTATCACTTTTAATATTCAAGAAAACAATTGGAACTGCATCAGCATCTGCTTTGGATATCGTTGGTGGGTCAACATCTTGAGGAAGACGTGCACGTGCAATTGATACTCTATCTCTTACATCATTTGCAGCAGCTTCAAGGTCTACAGAAACATCAAATTCTACTGTGATTACACTTCTACCATCACGACTTACTGAAGTCAAAGAACGAATTCCTGCTATTCCATTAATTTGTTCTTCAAGTGGTTCTGTAATTTGAGATTCTATAACATCAGCATTTGCTCCAACATAGCTTGTTGATACTGTAATTATTGGCGGGTCAATGCTTGGATATTCTCTTACTCCCAAAAAAGTATAACCAATAATTCCAAATAAAACAATTGTAAGCGACATTACAATCGCAAGAACAGGTCTTCTTATACTTATTGATGATAAACTCATACTAATTTTTTCTCTTTGTTATCAAACATCTTTTGAAGACAATTAATTCACTAAATTTAATTTCACCCTAATATTTGGTTTTAATTGAATAATACCAGAGGTTATTAATGTATCACCTGTTTTAAGACCATTTAATATTTGAACTTCTTTTTCTGTTCTAATCCCTGTTGTAACATACTGAGGTATGGCTCTTCCATTTCGATAAATAAAAACTTTTTCACCTTCAAAATCTGGGACAACCGTTTCCGATGGTACCAATATTGCATTATTAAATTCCTCAAGAACAATATCTATTTCCACATAAGCTCCGGGTGTTAGTTCGCCTCTTTCATTAGGTATTAAAGCACGAGCTTGAACTGTTCTTGTATTCTGGTCTATTTTTGGTTCAACTGCATAAATCTTTCCTGTATATACTTTTCCAGTTGAAGATGATTTAACATATATTGTTTTACCTTCCTTAATCAAACCAAAATATTTTTGAGGAACAGAAAAATCAACTTTAATTGGATTAATATTTTGAAGTGTTGCAATTTTTGTTTGTGGAGATATATAACTTCCTACACTTACAGAACGCAATCCAATTATTCCATCAAATGGTGCACGGATCTCTGTTTTTTCGATTTGTGCTAGAGTAAATTCAATATCTGCAAGAACTGAATTAAGTTCACCAAGTGCAACATCATATTCTTGCTGACTTGTGAGATTCTTCTCGAGAAGTTGTCTATATCTGTATTCTTTATCCCGAGCTAAAGTTTCTCGAGATTTATTTTTCTTTAATGTTGCTTGAAGTTCTGCATCGTTAATCTTAACAAGAAGTTCTCCTTTTTTTACTTTTCTTCCTTCTTCAAATAAAATCTGAGTAATCTTTCCAGTAATTTCACTTCTAACTTCTACTTCTTCGTTACTCATTAATGTGCCATTGGAAAAAATTTTATTCTGCAAATATTTTGGTTTAATTATAATACCATTAACAGTTAATGCTTGTAATCTTGGATTTTGAGAAGGCGCATCATCATTCTTGCTTTTATTTAATATAAGCTTAGGTAAAATTAAAATAACAAGTAAAATAACGATTACAGTCCCGATAGAAATACTTTTTATTTTTTTCATAAATAACCTATTTTTTAAAAAATGAGTTCACTCAAATTTATATGACTTTGACAAGTAAAGTTTTCAGTTAGATTAATTAAAAATAAATTCTTCATAAAAAATACTTGAATTATCTTTTTGAGAATTAGAGATGTTGTTTTGTAGATGATAGAGAATTTTTATGTTTTTGAATCATTATTTCTTGTTTTAAAAATTTTATAAAAACAATAATAAACAAGACTAAAAATTGCACCCCATGCAAGAAACATAAAGATGTAGCCAGAAGTTTTCATAACTAATTAATTTTTTATTAAATGAAATAAAATACTAAGTGAACTTAAACATAGTAGCCAAAAGTATCAATAATTTATCAAATAAAAAGCTTTGAATAATATAATATTTTTGTAATGAACTTTTATGTGCGTAATTAACTTATATACTTAAACCGAATTAAAAAACCTTCTGTCAAATAAGCGATTTCAGAAAAAATAAAGGTATTTTTATATGGCTAAAACTATTATCAAGATTTCTTTTGGATTTCTATTAATATCATTTTTTTCATATGCACAACCACGTCAAATGGGAAGCGGTGAAATAGTTGGTTATGTTTTTGATGCTTCTTCTTCTGTTCCAATGGAATTTGCAAATATTGTTTTATTTAGAGCATCGGACAGCACTCAGGTAACTGGAACAGTAACAAATTCTCAAGGTTATTTTTCTCTTGAAAACATTAGAAATGGAAATTATTATCTAAGAGTCAGTTTCATTGGATTTGAAAATACATTTATAAATCAAATACAGATAAGAGGAAACACAAAAATTGATTTAGGAAAAATTTATCTTAAACCAAAAACTATTCAAACAAAAGATGTTGTAGTAAGCGGAGAGAGAGCTCAAATATCTTATCAAATTGACAAAAAGGTTATTAATGTAAGTGAAAGTTTTTCATCAATTTCTGGAACTGCAGTAGATGTTCTGGAAAATATTCCTTCTGTTACAGTAGATATTGATGGCAATGTAAGTTTAAGAGGCAGCGGAAATTTTACAGTATTGATTGATGGTCGTCCATCTATTTTGCAAGGTAGCGAAGCATTGCAGCAAATTCCAGCAAGTGCAATAGAAAACATTGAAATAATCACAAATCCATCTGCAAAATATGACCCAGAGGGAACAGCAGGGATAATCAATATTGTAATGAAGAAAAATAGTAATATTGGTGCAAGTGGAATGTTGAATTTAAATGGCGGTTTGAGAAATAAATATGGCGGCGAAGCCGTTGGTGATTTTAAAAAAGACAATATACAAATAACACTTGGTGCAAATTATAATAACAGAAATATGTATATGAATTCTGTAGAACGAAACTGGACTAATGATGGAGTAAAAATATCATATTACAATTCTGACGGCAGAATGAATAGAAAAATGAATTTCTGGGGTCTGCGTGGAAATATATCGATTGACTTTGGCAACAATAATATCTCTTTAGGTGGAAGATTTGGAGGAAGGTCCTTTGGAGGGAACTCAAATAGAAATTATAGTGAATGGACTTCACTTAATGAAATTCCTTCAAATTACTTAAGCTACACTGATGATAATCGTTCAGGTGATTATTATGCTTTCTTTACAAATTACACTCACAAGTTTGAACAAAAAGGTCACGAGCTATCTGCTGAAGCTTTTTATAGTTCCAGTCAATCAAACAGTGAATCAACAAACAAATTATTTAATGTAAATAAAATAATAAATGGAAAACGAACAGAAGAAGATGAACCAGAGAGTGAATTTAGAACTAAAATTGATTACACACTTCCGCTCGGTTTAAACAGAAAATTTGAAGCAGGATACCAGGGAATAATTGAAAAATCGGGCGAAGACCATAAATTATATGATTTTAACATAACTTCGGAATTATTTGAATTTAATCCCCAGTATAGTAATAAATCAGATTTCTCAAGAAATGAACTTGCATTTTATGCAATTTACTCAGATAAAATTTCTTCTTTTGGATATCAGCTTGGTTTTAGAACAGAATACACAGGCATTAAAACTGTGTTAAACGAAACTAATCAAAGTTTCACTATAGACAGATGGGATTATTTCCCAACAATTCATTTGTCATACGAAATTGTTCGTGGACATCAAGTAATGTCAAGTTACACTAGAAGAATTAATCGTCCTCGTGGCTGGGATTATGAACCATTTTATACATGGATGGATGCTTACAATGTGCGAGTTGGAAATCCATCTTTGCTGCCTGAACTTATTGATTCATACGAACTAAGCTACCAAGCACTATTAGGAAAAACTGTCTTTTCAATTGATACATATTACAGAGTAACAAACAATAAAATTGAACATGTTCGCTCGGTCTATTCAGAAAATGTTAATCTTGAATCTGTTAAAAATGTTGGCAAAGATTACTCATTAGGAACAGAGTTGTTCTTTAATTTTGATTTAATAAAAAACTGGAATGTGAATTTAATGGGTAATTTATATAATTATAAAATCGAGGGAGATTTAAATGGAATTCCATTTTCACGTAATAGCTTTAATTGGAACTTAAGATTTAATAACAACATTAAATTGTTAAGTTCTACGCAGCTGCAAATAAATTTTATGTATAACAGTCCAACTGTATCTTCGCAGGGCAGGAGAGAAGGTTTTGTTTCAACAAACATTGGTATCAAACAGGATTTACTTGGAAAAATGTTAACAGCAACTTTACAGGTTAGAGATTTATTTGGTGCATCAAAATTCAAATCCGAAACACAATCATTTGACTTTTACAATTATCGTTCTGCAGAACGCGAATGGCCAATGGTTATGTTGAATTTGAGATTTAACATAAACAATTATAAAAATGAAAGAAGAGACCAGGAACGCCCGGAAGAAATGGAAATGAACGGAGACTACGAAAATTAACATTTCGAATTTTTAATAACAGGGGTTGTCTAAAAAGTAAGGCTTTTATAAAAAATAGAACACTGAAAACACAGATTTTAAAAGATTTTCACAGATCATAAAATTGAAAAATTACTTTTTAGACACCCCCATTTTTAAAAATCATATCAAAAGATTTTTGAACCTGCCATTTAATTACTCTTCAAAGTAATATTATTTGATAATAATTAATTTTTTTCAATAATCTTTTTTAAAAATTAAAAACTAATACTGTTATTGAACTCTTACTTTGGTTCTCACTAAATCTTTTTTTATCTTGACGATAAATTTATTTAATGCAAGCATTTATTTTGAATTAATCACCAAATAACTTTCGAGAAATATCATGAGAAACAAAAATTCTATTAAAATTTTCATACCCAATCTTTCTTACACAATCATATTAATTTTCTTTTTATTGTTTTGCACAGAATATCTTTTAGGACAATCAAAAAAATGGGTTGGCACATGGGCTACTGCACCTCAACTTGTAGAACCGAACAACATGCCTCCATCTCCAGGTCTAACAAATAATTCACTTAGACAGATTGTGAGGGTTTCCATTGGTGGTGATTCTATAAGACTTAAACTCTCTAACGAATTTAGTTACCAATCAGTTGAAATAAAGTCAGTTCAAATAGCTGCATCTACCGGAGGTAGTTCCATTGATGTATCAACAAACAAAGAGTTAACTTTTAATGGAAAATCAGAATTTACAATAAGTCCTGGAACCGCAGTTATATCAGACCCCATTGCATTTCCTTTAAAACCAAGAATGGATGTTGCAATCACAATTTATTATGGAAAAACATCATCAACTGTTACAGGTCACCCCGGCTCTCGGACAACCTCATATATAATTTCCGGAAATAATCCCGAAGTAAAAGATTTTACAGGTGCAGTTACAACTGACCACTGGTATAATATTAATGCAATTGAAGTTTTAGTTCCATCAAACTATGCATCTATTGCAATTCTTGGCAACTCGATTACAGATGGAAGAGGTTCAACAACAAACATGCAAAATCGATGGACTGATATTTTTTCAGAACAACTTCTCAAAGATTCAAGGACACAACACATTGGTGTATTAAATCTTGGAATAGGCGGCAACTGTGTGTTGTCACAATGTCTTGGTCCATCAGCAGTAAGTCGATTCGATAGAGATATTCTTGGTCAGTCAGGTGTACGATGGATTATTGTTTTTGAAGGAGTAAATGATATTGGAAGTGTAAAAACTTCAGAAGCAGCGAAAAACATTGCAAACAATCTTATTGAAGCTTATAAACAAATGATAGCAAAAGCTCATGCAAAGAATATAAAAATTTACGGTGCTACCATAATGCCATTTAAGGGAAATCAATATTACAATCAATATAGTGAAACATGCCGAAGTATTGTAAATCAATGGATTCGCACTAAAGGAAATTTTGATGCATTTATTGATTTCGATAAAATTATGCGTGACCCTCAGGATACATTAAGAATTATCTCTTCATTTCAGAATGATGGTTTGCATCCAGATGCTGATGGTTACAAAAAAATGGGAGAGTCTATTGACTTAAATTTATTTATAGGTGAAGATACAACTTTTCAACAGGGTAATCTCGAATATCTTTGGTTCGAAGCAGAAAGATTTGTCAAAGAAGGAAGCAATTATAATATTATATCCGATGCCGCTGCTTCTAATGGAAAGTACATAACTGTTCGCACTGGAATTCAATCTCTTAATTCTCCACCAGCCCTTCAGGAAGATTTGCTTACAATACCATTTAAAGTAGAATATGACACAACTTACAATGTTTTTGCTCGCATAAATTGCCCCACATACGATGACGATTCATTCTGGATAACTGTCGACAATAATCAATTTTATAATGCTAATGGATTAAAAACTAATGGCTGGGAATGGAAAAAATTAAACAGCTACGAATTATCAAAAGGATATCACACAATTCAAATTGGTTATCGTGAAGATGGTGCCTTCTTTGACAAACTTTGCATAACAAATGATATATCTACTCCAAGTGAACTTGGCGGAATTGATTCTTTAGTGATAGCTAATCTTATTCCTGGAGAATTACAATACGATTTTTTATTAGAGCAAAATTATCCTAATCCTTTTAATCCAACAACAACAATAAATTTTAGTATTTCAAGAAGTTCATTTGTATCATTAAAAATATATAACACTCTTGGAAAAGAAATATCTACTTTAGTATCAGAAAAATTGCCAGCGGGTATTTATTCAATAAATTGGAATGCTGAAAACTTATCAAGTGGAGTATATTTTTATAGATTAATTGCCGGCTCCTTTTCACAAACAAAAAAACTAATATTGCTACGATAGATTTGCCCTTCTCAAGTAAAAAAATTTTTTTGCTGGATAGATAATACGGTTCAATTTTTTTAATAAATATTTCAACTGATTGAAAAAGCCGGAAGGAGCAGAACAATTATAAAAAAAGCGACCCATAATTATATAGGTCGCTTAAAATATTTTAACAGATGCAAAAAAGAAAAATATTTATTGATTAATCTATCACAAAATTTCGATTAACTGAATATTGAAGTTCAAATCCTCGCCAGCTAATTCATGATTTGCATCTATCATTACACCATCAGGCAATACTTCAACAACACGCAAAGCAAGAATTTGATTATCTGCTGTCTGCATGTGAAGTTTCATTCCAACTTCTGGATTTAAATCCGGCGGAAGATTTGCATTGCTTATTTTGATAATCAAATCATCTCTTCGAGCACCATAAGCTTCTTCAGCCGGAATTGTGATGTCTATAGATTCTCCGGGCTGCAGACCAATAACAGCTTCTTCGAATTTTTCCAGAATTGTTCCATCGCCTATGGTAAACTCCAAAGGCTCACCGCCTATTGATGAATCAAATTGTTTACCATCTTTCAGCGTTCCTGTATAGTGAACTCTTACAGTATCGCCGCTTTTTGCTACTGCCATATTAAATTACCTCCAACGACTTTAAGTCGTTTCTTTTTGATTTGTTGTTAATTTGTTTATACCACTTTAGAAATTCTTTCAGTCCTTACAGAAATGATTTCCTTTTTTATGGATTTGTTAATAAACGAGTTGCAACAGCGTGGAATACAAAGTGAACGAGTAGCAACCTGCTCAAATATAAACAATTATATATTTATTAAAAATTTTATTTGAAAATTTTTTCACACGCTTTTTACAATAAAATATAAATCTACCTCTAATCGAAAGTTATTATTCTCCATTTTTCATAAACTCAAGTAGATATAATTATATATTTTTGTGAATAAAAATTTCTAAAAACGTATGCCAAGAAGAAAACATATCAAAATTGCTGAAGTTAGAACTTTTCAAAATGTTTTTGATTATAAACAGGAAAATGTCGAAGAAAAAATTATAAATTTTTTTGGAACAGCCAAACCTGTAACTTTAGAATTGGGGTGTGGACAGGCAGATTACTCAATTAATCTTGCTAAAATTTACGCTCATCGAAATTTTATAGGAATAGATAGAAAAGCTGCACGACTATGGAATGCATCAAAAAATGCAACTAAAGAAAATTTGAATAATGTGGCTTTCTTAATTGCTTATATTGAAAAACTCGATGAAATTTTCAAACAAATAAAAACCGATGAAATCTGGATTACTTTTCCCGATCCATATCCAAGAAGAAGCAGTATGAAAAAACGTCTTGTTCATCCAAGGTTTCTTGAAGTGTATAAAAAACTTTTATTGCCTGAAGGAAAAATATTTTTAAAGACTGATGACGAAACTTTATATTCTTACACATTAAAAGTAATTGAGGAAGAAAATTTAATATTGCATAAAGCTACAGAAGACCTTTACAAATCAAATTCACTTACCGAGGAAGAAAAAATTCAAACAAAATATGAAAAACAACATTTAGCAGATGGAAAAAAAATTAAGCTGATTTGCTTTTCGTTCAATAACTGAATCTATATCCTTTTAATTATTAACTCAATCTTATAATCTTCCTTTTTAATTTCTTTATCAATCTCGGGATAAGGCATTAATGAATTTAATTTGATAACATAATCAAACACCACAGCAGACTTAGGTTCTAAGGTTGTATGCAGCGAAGTTTGAGTAATTACATCATCTTTTGAAATACTAAGTTTTACTTCACCATCACCTGCCCATACACAAATTGCATAAAGTGGACATCTTGAATCTGCAGCAACATCATCAAAAGTTATTGCTATGTTATCATCAAGCAAAATTTCTTGTTTGTAGCTTAATTGTACCACAATAGAATCATTTAATTTAACAGAATATTTTTTTATTTCGGGAGATATAACACTATCATGTTCAAAACAAGAGGATAATAAAAAAGTAAATATGATTAAACTGCTGATGATTATTTTTTTCATATTAAATTCCTTTCATAATATCATTAATAAAAAATTTATTTGAATGATTTTATTTCATCATCAGTCAAATATCTAAATTTACCTTTTTCAAGATTTCCTAATTTAATCTGTCCAATTGAAATTCTGATTAATCTCAAAACATTAATTCCTAAATTCAACAGCATTCTTCTTATGTGCCTGTTTTTTCCTTCAACAAGAACAATTTCAAGCCAGCAATTCTTTTTACCACACCTTATTATCTTTGCACTTTTTACATTTAAAAATTCTCCATCTACATAAAAACCATTTACAAGTTTCTTAATTAAATCTTCATCTGCAATTTTGTCAATTTTAACATGATACTTTTTTTCAATGTAATTTTCTGGATTCAAAATTTTATTTGCCCATTGTGTATCGTTAGTAAAAAGCAGGAGTCCTTCGCTTGCTTTATCAAGTCTGCCAACTGGAAATATATAGGGCAAATTATAATTTGCAAAACACTTGAATACTGTATCACGATTTTTTTCATCAGACCTTGTTGTTATCAAACCACGCGGTTTATTCAAAGCAATATAAATTTTCAGGGATTCATTAATAACTTCCTCTTCTACTGATATTTTATCCTTGTTCAGATTAACTCTTTTATGAATATCCGTAATTATCTTTCCATTTACAAGTATTTTACCTTCAGCAATTAATTTTTCACCCTGCTTTCGAGAACAATAACCAAGTTTTGATAATGCGCGTGGAAGACTTACAATCATATTCAGTTAATTAATTGTCTTAATTAAAAATAACTTTTTTGTTCTATAAAGTTCAAAAATTCCCCCGCATTTTCGATTATTAAGTAGTAATCTACCATTTTTTGCGAGTGCTTGCTTTGAAAAATTTTCTTAAAAAAATACTTAGAAATAAAAATTCTTTTTTAAATGAAAGAGCTCAACTATGCGAAGAGAGGAATAAACTAATACTTAAAAACCTTAACGGTATTGCCTATCAAATTGATGTTAGACATCCGCAGATAACTTTTATGGAAGGAAATGTAGAAGAACTTACGGGATATTCAGTTGAAGAATTTATGAGCGGGAAAAAATTCTGGATAGATATTGTTTACAGTGAAGATGTTAATAAATTTTTAAACGAAGCAAAAAATTTAGCTTTATCCGATAACTATACGGCTGATAATGAATACAGAATAGTTCATAAAAATGGCAATATAGTATGGATTAAAGATATAGCAACAACATTTAAAGATGATAAAAAAATTATTCATGGAATTTTATATGACATTACACATTACAAAGAGAAAGAGGAAAAATTAGAATTAGTGAGCTACTCTGTTGATAACGCAAGAATTCCAATTGTCTGGGTGGGCAGCAAAGGGGAATTTTTGTATGCAAATAAAGCTGCCTGCAAATCCTTGGAATATTCTGAAGAAGAAATCTTAAAAATGACTGTGTTCGATATTGACCCCAATATAAAAAGGGAAAATTGGGAAGAACACTGGCAAAAAACACTTGAAAAGAATTCATATGTTTTCGAAACAATTCATCGTTCAAAATCTGGAAGAGAATATCCCGTAGAAATATTTGTTGATACTATAAAATATAAAGGTCAATATATTCACGCAGATATTGTAAATGATATATCTGAAAGAAAAAAATATGAACAACAGCTAATCGAAGCAAAAGAAAGAGCAGAAGTATCAGATAGATTAAAAACCGCTTTCCTATCTCAAATGTCACATGAAATAAGGAGTCCGCTTCAAAAAATACTTGGATTTGTTGAACTTATTAAAGAATATATTGAACTTACAAATAATTACGTTGACCCTGAAATTTATGACTACTATACTTTAATAAATTTATCCAGCCGTAGACTGATAAGAACGATAGATACAATTTTGAATATGTCTGAAATGCACACTAATTCTTACACACCAATATTTGTAGAACGAGACTTGTATTCTTTGATATATGATATTTATCAAGAATTTAAACACGATGCTTCTGTTAAAAAATTAGATTTCAGATTTGAAAGCTCTACTAATAATTCAAAAATTAGAATAGATGAATACAGTACAATACAGATATTTGAAAATTTGATAGATAACGCAATAAAATATACCGATAAAGGATTTGTAAAAATATCTATTGGAAGAGATGCGAGAAATAATTTATATGCTGAAATAAGTGATTCGGGAATTGGAATGACAAAAGAATTTATGGACAAATTGTTTTTCCCATTTAATCAAGAAGAGATTGGTTATACAAGAACATATGAAGGTCTGGGTTTAGGACTTGCACTCGTTAAAAAATACTGTGACTTAAACAATGCAATAATTGAAGTAAAAAGCGAAAAAGGAATTGGAACCACCATAAGAGTTACATTTCAAATATTTCAATCGGGCAACAGTCACTCAATTAATTCTTATCATACTGTTGTGCAAAATAAATTATAGAATTATTCTTTATGTAACCTTCTCGAATAAGTTCATCAGTAGCTTCAGCAATTATAAATTGATACAACCAGTTTAACCATTCCCAGAATGATGTTTCCTCTTTATAAACAGAATTTAGATAATATTTAACAAGTTTCGGTTTTTGTTTGTCGAGATTTTCTATTAAATCCTTTGTAATTATCGATGCTATTTGTTCAAAATATTTTTCATCACTCTTGTTTATTTTTAACATAACATTTTTATAATTATAAAAATTTTTTGAGGCCACATTAAAATAATTTTTAACAAAAAAATTCTTCGAATATACCTTCATAGAATCATTAATTGATTTTTCAGAATAAATTAATGAATCGTTATCATCTTTTAACTGAAAAAGAGCTGCATAAAAATTTTTGTTCCCTCTTTTTGGTGGGGAAGATTTTATAAATCTTTCCTGAATATTTTCTAATTGCCACTTATTCAATACTACATTGCTTAATAAAAACAAAGATAAATCTTCAAAAGAATTTTTCTGAAGTTCTGATTTTTGTTTAGAACTCACTTTCGTAAAATGCTCTGAATAAAAATTTCTAATCATTGGGAGACGTGCAACAACAATTTCTGCTACAATTTTCCCGATTGGCTTTGCTATTTTTTTTAATTGTTTCTGATTTTCAAAATCCATAATCATGCATGATGGAACAAAAGCTCCGTCATCTTTCTTTTTAATAAGACTATTGGCATAAAGAAAATTTATTTTTTCTTCATATTGTATGTCATTCAATCCAAGAAGTTTTTTAATTCTGTCATTATCAAAATTTTCATGCAGAAGAATTAATATTTCTTTGAAATATTTTTTATTAAGCTCAATTTCAATAGTATCATTTTGAGGTATTGTTCTAACTACAAAAGTTCCTTGTAATACTTCGTTAATATCTTTTCTGGTGCTACATGCTGTAATCACAATAAAAAATAAAAATAAATATTTCTTCATTACTGTTATCAGTCTTTTTTACCAATTAAAAGAGAAAATCCAAAACTTGTATCTTTTCTTTCAATTTTTGAAATACCTGCATTGTTAAGCCAATCTCTCATCTCAGATTCTGTGTAGGTATCTCCATTTTTAGTTCCGACAAGCATATTAACTGCAAATAGTGCACCCCCCGCAGGTTTAGTTCTGTCTTCATCCATTATCCAGTCTTTAATTATAATCTGTCCATTTTTATTTAAGGCATCAGCACATTTTCTAATCAACAATATATTCTCATCAAAACTATTGCTGTGAACAATTGCAGAAAGAAAAATCAAATCGAAGTTGTTACCAATGTCATCGGTAAGATAATTACCTTCGATAAAAGAGATATTGTTTTTATATAAAAATTCTTCAACATATTTTCTGGTCAATGGAATAACTTCTGGCAAATCAAAAATGACAGCTTTCATATCAGGATTAGATTCAACAAATTTCATTGTAAATGCACCCGAGCCACCACCTACGTCGAGCATTCTCTTAACATTTTTAAGTTCAATCATATATGAAACAATTTTAGCTTCTTTCAATGCGCGATAATGCATTGCAGCAATGAATGAATTTGTCCAGTGTGAATTTTCAAGGTTTCTTTTATAAACTGAGGTTCCCTTTTTTACTGCTTCAGTTAAAGTACTCCATGTTTTCCACAATTCATTTGTATGAAATAATCCTCCCATAAATTCAGGTTTTCCTTCTACAAGAAATTGTGATGCACTTTCCGAATTATAAAACTTACCATGAATCTTTTTCAATAAACCCATTGCACACAAAGCATTCATTAATCTATCTGTTGCTTTCTCATCTATATTTAATTTACTGGCAACTTCTTTTGATGTAAGCATGTGTTTATCAATAACAGTAAAAATTTTTAATTCTACTGCTGTCAAAAGAATTCTGCTTTGCTGGAATGAGTATGCAATATTTCTAATATCTTCTGCTGTTAAAAATTTTTCTGAGGAATTCATAATTTATATTCTTCTTCTAAAACCTTCACCAAGCACTTCATGAACATTGTAAATAATTACAAATGCAGATGGGTCAATTGATTTTACCACATCAACAAGTTTAGAAACTTCTCTTAAAGGAACTACAGTAAGCAACATTTCGCGTTCGACATTTCGGAAAGCTCCGCGTGTTTTAACTGCTGTACAACCGCGTCCCATTTCATTCAGAATTGACTCTGTTATTTCATTAAATTTATCAGAGATAATATAAGCTGCACGTGCATAATCAAAGCCATCAATTATCATATCAATTAAACGGGAAGATACGAACAACAAAAACACAGCATAAAATGTTAAAGTTAATGCTGGACGTTCCGGTGAAAGATTCTTGATATCAATAATAAATCCAGCCAGTGCAATAACAAAAAAATCAATTATCATAATTGCCTGACCGGGTTTAATTCCAAATCGTTTGTGAAGTATAGAAGCAATTATATCAGAACCAGCTGTAGTGCCTTTGAATTTAAAAATGATTCCAAGCCCAACTCCAAGAAGAACAGAGCCAATAATAATCATAAAGAGAAAATCATTTTTGTAAAGGTCTAATACAGCTTGAGATTTATGAAGTTGAATTGACTGCAAACCTGGAATATCACCTCTGAATAAATCAATAAAAAATGAATTAAGAGAAAATCCCACAAAAGTTCTCATCCCAAATTTTTTACCTAATTCTTTTAATCCCCAGATAAATAAAGGAACATTCAGCAGCCAGACAAGAATTCCAACTGAAATTTTGTTCCCCGATAAATAATAAATTGCCATAGCAAGACCACTAACTCCACCTGGAACTACACGCGCATCTACAAGGAATACTCCTATTCCAATTGACATTATTGCAGAACCAAAAACAATTGCAATATAATCAATGATTGGGTACTTATTGAAAATTTCTCTTATCATATCAAAATATTATTTTATTCTTCTGAAAGATAGTGAGACTGAAAGAGTAAAAAAAATTTATAACTCTCCCTTTTTATACATTAATTGAGTTTTTATTCTCAGCAGCTGTCGTTCGATTATTAAATCAGCAAGTTTTTCAGGAATTGTTGTTTTATCTTTCGAATGCAAAATTTCATGAACTTTATTTTCATCAACATCTATTCTATAAAGATTAATTATAAACCTGTCAAAATTTTGGGACATTAATTCTTTAACCTTTTCAATCAAATATTCCCTAATAAATTTTTGTTCAGCCTTTGCAGGAAGAGATTCACCAGGAATTGATAAATCTTTGCTTAATTTCTTAATTAATAAAGAATAAATTTCTTCTTCTGACATAATTGATTTCTATTTTAATTAAAATATAGTTTTCTTAAAAATTCAATTCGTCTTTCCTGTGTAACCAGGAATCCATTAACTATTAAGTAGATTCCCGCTATCTTCCATTGAAATGTCTATGGCAGCGAGAATGACAGTCAATTTGAAATATATTTTTCAGAAGTTTCACATAATTACTTAATATAAACCATTGCTCTAATTTCAGAAAAATTTTGTGCAGTTAATTTATAAAAATAAATTCCACTTGATAGAAAATACGTATCTGCATAAAATTTAACTTGATAATTGCCAGCAGATTTGAAATCTTCAACAATTGTTGCTATTTCTCTTCCGAGCAAATCATAAACCTTCAGTGTTACAAACGATGCAAATGGAGTTGAATAATTTATAGTAGTTTCATTATTGAAAGGGTTTGGATAATTCTGTTTGAGATAATATAAACCATATTTGTAATCATCTTTTACATCAGTAGAGCCAGAGAATTTAAAAGTTGCATACACCGGCAAGTGGTCTGATGCAGAAATTAAAGAGTCAGCAAGTTCTTTTCCAAAAGAATTAAAGCCATAATTAATTGCTTTATTAAAATGATTGCCATCATTTCCTACAATTGTATATGTGCCATTTACATATTCAATTCCACCTAAATCTTTTACTGCCTGTGAAATTAATATCATGTCAAAACGAACTGTCAAATTATTAGCATACATTGTATGTGTAAAGGCATAAAGAGGATTATCGCCCCATTCACCAATAGCATCAAGCGGGTCAATAACATAACCTTTTACAGTTTTATCAATTAATTTTTGAACTGCAGATTCTGAACCGAACAAAGTATTAAAGTCGCCAAGCACAATAAAATTTTTGTTTGCTGGAAGTTGTGCTGTTCTTTTTCTCAATGAATCCACTGCTACAGCTCGTCTTCGCATGTTTTCTGAATTATCTCCTGTAAGCGTATTTGCTTTTAAGTGAACAGAAAAAATTATTAATGTATCATTTGTAAACTTGTTGATTAAAGGGAATTCATTGATTGGCCGTGTTTCTGCTTGATGAACAATATTACCAAGTGAAATAAATTTATCATCCCGGTAAAACAATACACTATTCATATTTGTTGATTCAACAAATTCTGCTGCTGCATATTTGTTATCAAGCACATAATTTAGTAGTTGATTTACTGAAGCTTTATCTCTTACTTCCTGACAAACAAGGATATCCGGTGAAACATAATTTATTACATATTTTAAAGCAGGATTATCCCAATCAAATTGATTTGGATTTGCAGGAGTAGGATTGTAAGCAGTATAATCATGAATGTTGTAGGTCATTATTCTGATATATTGCTGAGAATATAGAGTTACTGAAAAGATTAAAAAAATCAGCAGAAAAATTTTTTGTTTCATTTATAAAAACTAAATTGTTATTAAATTTGTTATGAAAACAAACTCTTGGTATGAAAAATATAAAATTATGGTATTAACCAAAATGTATATAAAAAAAATTGAATCACGGTTAATTAAAACAATCTGTTTTAGCTTTATCTTTATTATCTTATTATCATCGTGCAATAATAATTTGCCGGTGATTGAAGATTTTAGTCATGAAAATTTTTCGTTGATTAATCAGTCCGAAGAGAAAATAAATTTTCCTTCTAATTTCAAAGGTAAAATAATTATTGTGGGCTACATATTTACAAACTGTCCGGATATTTGTCCCCTTACAACTAATAATATGCGGTTAATTCAAGAGAAATTGAAAAAAGAAAAAATTAATGAGGTAGAACTTGTCTCAATAAGTTTTGACCCTTTGCAGGATACACCTGAAGTGTTAAAAAATTTTGCAGAGATTAGAAATCTTGATTTACAAAACTGGCAGTTTCTAACTGGAGAAAAAAAGGTAATTGATTCATTAATTAAAAAAGCAGAAGTTTTTGTAATTCCTGGGGATTCAACAATATTGAAAGATGGAAGAAAAATTTATTATTACATTCACACAGATAGAATTCAGCTTTTCGATAAACTTGGAAGAGTTAGAAAAAATTATGTGGGAAGTAAAGTCAATATTGAAGAAATAATTAATGATATAAAAAATTTATAATCTTTAAAAAGATTAAAAAATAGAGAGAATATTTATGAGCTCATTTTCATGTCAATTTATAGATAGTGAAAAAAGTTATTGTATAAGATTAAAAAAAGATTGTATTCCCGGAAGACCAGGCTGCGTATTAAAAGGAAGGTTTGTATTTGCAATTCCTGCAGAAAAAAGAATGACACCCGAATTAGATAAAAATCAAAACAATAAAAAAAGAAAAGAAATTAAATAAAATTGAGCAGGGATTTTCCTAACATAACCAATCAACTATAGCAAAAATTAAAAATTTTGTTTGAATAAGAGCATCATTTTTATATCTTGAAACTACAATTCTCAGATTTACCATTATTTTAAGATAACAAAATAGAATAAGAATAATGAAATTAACCAAATTATTTGCAGAATTTTTTGAAAGCGAAAAAGCAGGTGGAATTATCCTCGTTATTATGACTGTAATTTCACTTTTATTAGCTAATTCCGCTTGGCAAATCAGTTACATTAATTTCTGGAATCATGATATTGGAGGACATTCACTTGCGCACTGGATTAATGATGGATTGATGGCAATATTCTTTTTGTTAATTGGTTTGGAACTGGAAAGAGAAATTTATCAGGGTGAATTATCAGATATAAAAAATGCTTCTCTGCCAATTTTTGCTGCGGTTGGAGGTATGATTATTCCTGCATCTATTTTCTTATCTCTAAATTTTGGAACTGAAACACAGTCCGGGGCAGGAATTCCAATGGCAACAGATATTGCTTTTGCAATTGGAATTCTTTCCCTTTTAGGAAATAAAGTGCCCGCATCACTCAAAATATTTTTAACTGCTCTTGCTGTAATTGACGACCTTGGTGCAATTTTAGTTATTGCTATTTTTTATACGACCAGTCTTTCCTTTTTAAATTTATTTATTGCTCTTGGAATATTTGTTATTTTGATTCTATTAAATAGATTAAAAGTTCACAGCCTTGCTCCATATATAATTGGTGGAATTATAATGTGGTATTTTATGCTTCATTCTGGAGTTCATGCTACTATAACTGGAGTATTGCTTGCTTTTGCAATTCCCTTTACTGATGGAGGAGAAAAATCACCATCATATAAACTTCAACACTTTTTACACAAACCTGTAGCTTTTATTATACTTCCTATTTTTGCTCTTGCTAATACCTGCATTGCAATTGAAACTGAACTTTATAATAATTTAATTAAAAATTATAGCCTGGGAATTATTTTAGGTTTAGTAATTGGTAAACCTTTAGGAATAACAATTTTATCTTATGCTGGGGTAAAATTGAGACTTTGTCAACTTCCATCAGAATTAAAATGGAAAAACATTATTGGGGTTGGATTTATTGCTGGTATAGGATTTACAATGTCAATTTTTATCACACTTCTTGCTTACGAAAACATACAAATAATCAACAGTTCAAAAATAGCAATATTGCTTGCTTCGTTAATTGCAGGTACAATTGGCTACATTATTTTAAGATTAACATTAAAAGAAACAATAGAAAATGAAAGCGATTAAGATTAAATAAGTAACTAAGTCATCTTAATTGAAATGATACTAACATCATCTTCTAATTCACCATCAGTAAAATTCATAATTTCTTTTTTCAGCGCATCAATTGTATTGTCGTTCGAAGATAATGAACTCAAAAAATTGATTAATCTTTCCTGACCATATTGTTCACCTTTTTTATTTCTTGATTCTGTTATGCCATCAGTAATTAAAATAATTTCTTCTCCCGTTTGTAACTTAATTTCATGGTCTTCATATTGTCCTGATTGACTAAATCCAAGCAGTAACCCAGTTGATTGAATGTATTTTGCCTGTTTGGAAGATTTATGAATTATTGGTAAGTCACCAGCCCCAGAATATTTTGCAATTTTATTTTTTACATCAATAATTATTATTGAAAGTGTTATAAAGACTTCTGAAATTCTTTCGTCTTTGTAAACAGATTCATTAATTCTTTGAAGTATTTCGCTTGGTTTAAATTCTTTAGAAGATTCAAGAACAAATCTTGCAGCACTGCGAACATAACCAGCATATGCAACAGCAAAATACCAGGCTCCCCATCTTTTCCCCATAACATCCCCAAGTATTACTACAATATTGTTATCGTCTATACTAAAATAATCTATAAAGTCTCCACCGGGTACATTTTTATATGGCATATACAATTGATTAATTTCAAGTCCTTGAAATTTTGGCGGCACATCTGGAACCACAGTAGCAACCATAGAATCTGCGGCTCTTTGTACTTCGTCAACTACCTTCACTCTTTCTTTTTCCAGACTTTTTAGAATTGCCGACACTTTTGCAATAACAACTTTGGGACTTGCAGTTTTGATAATGTAATCTTCGATTTCTAAATCAAATCCTTTAAGAATATCTTCTTCTGAACCTTTTGCAGTAAGAAACACAAATGGGATTGTTTTTAATTCCGGATCTTTAAGCAATTCTCTTCTAAATTCGAATCCGTCCATCTCGGGCATCATTATATCGCTAATAATCAAATCAGGTTTAATTTCATGAGCAAGTTTTAATCCCTCTTTTCCATTTGAAGCATGTTCACAATTAAATCCTGCTTTGCTCAAATTGTGCATAAAAAGTTTTGCTATATTAAATTCATCTTCTACAAGAAGAATTTTACCGGATATTTTATTGTTTTCAACAGCTGACAAAGTTAAACTCCAGATTTAATTTTTCTGAAAGCTTCTAATTGCATCCTGCAGTTCAGGATACGACTCAAATACTCTGAATAATCTTGTCAATTCGAACATTGATCTTACAGCAGGTTTAAATCCAACAAGTTTTAAATCGCCTCCTAGATTCGCTACTTTTTTAAGAGCATTTACAATTACTCCAAGAAATGTTGAATCTATAAAATCAACTTTACTCAAATCAATAATCACATTTTTATAACCCTTATCAATTTTTTCATATATCATATTTTTTAAATTGCTCGATTCTTTTAATGTTGCTCTTTCAGTGTTTATTATTTCAACAACAATATCATCAATAATTTCTTCTACAATTTCCATAATGGCTCCTACTTAATTTCTATATTATATTTCTTTATTAAACGATACAAAGTTGCTCTCCCAATTTTTAATTTTCTTGCTGCTTCAACCATATTTCTACCTGTTGCTTTGATAGCATGTCGAATGGCAAGTTCTTCTAATTTTTCAATTGGTATTATTGGAGAATCATCTGAAAAGAGAGCAGTTTTAGAATCTACAGCTATTGTTTGAGAAGTAATAGAAGGGGGTAACACATCAACATCAATATAATCTCCATCAGTAAGAATCATACATCTTTCGAGAGTATTTTCAAGTTCACGAACATTTCCAGGCCAGTTATAATCATACATAAGTTTAAGGGCATTTTTTGTTACACCTTTAATGTTTTTACCGTGTTTTTCATTTAATTGTTTAATGAAGTGGTCTATTAAAACAACTATATCTGCTTTTCTTTCTCTTAATGGTGGAATATAAATAGGAAAAGAACTTAATCTATAATACAAATCTTCTCGGAAAAGTTTTTTATCAACACACTCTTTTAAATCTCTATTTGTTGCAGAGATAATTCTTACATCAGTTTTAATTACTTCATTACCTCCAACTCTTTCAAATTCTTTTTGCTGAATAACGCGAAGTATTTTTGCTTGAAGAGACATTTCCATTTCACCAATTTCATCAAGAAATATTGTGCCGCCATTTGCCAATTCAAACTTACCTATTTTTCTTTGATGGGCTCCGGTAAACGAACCTTTTTCATGACCAAATAATTCGCTTTCTAAGAGTTCTCTTGGTATTGATGCACAATTAACTACAACAAATGGAGCATTTTTTCTTTTTCCATTATAATGAATTGCTCTTGCAATTAATTCTTTTCCAGTTCCGCTTTCTCCTTGAATTAATACTGTTATATCATTATCAAGAACCTTCGAAACCATTTTAAAGGCTTCCTGCATTTTTTTATCTGCAGAAACAATGTTATCGAAGCTGTATTCTTTTTGAATATTTTCTTTCAGCTTTTTCAACTCTCGTTCGAGGTCATAATTTTTAATTGCATTTCGGATTGCAGATTCAAGTTTATTTTTGTCAATCGGTTTAGGAAAATAATCGAAAGCCCCAAGTCTAATTGATTCAATTGCAACTTCAATACTTCCCTGTGCAGAAAGCATAATTACGGGCAACTGTGGATTTTGCTGTTTTATTTTTATCAGCAACTCATTACCATTAATATCCGGCAGCATAATGTCAAGCAAAATCAAATCTGGTTCTTCAGATAGAGCATCAATCACACCAGCGCCGGAAAGAAATGTTTTAACTTTGTAACCCCATTGGTTTTTACACCAATGTGTAAGCATTTTTAATATTGATTCTTCATCATCAACTATAAAAATTAATTTTTCCAATTCACCCTCTTAAATTTATTTGGGTAATCTAATAATAAATGTTGTTCCTTTGTTTTCTTCGCTTTTTACTCTGATAATACCTTTATGCAAATCGACTATTTGTTTTACCACTGCAAGACCCATTCCTGCTCCAGAGACTGGTGCATTTGGTCTGTATATTTTACTAAATTTTTGAAACAACTTCGGAATTTCTTTCTCAGGAATTCCTATGCCTGTATCGCTAATTGTAAATTCCATTTCTTTATCATAATCATTTATCATCAAAGAAATTCTTCCGCCGTTTGGTGTATACTTAATTGCATTTGAAATAAGATTACTTAATGCCTGTTTTATTCTTTTTTTATCAGCATAAATTTTTATTTCTTTTTCTGGATACTCTTTTGACAAAACAATTTCTTTCTTTTTAATATCCTCAGAAAATTCTGCAGCGGTTTCATCCACAAGTTTCTTAATTTCAAATTCTTCTTTCTTTAATTCCTCTTCGCCAGATTCTAGTTTTGAAAAATCAAGAACATCATTAATAATTTTAGCCAACCTTCTTCCTTCGCTCAAAATTATTTCGCTAAATTCTTTTATTGTTTCGCGAGGTAAATCTTCATCTGTTGCAATGGTTTCTGCAAAACCTACAACTGAAGCAAGCGGTGTTCTTAATTCGTGTGAAATATTTGATATGAACTCACTTTTAAGTTTGCTTAATTCTTCAAGCAGACTAATCTTTTGACGGGCTCTTTCTCTTTCAATTGATATTATTCTGTTAGCTTCTATGAGTTTAGCATTTAAATCACGAATTTTCTGTTCATCAATTTTTCTATTTGTAATATTTCTTCCAATTCCAATCATGCCAGAAACTTCGCCGTCAACTATCATTGGTTTTGAATGAACTTCAAATGTAATTCTTTTATCAAATCTGTCAACAAATGGTGCTTCAAAAACAACTTTTTCTTGTGTTGTCAAAATTTTTGAAAAAGCTTCGGCAATTTTAGGTTCATCTTCTTTGTCGATAAAATCCAGAAAGTGCTTTCCAATCATCTCTTCGGGTTTATAACCAAGTGTATTTGCACCATTTTTATTCACCATATTAAAATAGCCAAATCCATTTAATATAAAAATCAAATCGTCTGCTGTATCTATCAGCATTCTAAATTTTTCTTCCGAGTTTTCAAGTTTAAGTCTCGTAATCTTTTCTTCTGTTGTATCGAGAATTATTCCCACAATTCTAATAACTTTACCACCTCTTAATATTGGAACACCAGAATGTTTAACCCAGTGTTCTTTTCCAAATCTATCTTTCATTTTATATTCAACGATAGATGGTTCTCCAGCTCTTAATTTTTCAATAAACTTTTTAAATGTTCCAAAATGTTCTTTTGCTATTGTTCGAAGAATTAAGAATTTATTTTCATAAATTTCTTCGGGAGTAAAACCGAATAATTGTCTTACTGCCTCTGTAATAAAATAATATTCACTACCGTCTGCACTTGTTGAATAAAGAACTGCCTGAATGCTACCAATTGATTCTTTTAATAATTGTTCAATCCCGATTTCTTTTGTTGCATCTGTAAATAAGGAGATTACATAAGATTCGTCATTTTTTTCGGGAATAAACAATGAATTAACAATAAAAAATTTTTCTGATAAATTTTTATCAATATACTTTAATCTAAAAAATGGGATGCTTTTTTCTTCCTTTGCTGCTTTAATGAAAGGTAATTCTTGAGTTGATAACAGATTGTTATTTGTATCATAAAATTTTTCTTTATCCCAAAAGTCTATATTAAAATTTTCTGGATTATCGAACAGATTTTTTAATTTACTATTTGATACAATTTGTTTTGCTTTGGGGTAATTAATTAATACAGGCACATCAATTTCTTCAAGTATTTCTAAAATATTTATCGAGTTATTAATCATTTATAAAAATATCTATAAATTTTATTCTAAAATAATAAATTCATTTAAGTAAACATACTAAGATTTATTTCTCCACTTATGAAAAAAAACAAAATACAACAAACATATAAACGATGCAAAGAACCAGTAGCCGAATCTTTTATCAAAATCTACAAGCATTGCACCTAAAATTGGTCCGGCTATAGTTCCAGCTCCATACATCATTATAAAATAACCATTTGCCTGTGCCATAAATTTTTTTTCTACTTTTTCAATAGTATATCTTAGACCAACTGTATAGATAGCTGGAACTATTCCACCAATTAGAAAGAATACACCAATCAGGAAAATAAAATTAGTATTAATTGATGGAAGCATCATAAGTGCACATAATAAAAGTGAAATTAACAACAACAGACTACGTCTATTATATTTATCACTTATAAACCCAATTAGGTAAAGCAATAATATACCACCTGTTACAAATGATGCAATAAAATATGAGACCTGATTTACATCAAATAAATTTCTTAATCCAAACATCGGAATTACAACAATAATTGATGATTCAAAAAAGCCATACAAAGCAGAAGATATTATACTTAACAAAGGCATTTTTGCGAAAGACATTTTTTCTACTTCTTTTTCCAAATACACATTCTCAATTTCTTCAAACGCCATTACCTGAAGTATGAACACTACAAACATTATCGTAGAACCAATAACAAAAGGAAGCCATGAAGCAATTTTAATTGTCCATATTAAAATGGTTCCGGCAGCAATACCAATTGATAAAATTACTGCATAAAGATTTATATTTTTTCCTCTGTTGCTTTCATCACTGTAATAATTAATTATAAATTCTGTTGAAACAAAAATCATTGTACCACCAATTCCCATCAAGAATTTAATTCCATATAATAAAGGATATACATACCAGAAAACATGTAGCAGTGCACCTAATGACCATATCAACAAACCCAATCCTAAGATTTTCTTAACATTAAATTTATCTATTAATATTCCAGCCAATGGCGAGAATAATACAACACTCAAATAATTTACCATTGTAATGCTTCCAGTAATAAATGCAGGAGCTTTATTATGCTCAAGAAGCATTACTGTAACAGGAGTAACCAGACCAAATCCAATTCCTCCTATACCAATCCCAATTAAAGCAATATAAAAATTTTTATGCATGATTATTTCACAAGCAGATTATTTGTTAAATAAATAGATTTACAATGTCTTTTAATTACATTTGAATATAATGGAAGCAAAATATAAAAATAAACCTGAACTTTTAGCTCCTGCCGGGGACTGGAGTATGCTTAATGCAGCAATTAAAGCAGGGGCAAATGCAATTTATTTTGGTGTTGAAAGCCTGAATATGCGGGCAATGGCAAAAAACTTCGAACTGAAGGATTTAAAAGAAATTTCTAAAATATGTCGAAAAAATGAAATTAAATCTCATCTTACATTAAATACTATAATTTTCGAAAATGAACTTGACGAATTAGATAGAATTATTCTTGCTGCCAAAGAAAACGGAATTGATATGATAATTGGTTGGGATTTATCAGTTCTCCAAAAGTGTAAAGAATATGATATGCCATTTTGCGTAAGCACACAAGCATCAATTTCAAATTCCGAAGCCGCTAAATTCTATAAAAATCTCGGAGCAAAAAGAATTGTACTTGCAAGAGAATGCACACTTGATAAAATCATAGAAATCAAAAATAAAGTAGATATTGAAATCGAAACCTTTATACATGGAGCTATGTGTATAGCTGTAAGCGGCAGATGTTTTATGAGTCACGAAGTATTTAATAAAAGTGCTAATAGAGGAGAATGCCTTCAGCCCTGCAGAAGGGAATATGAAATTTATGATAAAGATGAAAAATTTAGTTTACTAATAGGTGATGGTTATGTTCTTTCTCCAAAAGATTTATGCACAATTGATTTTATCGATAAATTAATTGAAGCAAAAATTGATGCCTTCAAAATTGAAGGGAGAAAAAGGAGTCCTGAATATATTTACAAAGTTACATCAGTGTATAGAAATGCTATAGATTTATATTTCGAAAACAAATTAACAGATGAAATTAAATTAAAATTAACAGAAGAGCTGTCAAAAGTTTATAACCGTGGATTTTCAAAAGGATTTTATTTTGGAACTCCGGGAATTGAAAGTTATGCAAACGCATACGGAAGCATTGCAACCACAAGAAAAATTTATATTGGCAAAGTTTTGAACTATTACAAGAAAAATAAAATTGCTTATGTGAAAATAGAAGCTAATGATTTAATTGTTGGTGATGCAATCTACATTATTGGAAATACTACTGGAATAGTTGAATTAAAAATAGAAGAAATGATGCAAGAAGAAAATAAAATCATCAAAGCCGAAAAGGGATTTGATATTACTTTCCCTTGTAAAGAACTTGTAAGAGAAAACGACAAGGTTTATAAAATCATTTCCACTCAAGCTTAGGTTTTGAATTTATTACACCAAAACTCGATAAAGCTTCATCAAGGGTTGAGAAAACTTTAAATACTTTATCCATTCGTGTTACCATAAAAACAAGCGAGGGAACATCTTTATTGTAAACCAATCTCAAATCTCCTCCCAAAGAATTAACTTTTTTCAACTGGGAAACTAAAGCACCTAAGAATGTTGAATCGATATATTCACATAAAGTAAGGTCGATAATAATTTTATTTGTTCCTTCATTTATAACTTCTGCAACAAATTCTTTGAATTTTACAGCTTTTGTTAAAGTAGCTCTCGTTAAATAAACATGAACTACTGCAACATCTTTATATTTTTCAGTTTTAAATTCCATTGGTGAACAAAATTTTTTCTAAACTTAATATATGAATATTCATTTTGTTATGAAAATTTTTATGTAATATTTTAGCTCAGTTTGTTTTAAAAATAAAAAAGGCGAAGGATACTGAAACTTAAACTCACCTTCGCCTCTTAAGGACGGAGCTTGTTTGTGTGTGTATAAGCAATGCACAATTTAAGTGCCATTAATCAAACTGAATTTTTTAAATATTTCACAGCATTCTAATTTCTTTTGTGCGAATTTTTTTCGTATCATAGGAAAATTATTCGGTCAGTATTTGTGGAAATCAAAATGGAATTCTAATACTCAACTGAATTTCATTTCTCATCATCATAAATGAATTAGACTCTGATTTTATAGTTTCATTCATGAAAATTTCATCATCATTAAAAAACAATAAATCAAGTTGACTATAAACCCACAGAGCAATGTAAGAGATTAATAAAATGTTTCTTGTTTTGTATGATTTGTTGTATAAATCATATTTCTGTTGAATCAATAAATTATCAACTTCATTCAAATAATCATTTTCTTTTTTATTTGTATCGTAGATATAATAAACTGCACTGGCAAGATTAATTAAAGAAAGAACTCCAAGAATTGAGCCCTTTGTTTTTAGACCACAGTAAAATTGTCCCGAACCAGGCAGAAAAACATTTCTTATCAAAGAATTTCTTACAAGTGAATAGTCAAAAGATTTTTGCATTGAAAATATTTGTGTGCTATCCTGTGAAGGAGTTTCTGATTTTAATGTATTAATAAAATCAACTTTTACCTGATTAAAAAGAGCAATGAGTTTTGGAGATATTTTTGAAGGGTCAGCATTATAATCGTTTTTTATCTTCAATATTTCTTTGAAGCTTTCTTTTGTTGAATCTTCAAAGCCAAGTGAATAAAAAGATACTGCTCTCATTAAATAAATGTCAATTAAAAGTGTATCGGGCAAAGATTTTTCTTTTAACAACACATTTGAATATTTTATAACATTTTCATACTCAAAAGAATCATATTCTCTTTTGACTTTCTCAAATGAGATTTCCTGAGCAAAAATATTTAATGAAAATAAAAACAATAAAAAGAAAAAATTTTTTTTAGTCATTTGAGAAGAACCATTTTTCTGGTTTGAATAAGAATATCAGTTTTCAAACATACAAAATAAACTCCTGCCGGAACTTCCTTACCATATTTATCTTTCCCATTCCATTCAACAGAATATCTTCCAGCATGAAGATTTCCCTGTTTCAATGTTATTACGTGCTGACCAAGTAAAGAATAAATATCAAGCGAAACCGATGAATATCTTGATAATTCAAACGAAATTGTTGTATTTGGATTAAAAGGATTGGGATAGTTTTGAAATAATGCATCTGTTTTTGGCAGATTATTTTCTTCTTCATTATCAGATTTAGTTGTTAGTGTTACAAGTTTTTCAAGGTATGGAACAATATTTCCATTTTCGTCTCTTCCACCAAAAACAACAATTGTATTTCCATAATTAATTGCCATTGGATTTCTTCTTGCATATTTAAGCGGGGGAAATGAATAAATAAGAACTTTTCCATCACTCAAAAAGTCTATTGCTTCAACTGATTTGAGAGCTTTATCTGTTTCATTAAAACCACCAATAATAAAACCTCTTTTTAATACAGGGTTATAAATTGCAACTCCTCCAGCTCGGGGAGTTGAAAGTTTTTGCGTGAGTTCTTCAATTTTATTTTTACTAATATCAAATTTATTAATAGAAGAAAGCGCACCGTTTAAAATTCCACCAAAAATATAAATATTATTATCAAGAAGAATACTCATCTGCTGCTTTGGTTGATTTTGACTTGTTGTTCCGTAAGTAAAATTTATTTTTTTGTTTATTAAATCATACCCAATAATATAAGGAAGTTCATGAACTCCGCTGGGAATGGGTTCACCACCTATGATATACAATAAATTATTTTTAATATATCCAGTAGAAAATGCTCTTGCAAAATTATCCTGAGTATCAAAAACAACAGGGTTTGATGGAATTAATTTATAATTCCATGATTCCATTACATTTTTTTCTTGAGCAAATTCACTCACACCGCCAAAATAAAGAATTTGCGATTGCCAGATATTTGCTACAAACAAATATCTTGGCTGACTCATTTTACCCACAATTTTCCATTCACCTGAAAGAATATTGTATTCCTGAATCCAATCAACAATTTCTTTAGAAGAATTTTCTCCGCCAAGCACATAAAATTTATTGCTAACTGTGTCATAGACTACCTGACCTCCTGAAACAGGAAATTTCATATCCCAGCCGGTTACTACCTGCCATTCATAATTCTGTGCAAGTACAGGCAGGGCAAATAATATCAGCATCATAAAAATTTTTCTTCTCATACTCACCTCTTTCTTATGTATAGAACAAGTTCTATACCATCATTTTTCTTTTAATACCAATTTAAGTTGTACAGTATCTCCTTGTTTAACATAAAAACTTGTATCAATATCTTTATAATTTGGATTTTTAACAGTTAATCTCACAAAACCAGGAAAAACTCTAATTAATTCTTTCATAGGGGTTTGACCCTTGAAATCCCCATTGACATAGATGTTTCCCCAGGGATTAACCTTGCAATTTATATATCCCATTAAAGATTCAAGTGAAACCTTTAAGTTTGTTACTTGTGAATGATTTATTTTAACTACTTCAGAATAAATTGGATAGTCAGGATGTACTAATTTAATAGTGTGTTCCCCTTCTATTAATGCTAATGGTTTATTCATTGGTGTTGTTTCAAGTTTTTCTCCATCTACATAGACATCAGCCCACGGGAAACATTCAACAAATAATCCTCCATATTTTAGTGGAGAGCCTTCGTTTAATGTTTTATTTTCTGTTGTTTTAGCCGCAATTAAACTGGAATCAATTTTATTATTAAATGATTGTTTTTCATCCAAGGCAGCTTTTTCTTCCCTTGGTTCAACTTTTTGTTGATCAACCCTTTGTTCTGCAGGTAAAGATTTTTTTAATTGTATTTGATTTAAGTAAATTGTAACTGCTATTATTAAAACAATTAAAGCAATCCCAGAAATAATAATCTTTGTTTTTCTTTTATCGGGTTTTACTTCTTTACTTAAAGAAATTGTTAATTGTTCTAATTGAACATTCAATTCATTTAATACTTCGAGTGCAGAATTATAACGAAGTGCAGGTTTCTTCTTCAAAAGACGAATAATAATTTGTCTAATTTCTTCTGGTGTTTCACTCAAACCTTCAATAATATTGTTTTCATTGTAGGACATTATTTCATTTAAAGTAAGAGTAACATTTTCTTTCAAAAATGGATTTTTCCCGGTAAATATTTCGTATATCACAACACCAGCAGAAAACAAATCACTCTGATAAGTAAGTTTTGCTCCTGCTACTTGTTCTGGCGACATGTAACTGGGTGTTCCTACAATTGAATACGGGCTTGTCACATAATTATCTTCTGCAGAAAGTGCCAATCCAAAATCACCTAATTTTAAATTCATGTTATTGTCAATAAAAATATTTTCCGGTTTTATATCCCGATGAATAATTTGATTTGAATGAGCAAAATGAAGTGCTTTGAAAAGTTGTATTGTTAAAAGTTTTTTTTCTTCATAAGAAAGATTTCTATGTTTTAATAAATTTCTTAAACTTTCTCCTTCGATGTATTCAAATGAAATGTAGAAATATTCTTTGCTTGTACCAAAGTCCAGTACTTTGATAATGTTTGGATGGTCAAGTTTTGCAAGTAATTTTGCTTCGCGTTTAAATCTTTCTATTAATGTCTGGTCTGATATTTTTTCTGTATTAAGAACTTTCAGAATAATCTTTTTACTTAGATAAATATGATTTGCAAGATAAACTGCAGCATGTTCATCTTTTTTGAGTACATCAAGAATTTCAAACTTCTCGAACAATATTTCTGTTGAACTAAGCATCGTTTTGTTGTTCACCCATCTCTTTTAATTTTAGTTGAATCCATCGAACTGAAACATCAAGTGATTTTGCTGTTAATGTCCTATTGCCATTAAATTCTTCAAGACGTTTTTTAAGAAGCAGCAATTCAAATTCCTTAAGTGTTCCTTTAAAATTCATCAAATCCTGATTATCTTCAAGGATTATATGTTCTGCATAAATTTTATCCGAGTCACAAAGAATAAGTGCTCGTTGGATTACATTTATTAATTGCCGAACATTTCCTGGCCAGTAATAACTCTCCAATTTTTTTATCGCAGAAGTATCTATAGGAATATTTTTCTTTGCAATCTTTTTTACAAAGTAACTTGCAAGCAGCGGGATATCTTCCCGTCTTTCTCTCAATGGTGGCATTTTAATAGGAAACACATTTAACCGATAAAACAAATCTTCTCTGAACTGACCTTCTTTAGTAAGTGCATGTAAATCTTTATTTGTAGCTGCAATTATTCTTACATCTACTTTTTTCACTTTAGTATCACCAAGTCGAATTATCTCGCGGTTTTCAAGAACTCTTAAAAGTTTTGCTTGAAGAGCACTCGATATATCAGCAATTTCGTCAAGGAAAAATGTTCCACCATCTGCAGCTTCTATCAAACCCTGCTTATCTGTACTGGCACCTGTAAAAGCACCTTTCTTATAACCAAATAATTCACTTTCAAGAAGACTATCGGGAATTGAACCGCAAAATTGAGCGAGAAATGGTTTGTCTTTTCTTCTGCTTAATTGATGAATTGCACGGGCTGCAACTTCTTTTCCTGTTCCGCTTTCTCCTGTTATCAAAACTGTTGCATCTGTTTGGGCAACTTTATGAATTAACTTTGTAAGATTTTGAATGGCAGTGCTATTGCCAACCATCTCCGGAATAATTTCAGAAGACTGAAGTTTATTTATTAATATTCTGTTTTCTTTTTCTAATTCTTCAAGCTTGATTATTCTGTCTAAAGTTAGAGATACAAGATTCGAAAAGAAGTTTAAGAAAATTAAATTCTCTTCTGTAAATTCACGACGGTCTAATGTGCTGTCTGCAATAATTACTCCCCAAACTTTGCCATCACGCATTATTGGAACACCAATCACAGATTTTATTCTATGAATTTGCACACTCTGAAATTGAGATAAATTTGGGTCACCCATCACATCGTGATACAGTAAAGGTCGTTTTTCTTTTATTACTTTTTGAAGTATTCCCGAAGAAAATTGATTTAAGTCTGTTATGCTTTCATTGGAAATTTTTCTTGCTGTTATAATTGAAAAGCTGTCTGTTGTTTCATCATATTTTACAAATAATCCTCGTTCTGCATTAATAATTTTTATTACAATATCAATTACATCTTCTATAAAAGATTCTTGATAACTTGATGAGTTCAGAAGTTGACTGAATTCAAAGAGAGCTTCAAATTCTTCTTTTGAGAGATTTTTTATGTAATTAATATTTTCTGGAATAAACTTCATGGTTAATCTCTGTTCTTATTTTACCGTAAATGTTCCAGGTTTTGAAATTGAACTATTTCCAAAATCATCTATGCAAATTACAACCCAGAAATAATCGCCTGGTGGCAGTGTTATATCACATGTTACTTCAGTTGCATCTTTTGAAATATTTTTTTTCTCCCAAACTAAAATTGGAGCTGTTTCATCTGTATAAACTTGAACAGCATATTTAAAATTGAATCCTGGAGTAAATTTTTTCCAGACAAATGTAGGACTGCTGCTTACCGCAGCTCTATTAACTGGCGAATCAATTATAATTTCCTGTGTAATTAACCTTTTAATGTTGGATGAACCAATTGTAAAAACTTTTCCTGATTTGTCTTTTGCTATGATTGTAAAATCAGTACCAATTGCATCTTCAATTGAATTTATCTTTAAATCTATTGTTCTGAAATTATTTTCATATTTGTTCGTTTCTGGATTGAAAATTAATCTCTTAGAAAAATTCAACGAATTGTTTTTAACAAAAACTGTATCAACATCATTCTCATCATCAGAAATTGTTGCCTGAATATAAAGTCTCTGAACTTGAATATCCGGATACCTGTTCTGAACAATTGTATAAATTGAAAGCTCAGTCAACCGTGGATTAGCATTCAAGAATCTATCATCTATTTGTTTAACTGGTTGATTATCAAATTGAACAAAAACAGAATCCTTATTGTAACCGTCTTTCTCAAAATAAAGCCAGCCATCATTTTGAACTACATTATCTAATTGATATTTCCCTGTTGCATCGGTCTGAGCAATCATTGATTGATTTTTCCAGTATACTTTCACATCTGGAATAACTTTGCGCGGCAGTGCTACTGTTTTAACATACCCCAAAATTGTAGCATAAGTATAACCCAAAGTTCTATCACCAATTCTTAATGAGTTCTGACCGTTCCAGCTTACATAAACTGAATCTTTTTTAAATCCATATTTTTCAAAATAAAGCCAGCCATCTTTTAAGGAAACATTTTGCAGTTTATAATAACCACTCGAATTTGTTTCGCCAAAAATATTTTGATCTTTCCATAACACTTTAACATCTTTCAAAGGATTTCTGGAAATATCATAAACAAATCCATCAAGTATACCAATCGTGTAATAAAGAATTACTTCATTGACTCTTACTGATTTTTGATTATTCCATCTGACATAAACAGAATCTTTTGCAAAGCCTTCCTTTTCAAAATAAAGCCAGCCATCTTTCATTGATATATTTTCTAATTTATAATAGCCTGATGAATTTGTTTGAACAAGTATATTTTGATTCTTCCAGAAAACTTTTACATTTGGCAAAGCTGAACGGGGAACAGCATAAACAAATCCATCAAGTGTTCCAATAGTTGGATACAGAATTACATCAGAAATATGTTTTGTTTCTTCATTGTTCCATTCAACATAAAAAGAATCTCGAGATAATCCTTCTTTTTCAAAATAAAGCCAGCCATTATTCATTGAAACATTTTCTAATTTATAATACCCATCGGAATTTGTTTCAGCAAAAACTTTTTGATTTTTCCATAATACTCTTACATTTTCAACTGGATTTTTTGGAACTGTATAAACATATCCATCAAGCTGCCCACGAATATAACTTAAAATGAATTCCTGTAAATGTTTTACCTTTTGATTATTCCATTCAACATAAATAGAATCTCGAGATAATCCTTCTTTTTCAAAAATTAACATTCCATTTTTCATTTGAATGTTTTCTATTCTAAAATAACCCTGCGAATTAGTTGACACAAAAACATTTTGATTTTTCCAGATTACCTTTACACCTATTAAACCAGAACGATTAGAAGACAATACATAACCATCGATTAGACCCAATTTATTGTTTGGATTTTGTGAATCAAGCGGATTTAATCTTGGTGCATCACAAGAAATTATACCCAGTACTGTTAGAATTATCAGTAATATTTTTTTCATTTTATATTGAATTAAAATTCAACTATAAAAATAAACTATTTGTGCAAATTTTTCGCAGTGCGAAAAATTTTTTGTGTAAATATGCTTATATTTTTTTTAATAAAATAGAATTGAATTAAAATAAACCCTGGGAATGTGATTTATAAATAGATATTTCCGGTCATATATAAAACAGCTTTGCCAGATATTTTAACACGTTCTCCCATATTTTCACAAAAGAGTTCGCCACCCCTTTTTGAAACTTGATGAGCAATTAGCTTTTTCTTATTAAGCTTTTCTGACCAATATGGCGTTAATACCGTGTGTGCTGAACCAGTAACAGGGTCTTCATCAACACCTTCATTTGGCACAAACACTCTCGATACAAAATCGACTGTTTTACTTTTTGCGGTTATTATTACACCATGTTTATGAAGTTTTCGAATTAAATTAAAGTCCGGTAAATAATTTTTTATAAAATCTTCATCATCAAAAACTATAAAAAGAAATAAACCATTTTCAAGAACTTCAATTGGTATTTTTTGAAAACATTCATTCAATTCATATGGTTGATTTGCTGTATGCGGTTTATTAGCAGGAAAATCTAAAGTTAACAGGTCACCATTTCGTTCAACAATTAAATCGCCACTTTTAGATGTGAAAATAATTTTATCTTTATCTTTCTCAATAAAATTAAACAAAACAAAACTTGAAGCAAGAGTTGCATGACCACATAATGGAACTTCGGATTGAGGCGTCATCCATCGGATGTGATATTTATCCCCCTTTTTTACAAAAAATGCTGTCTCGGATAAATTATTTTCCATGGCAATACTCTGCAGTACTTTATCATCAAGCCACTCTTCAAGTGGAATCACAGCTGCTGGATTACCAGAAAAAATTTTCCCTGTAAATGCATCAACTTGGTAAATTGGCAGAATCATTTTATCACCCTTTTTTATTAAAAAACATTTCTTCATGCAAGAATGGAATCACTGCAACTTTTAAACCTTCAACATATAGCTCTTTTCTATTCATTACTCCATTAGTAAAAAATCCTATTGCACCATTTTTCTGTTTAGTATTTTTTTGATTCATTATTTCATCCATTACTTCACCAAGTTCAATTCCATTTAATAATCTGGAAATGATTATTTTCGGCAGTTCAAAATGTGGTGAAGTTCCAAATGAAATTTTTCCTTCTTTATTTACAACACACATACAACCAAAAGCAAACCATTTGTTAAAATGATTTATTATTCCTCCTTCGATGCCAATAAAAAAATCTCCATTTAATTTTTCTTTCTCATTAATCTCCTTCAACTTAAGAGCACGATTTTGTGCCCCTAAAAATGTATCATCATTAATCGGCTGAGAAGAAACGCCTGAATCAACTTCGATTCCAATTACCTCAATATTATCAAAGTAATATGAAAATGCTTCTTTTACAGATTCAATTTTAACAGGATTTTTTGAACCTACAAGAATTATCATGTTTTAAATAAAATAATTATTTAGACAATCGAAAGCATTCGTTCGATAGGAAGTCTTGCTTTTTGTGCAATTTCTTCCGGTACTTTTACTTCATATAATTCATTCCTCAAAGAATTATACAATTTCTCCAATGTTATCATTTTCATGTATTCACACACCGCATTTTCACTTAATGGATAAAATATTGATTCTGGTTTTACTTTTCTTAATCTATGAAGAATTCCTACTTCGGTAGCAATTACAAATTCATTTGCTTTAGAATTTATAACATGTTTAATCATTCCTTCTGTAGAATAAATATGAATATTTTTACAATCAAAGTAGAGTTGAGATTTTAACATACACGAAGATGAACATCCACATTCTGGATGAATTAAAAATTCAGCATTTGGATGTTCTTTTCTTGCGTCATCAAAATTCACATCTCCAATTTTTTCATGAACATGACAAGCACCGTTCCATATCTCCATTTTTCTTCCTGTTACTGTGCTTACATATAATCCTAAGAATTTATCTGGAAGAAATAATATTTTTTTTTCTTCCGGAATTGCTTGAACAACTTTAACTGCATTTGAAGAAGTAACACAATAATCACTTTCGGCTTTTACCTCTGCAGTTGTATTGACATAAGATACAACAACATAATCTGGATGTTCTTCTTTCCACTTTCTAAGTTGTTCTGCATTAATTGTAGAAGCAAGTGAACATCCTGCTTGTAAATCTGGGATTAAAACTTTTTTATCTGGAGAAATGATTGAAGCTGTCTCTGCCATAAAATGAACGCCGCAGAAAATAATTATATCTGCATTTGTCTTTGCTGCTTGCTGAGATAAACCAAGTGAATCGCCAACAAAATCTGCTAAATCTTGTATTTCAGGAATTTGATAATTATGTGCAAGTATAACAGCGTTTTTTTCTTTTCTTAATTTATTTATTTCATTTATTAAATCGTTCATCTTTGTTCTCCTAATTCTGCATTAAATTTTTGTATTTTCATGCTGATATCAAGTGCTTTGACCGAATGAGTTAGAACTCCAGCAGAAATAAAATCAACTCCCGTTAATGCAATCTTTCTAACATTCTGAAGTGTTACATTTCCGGAGGCTTCAACTTTTGCTTTCCCATCAATTAATTTTACTGCTTGTTCCATTAATTTTAAAGACATATTATCAAGCATAATAATATCAACTTTATTTGATAATGCTTCTTTGACCTCATCAAGATTTGTAGTCTCCACTTCAATCCTCACTTTTTTCTTTAGCTTTTTTCTTATCAATTGAACAGCTTTTGTAATACTTCCCGCAGCTTTGATATGATTATCTTTAATTAACACCATATCGTAAAGTCCAAAACGATGATTTGTTCCTCCTCCAACTTTAACAGAATATTTGTCAAGCATTCTCAAGCAAGGAACTGTCTTGCGCGTATCAAGAATCTTTGTATTTAATCCTTCAAGTTGAGCCACAAATTTTGATGTAAAAGTAGCAATACCACTCATTCTTTGTAAAAAATTTAATGCAGTTCGTTCACCTGTTAATAGAGCTCTAAGAGAGCCTTTTACTTCTGCAATTTTAGTCCCCTTAGATACTTTATCGCCTTCTTTAATAAATTTTCTAAAAGTAATTTTATTATTCAGTCTTTTGAACACCTCATTTGCTACATTCAATCCTGCAATTACTCCATCTTCTTTTACAAAGATTTCTGCAATTCCTTTTTGAAAATCAGGTATAATCAAATTGGTTGTTATATCCCCGCTTCCGATATCTTCTTTTAGAGCTAAATTGATTATTTGAATTAATTCTTTCTTATTCATTTTTTTTCAAAAAAATTTTTGTGGTTATGATATGGGAAGTAATATAGGTTCTTTTCCTTTTTCCTGAACAATTAATTTTCTAAAATTTTCATTTTCTTCTGGAAAATCTTTTCTTCTGTGACATCCTCTGCTTTCTTCTCGTATTAATGCGGCTTTTGTAATCATTTTTGCTACATTAATCAGACTTATGATTCTTCCTGCAAAGTATTCATTTTCATCTAAAGAGATTTTTTCTGTTAAATTATTAATTTGATTGAGAGCTTCAAGCAAAGAATCTTTTGTCCTCAGAATTCCAACATTGTCCCACAGAAGTTTTGCAATAATGTTTTTTGTTTCAAGAAAATTTTGTTTGTTTTTATTATCTACATAAAATTTTATGTCATTAAATTCATCGATCTCGTTGCTCTCATCTTTCAAATATTTTAATGAATGTTCTATTGCTCTTTTAGAAAAGACAAGACATTCGAGCAAAGAATTACTTGCAAGTCGATTTGCTCCATGAACCCCCGTAGAAGCAACTTCGCCAACTGCATAAAGTCGTTTAATATTTGTTTCTGCATTTAATCCGGTTTTAATACCTCCAACCATATAATGAGCTGCAGGTGTTACAGGAACAAGGTCTTTAGTTATGTCAATTCCATATTTTAGTGCTTCTTTGTAAATATTAGAAAATCTTTTTTTGATTTTATTCTCATCTAGATGACTTAGTTTTAAGAATACATTCGGCTTGCCAGTTTTTTTTAATTCTATGAAAATTGCTTCTGATACAAGGTCTCTTGTTGCAAGCTCTGTCAAGTGTTCATCTTGCAAAAATCTCTTTCCATCATAATTCAAAAGCAAAGCTCCTTCTCCTCGTACTGCTTCGCTAATAAGAAATGTTTCATCCGTCCCTGTATAAAATGATGTGGGATGAAATTGAATAAACTCCATGCTTTCTACTTTTACTCCAATATCGTAAGCAAGCCACAAACCTTCGCCTACGGTTGTGTGTGGATTTGTCGAATTCGAAAAAATTGCGGAAGCTCCTCCTGTTGCAAGAATAATAACTTTTCCAGTAATTAAAAAATTTTCATTATTGTAGTGGTTAAAAGCATATGCCCCAGTGCATTCATTATTTTTCGAAATTAATTTATAAATCAATGTGTTTTCGAATATTTTTATTTTTTCGTTGTCATAGATAAACTTAAGAATAAAGTTTACTACTTCTTTTCCTGTGGCATCACCTCCTGCATGTAATACACGATTTCTTGAATGACCTCCTTCGAGTCCCAATGATATCTTGCCATTCTCTTTGTCGAACTGCATTCCGAGTTCGATTAGTTCTTTGACTCTGTCCAATCCTTCATTCACAAGAATCTTTACTGCTTCTTTATTGCATAAACCTCTTCCAGCTTTAATTGTATCTTCATAGTGCAATTGAGGAGAATCATCATTTCCTATTGCAGCTGCTATTCCTCCCTGTGCTAAATAAGAATTACTTATTTCAATAGTTGTTTTTGTTATTAATGCAACAGTACCATACTTAGATGCCTGGTATGCAGAATACAGACCAGCCAATCCTGCCCCTATAATTACAAAATCATAATTAACATAATTCATTGAAAAAAATTTTTTGTTTTTCAAAAGATAGAAAATTTATATGAAAAAATTTTTCTAGAATCTTTTTCAATTGTTAATCATCTTATGCTTACAAAAAAATTTCGGGTGAACAAAAAATGCTTAGAACAAATTTACATCATATTTTATCTGAAGAAGAATACCATAAAATTCTTAAAGAAAATGAAAATGTAATGATTTGTTGTGGAAGAATGGGACCAATGTGCATTCCTGTTTATCAAGCTATGCAAGAGCTTGAAAATGAATATCAACATGTTAAATTTTTTGACATGGAATTCGATATTCCTGCTGCACGTGTCATCAGAAATCTTCCCGAATGCAAAGGCTTTGCCGGCTTACCATTTACTGTCTACTATAAAAATGGTAAGGTTGTAAAAGCAACAAGCAGCATTCAAACAAAAGAAGAAATTATGAAAATACTTAACGACTTTTTTGGGACTGAAAAAAATAATAGTTAATTGAGGTTGATTTATATAAAAGAATATTTATTAAATTCAATATTATTCTTTCCATATAAAATCGAACAAAAGATAAGATGCTGTTAACATAATTACATCATAACAAACAAGAACTAAAATCTCAACCATTGATGAAGAAATGGAATTACCATCCATCGAAAATTTTGTGATTTCAAGAAGAATGAGAATTAATGGAAGCAAAATTGGAAAAGATAAAACCGGGTAAAGTGTTCCCTTTGAAGATGCTTTTGATATTATAGCTGCTATGATTGTAGATGAAATTGCTATTCCAATATTTCCAAGAACAAATGCAACTATGAATAACAAAAAATTTTTTATTATGAATGATTCAAACAAAAGCAAAAACAAAATAGTAATTGCAAAGTTCATTAAAAAAACAAGAACAAGATTAAAAATTAACTTCCCGGAAAAAATTGTTGATGGTGATGCAATCAAATGAAGAGTCATTGTAGTACCACGCTCTTCTTCGGAAACAAATACTCTTGATAAACCCGACATTGCAGAAAAAAATATTACAACCCAGAGGAGTCCCCCTGTTAAATATTCTGTTATTTTTTCACTACCGATAGAAAACATTATTACACTAATTGTCACCAGAATAAACATCGACAATGCATTAATTGCATAACGCGTTCTTAGTTCCGATTCCCAATCTTTTTTGAATAAATAATATGATTTCATAAACATTTTCTATTTTGATTCTGATATCAAAAAATAATTTTAATTTATGAATGTTTCTTGAAAAAAATTTGAAAAATATTTTTTATGTAACTCATATTAAGAGCACAATAATAGAATTATCTTTTTTATATATTTGACTATGAAAAAGCAAAAACTAATGAAAAAAATTAATCCCGATTCAACAATAAAATTTTTTGTTTCTGTCATTGGATTATTCGTCATTTTTTTTATTCTTAAAGAATTACGCCATATTTTCATCCCTTTTGTAATTGCCTACATTTTGTTTTTTGTTTACGAACCAATGAACAATTTTCTTAAAGTAAGAAGAATTCCTTTGAGTATTATCATTTTCATAGATATAATAATCACGATAGGACTTTTTGCTGGAATTACACAAATTATCCTAACTTCATTTTTACAGTTTGGTGAAAACCTTTCTGTTTATACAGAAAAATTAAGCCACATAATAAGAAATGCATCAAGGTCGATTGGAATTAGAGACCCACTTTTTACAAATTTTACAATAAGCAGATTTTTCAAATCATTGAATTATGGAGATATTGCAAGCGGTATTTTTTCTTCCACAATTGATGTCTTTACAAATCTATTTCTAATTCTTTTCTTCTTCATTTTTATAAGCAGCGGTCATGATAAAATTGTAGAAGCAATACGACTTCGTTATGTTGAGAAAAATGTAAAATCAACAATTAAAAAATTGAGAAGGGAATTAAAACAAAAACAAGAACTTTTAGATGAAAATGATAAATCTATCGACGAACAGCTTGCTACATTAACAATTCAAAGAGAAATGAAGCTGCGCAAAACTTTTAAAGATATTACAGAACAAATTCAAAAATATATAATCACCAAATTTCTAATCAGCCTTACACTTGGTTTTTTGATAGGTATTATATTATGGCTTTATGGAGTTGAGTTCTACATTGTATGGGCTACAATAGCAGTGTTGTTGAATTTCATTCCCAATATTGGTTCGGTTATTGGTGTTGCCTTACCTGCATTGATGACGCTCATTCAGTATGAATCTGTTGGATACGCACTTCTTGTAACTGCAACAATTATAGTTGTTCAAAATATTATAGGAAACATTATTGAGCCTCAAATATTTGGAAATAAACTTGGCTTAAATCCACTTATAATTCTTTTTTCTTTAATGGTTTGGGGTTATCTATGGGGAATTGTAGGAATGTTTTTGTCTGTGCCACTTACTGCAGTATTAAAAATTATTATTTCAAACTCATCATCAAAAAACATGCGCTTTATAACAAATCTAATGAGTAACTAATTCTTATAAACTTTTCTTTCATTATCTTTGTATTTATAAATAAAAAATTTCTGTTAATGAAAATTGCTTTTGCTTCAAGTGAAGTTTATCCTTATGCCAAAACCGGTGGCCTTGCAGATGTTTCAGGTTCTCTTCCTCTCGAACTTTCAAAATTAGGTCACGAAGTTAAAGTTTTTATGCCAAAGTATAATACATTTGGCGAAGTTGAACACGGTTTGTCTTATAGATGGGATATTGGTGAAATTCCTATTCGTGTTGCAGGCAAAGTTCATTCGGTTCATGTTCATACAGCAAAACTGCCTAACTCGAATCCTTCAGAGACATCTAATGTGGAAGTATATTTTGTTGATTGTCCTCATTACTATCACCGTTTTCGCATTTATACAAATGATTATGATGAAGATGAGAGATTTATTCTTTTTTCTAAAGGTGTAATTGAAATATTGCAGCGGCTTCAATGGGCACCAGATGTTATTCATTGCAATGACTGGCAGACTGCATTAATTCCAATTCTTATTAGAGAAAACTATGGATGGGATAAATTATTCGAAAAAACTGCAACTGTATTTACTATTCACAATATTGCATATCAAGGAAGATTTGCTAAAGATACATTTGCAAAAGCAGAAATTAAACACGAACATTATCTCTTTGGCGGAATAGGTGAATATTATGGTGATGTAAATTTTTTGAAAACAGCTATTTTCACAGCAGATGTATTAAATACTGTAAGCGAAACTTATGCTAAAGAACTTCTTACCCCCGAATATGGTGAAGGCATGCATGAATATTTACAAATAAGAAAAGATGATTTTTACGGAATCTTAAATGGTGTTGATTATAACATCTGGAATCCCGAAACAGATAAATTTATTCCATATAATTATTCAATAAATGATTTATCAGGCAAAATAAAAAACAAAAAATTTCTTCTTGAACATATTAACTTTTCATTTAATGAAAGTATTCCCTTGATTGCTATGATTTCTCGATTTGTTTCTCAAAAAGGGTTCGATATTTTAGCTTATGTAATTAATGAACTGATGAACTTAAATGCTCAATGGATTATACTTGGAAGCGGAGAGCAGCGATATGAAGAACTCTTTTATCATATTTCACATAAATTCCCTAATAAACTTTTTACTTACATTGGTTATAACAACGAGCTTGCACACTTGATTGAAGCCGGTGCTGATATTTTTCTTATGCCTTCAAAATACGAACCATGCGGTCTCAATCAAATTTACTCGTTAAAATATGGAACTGTCCCCGTAGTGAGAAAAACCGGAGGATTGGCAGATACTGTGCAAGATTGGAATGAATATTTAGCTATGGGACAAGAAATAGGCACTGGTTATTCTTTCTGGGATTATTCAGGTCATGCTTTGTTAGATTCTGTAAAACGAGCTTTACATGATTTTCAATTAAAAGATGTCTGGAAAAAAATTCAAACGAATGGAATGAGCAAGGATTACTCATGGAAAAAATCTGCCGAAAAATACATTCAACTTTACGAAAAAGCTGTTCAAAAAAGAAAAGCATTTATTAATTGACCATCCAAAAAAGTTAAAGAACTATGAAAACTACTCAGGCAATAACATTTTTTGCAATTGTTTTTACAATTTATGGTTTAATTAATTTTTACATCGCAAGAAGAATTATTTCAGTAATACCGGATAATTACAAAAATCTTTCAATTATAGTCTTAGTTTTTTTAATTCTTTCTTACATCTTCGGCCGAATACTTGAAAATTACTGGGTTTCTTATCTTAGTGATTTTTTAATATGGTGTGGTTCTTTCTGGATTGCTGTTATGTTTTATTCATTCCTATTCATAATTACAATTGATTTAATTAGAATAATAAATCATTTCTTGCATTTTCTTCCATCTTTTATAACAGAAAATCCTGTTAAAGTGAAAAAATTTTTAGCAGCATGTATTTCTATTCTAGTATTAATTCTAATTATGGGAGGATATTTTACTTCAAAAATTATAAATGTTCGTAAATATGAGTTATTCATAAATAAAAAAGCAGGCAACTTAAAATCACTTAATATTGTAATGGCATCAGATTTACATCTTGGAACAATTAATGGGAAAATGTTTGCATACAAAATTGTTGACAAAATTAACAAACTCAAACCTGATATAATTCTTTTGGCTGGAGATATAATTGATGAAGATATAAAGCCTGTCTTAAAAGACAATGTTGGAGAAGCACTATTTGAACTGAAAGCAAAATATGGAATTTTTGGAATAACTGGTAATCACGAATACATTGGAGGAGTAGAAGACGCTGTCAACTATTTGAATGCTCACAAAATACAGATGTTAAGAGATAGTTCAATTTTAATTGACAATACATTTTATATAGTAGGAAGAGAAGACCGTTCAATAAACAGATTTTCAGAAAAAAATAGAAAAGAATTAAGTGAATTAACAAAAGATTTAGACAAATCACTTCCAATTATTCTAATGGACCACCAACCATTTCATCTCGAAGAAGCAGAACAAAATGGGATTGATTTACAATTATCCGGGCATACACATAATGGACAACTCTGGCCCTTAAATTATATCATAAGAAAAATTTATGAATTGCCTTGGGGATACAAGCGAAAAGGAAACACACATTATTATGTTTCTTGTGGGGCGGGAGGCTGGGGTCCGCCAATAAGAATTGGCAGTCTACCTGAAATCGTAAACATTAAACTTCATTTTAACGAATAGCTGATAAACATTTATAATGCAGTTCTTGTAATTTCTTGTTCTTTATATTGAAGTTGATACAATTTGTAGTATATCCCGCGCTTTGTTAAAAGTTCTTGATGAGTTCCTATTTCTTTTAATTCACCTTTGTGCATTACTATTATTTTATCTGCGTTTTGAATTGTTGACAATCTGTGTGCTATAACAATCGAAGTTCTGCCGGCTAAAAGTTTTTCAATTGCATTTTGTATTAACTCTTCTGTTTCTGTATCAATACTCGAAGTTGCTTCATCAAGGATTAATATTTGTGGATTGAAAGCCAGTGCTCTTGCAAACGAAATCAATTGTCTTTGTCCAACACTTAATGTAGCTCCTTTTTCTTTTACTTCCTCATCATATCCATTAGAAAGCTTAGAAATAAAATCATGTGCTCCAACAATTTTAGCAGCTTGAATTATTTGTTCATCAGAAATTTCTTCTGAACCAAGCGATATATTTGATTTAATTGTTCCAGAAAATAAAAATACATCTTGCAAAACAACGGAAATGAATTTTCTCAGATTGCGTTTGTCAAGTTTACGAATATCAATTCCATCTATTGTAATACTTCCTTTCTGAATATCATAAAATCTTGTTAGAATATTTATGATGCTTGTCTTTCCTGCACCTGTAGCTCCTACAATTGCTACTGTTTCACCTGGATTAATTTTAAATGAAATATCTTTTAATACATATTCTTCAGGATTATATGCAAACCAGACATTTTTAAATTCAATCTCACCTTTAATACTATTCAAAATAATTGGATTTTCTGGATTCTTAACAAATGTTTGGTCATCAAGTAGTTTAAAAATTCTTTCGGAAGAAGCCATTGCAGTTTGAAGAATGTTATATTTTTCAGATAAATCTCTAACTGGTCTCCAGAACATTTCTGTATACTGAAGAAAAGCAAACAGAACACCAATTGTTAAATGTTTCTGAATTACTTCACCTCCGCCATACCAGATAATCAAACCAATTGTAATAGAACTTAACAATTCAACAAATGGGAAAAAAACAGCATAATAAAAAACTGATTTAATATTTGCATTTCTGTAGTCACTATTAATCAAAGAAAATTTTTTTAATTCATCATCTTCTTTAACAAAATTTTGAACTATATTTATTCCCGTAACATGTTCCTGCATGTAAGAATTTAATCTTGCAAGATGCAAACGAACATCTCGGTAAGTTTCTCTAACTTTCTTTCTAAATAAAAATGTTGCATAAAAAAGTATTGGAATAATAGATAAAGTAACCAGTGCTAAATCCCATGAAAGAGAGAACATGAAGACAAAAATCCAGACAATAACAAATATGTCGCTGAAAACTGCTACGATACCAGAAGAAAACATTTCATTAAGAGATTCAACATCATTGGTAACTCGTGTAACAATTCTTCCAATTGGAGTTTTGTCAAAAAATTTTAAAGCAAGTTTTTGAACATGCGAAAATATCTCTACACGCAAATCAAAGATAATCTTTTGTCCCATTAATTCTGTGTAGTAAGTAAGAAAGTACTGAACCAGTGCCTGAAAAAAGAGAGAAGCAAATAAAATTAAGCTTATCAGTATTAATCCGTTCCAATCCTTTGTTGAAATATAATTATCAACTGCTATCTTAGTTAAATATGGACGCAGCGGACCTAAAGCCGCCACAAGAATATTGAGAAGTATTGCAAGCACCACATATTTTTTATATGGTTTAACATACTTCAGCAGCCGCCTCATTAATTTTGAGTCGTATGCTTTACCTAATATTTCATCACCGTAATCTGATGCCATTAGACAACTTTGTAGTAACTTTTATTTTCAAAAAATGAGATTATGTTTTCATAAGTTGTTTGTAGAATTCTTTCGATAGCTTCGTGAGAGTCGAATGCCATGTGAGGTGTTATTATTACATTTTCTCTTCTTAACAATAAATTTCTTTTTAATAATGCTTCGATATTTTCTTTAGATACATTTTTGGTAAGCATTTGGTTTTCTTCTTTTAATAATTCCTCTCCTTCAAAAACATCCAATCCTGCCCCTCCAAATATTCCTTTATCAATTGCATAATAAAGTGCTGTCGGTTCTATAATTCCGCTACGAGCTGTATTAATAAACAATGCACCTTTTTTAACTTTATCAATGTTTTTCATATTAATCAAATGATGAGTACTATCATTATACGGGCAGTGAAGTGTAATAATATCAGACGAACCAAGTAGTTCATCCAAAGATACATACTTAAAATCCAGCAGTTCTTCGAGTATATGATTTTTTTTCACATCATATGCAACCACATTCATTCCAAAGCCTTTTGCAATTTTCATAACATGAACACCAATGCTTCCTGCTCCAATGACTCCAATTGTTTTTCCACGCAAATCAAATCCTCTTAATCCATCCAGTGAAAAATTACTTTGCTGTGAACGTATGTAAGCTTTATGCAAATTCCTTGATAATGCAAGTATTAATGCAAACGTATGCTCGGCTACAGTATTCTCACCATAATAAGGCACATTACATACAGAAATATTTTTCTTTTTTGCATATTCAATATCAATATGATTATAACCTGTACTTCTCGTAGCAATTAATTTGAGATTTTTTGCTTTATCAATTATAGATTTTTCTACTTTATCATAAATAAAAACTGACAGAACATCTATATCTTTAAGTACTGATGAATCTAATGATAATTCTTCCTTGAAAAAGAATAATTCATATTTACTTTTATCAAATTTTTTGTTCAGGTAATTTTTTTCTTTTGCAGGAATTGAAAAGAAAGCAATTTTTATTTTTTTCATACTTCTGCCTTTCATTAATTAATTTCTTTTAGTTCATCCTCGAGAAGTTGTTTGTAATAAAGTTCTGCATAGATACCACCTTTTGCTATTAGTTCATTATGAGTTCCTTCTTCTGCAATTTTCCCATTATCGAGAACAAAAATTTTATCAGAATCTTTCACAGTAGAAATTCTATGACTAATAATGATACTTGTTCTTTCTTTCATAAATTCTTTTAGTCTTTTAAGAATTTCTTCTTCTGTGTGTGTATCCACAGCAGAGAAAGAATCGTCAAGAATCAATATTTTAGGATTTATTGCCAGAGCTCTGGCAAGTGTAGCTCGTTGTTTTTGCCCGCCAGACAAAGTTATTCCTCTTTCGCCAAGAATTGTATCAAATCCATTAGGAAAATCTTTTACATCTTTTGTTAATTGAGCGATTTCAGAAACTTCAAAAATTAATTCCCTATCAAAACCATTTAATCCATAAGCAATATTATTTGCAAGAGTGTCAGAAAATAAAAATGTTTCTTGAGGAACATAACCAATATTTTTTCTTAGGACTTCGAGAGGAATTTCTTTTACATTATATCCATCAATTAAAACTTCTCCAGATGTAACATCGTACATTCTTGGAATTAAATTAACAAGTGTCGTTTTACCTGTTCCGGTTTTGCCAATAAACGCAACTGTTTCTCCCTGTTTAATTTTCAAACTGATGTTATCAAGTATTAAAGGCAGGTATTCATTATATCTAAAAGAAACATTTTTAAATTCAATTTCTCCTTTAATTGATTTTATGTTGTAATTAGTATTTGGACCATCAGAAATTTCGTGTGGTTCATTAAAGAATTTCATCAATCGCTTCATGCTTGCTTCTGCCTGTTGAATTATATTTGCAACAAATCCAAATGAAATCATTGGCCAAATTAACATTGATAAATAAGCAATAAAAGCAGCTATAACACCAAGCGATGTTTGATTATTCATTACCATTCTGCCACCAAAAAGAATAACGATAATTGCCGATAATCCAGCAATCATAAAAAATATTGGATGAAATAAAGCTTGGAGTCTTACTAAATCCATTTTTCTGTTTAAATATTCAAAACTGTGCTTTGTGTATTTTTTTATTTCATAATCTTCTCTAACATAAGATTTAATTACGCGGATTCCAGCAAAATTTTCCTGTGCAAGTGTAGTAAGCTCAGAAAATTTCTCCTGAATTTTAGTATATCGTTTATGAACTTTCTTCATAACTATATAGACAATAAAAGAAAGCAATGGAAGCGGCATCAAAGCATAAAGTGTAAGCAAAGGACTAAGTGATATCATAATTGAAATAATCATTACAAACAAAACACCATTATCAATAGAATACATAACCGCTGGCCCCACAAATGAACGAACTGCATTTATATCATTTGTGGCATGAGCCATAATATTTCCAGTGGAATTATTTTGAAAAAATCTTAAAGGAAGTTTTTGAATATGATTCCAGAAATCCTGTCTCAGGTCATATTCAATTTTTCGAGATACTACAATTATTGTTTCTCTTATCAAAAATTGAAATACCCCAGAAACAAAAGTAACTCCAACAATCAGCAATGCATAATTTATAATTACTTTGGTGCTAATATTCTCTTTTAAGGAATTTATTCCATCCTTAATCAAAATAGGAACATAAACAGAACCAATATTAGAAAGAATTATGAATAAAATTCCTAATAATAGTGTGTTCTTGTAACGGATGAAATATTTTTTCAGATATAAAAGATTTCTAAACAAGTTTCTGCAATTCCTTTCTGACTAAAACAAATAGAGTTAAAATAAAATTCAAAATTAGATTAATACTCAGATCTATCAATCAATAATTTCAAATCCAGTATACTTTTGTAAAACTTTTGGAACGATTACTTTCCCCTCCGGGGTTTGATAATTTTCGAGCAGAGAAACCATTAATCTGCTTGTTGCAAGTCCACTTCCATTTAAAGTGTGAACAAATTCAAGTTTCTTGGTTTCTTCTCTTCTGAATCTAATATTAGCACGACGTGCCTGAAAAGCTTCGAAGTTACTGCAGGAAGATGCCTCAAGCCATTTATTTTCTGCTGGCGACCAAGTTTCAATATCATAACATTTTGCAGCCGAAAAACTTAAATCTCCAGTGCACAATAATATCACTCGATAAGGAATTTTTAATACCTGTAAAATATCTTCTGCATCTTTTACTAAACTTTCAAGTTCATTGTATGAATCTTCTGGTTTAGCAAACTTTACCATTTCAACTTTATTAAATTGGTGAACTCTCAAAAATCCTTTTGATTCTTTTCCATATGAACCAGCTTCTCTTCTAAAACAGGGTGAATATCCAACATATTTTATTGTTAAATCTTTTTCTTGAAGAATTTCATCTCGATGAATATTTGTGATAGGTACTTCTGCCGTTGGAATTGGATAGAGTCCATCTTTTTCTATGAAATACATATCTTCTTCTAGTTTTGGTATTTGTCCTGTTCCTTTCATTGATTCGCGATTTACAAGAACAGGCGGGAATATTTCTTTATAACCGTGATACTGCAGATGATAATCAAGCATAAAATTAATTAAAGCTCTCTCAAGAGTAGCACCTTTACCTTTATAAAGTGGAAATCCTGAGCCTGATATTTTTGTGCCTCGTTCAAAATCAAGTATGTCAAGTTTTTTTCCAATTTCAATATGGTCAAGAACCTTAAAATCATATTCAAAAGAAAAACCTTCGGGTAACCATCGACGAACCTCAACATTATCTTCTGCTGTTTTTCCTACAGGCACAGAAGAATGAGCAAGATTTGGCGTCCAGCGCAAAATTTCTTCTAACTTTTCTTCTACTTCTTTTAATTGTTTATCAAGTTCTGAAATTTCATCTCCGACTTTTTTCATTTCTTCAAATATAGATGTTGTATCTTCTCCGCGTTTTTTCATTTGAGGAATTTGAGATGAAACTTTGTTTCGAAGTGCTTTCAGTTCATCTGTTTTTGCAATTAATGTTCTTCTTTTTTCATCCAGTTCAAGAATATCATTAACTACATCAGCAGAATTTTTATTTAATAATCCCTGCCTAACTAAATCAGGATTTTCACGAATGAATTTGATATCGAGCATAGTAATTTCCCTTAAAAGTTAAATTCAATTTCTATGGTATTTTTCTTTTTATTATAAAAAATAATATGAGTATTTATGTTATCAAGTAATTCTGGTTTGTTCTTATAAGTAATTGGTTTTATAGAGACGGGAGTGTTACCAACATATCCATCAATACCTTTAGCTTCATCTTCTTTATCAGCAATTTTATAATCAAGGGCTTTAATTAATGCCAATTTTTTTATAATTGCTTCTTGAAACCGCAAGCCAATAAATGTCTTTACTAAAACTAAATCACCAACCCATTTTCTTATAACTTCTATATCTATCTCCTCCATGATTATTTTAAATTTTTTAATCATCTCATAAATCTTATTAGCAGCATTTTCAATAGCCGAAAGATTTTTTTCTTGATACCATTCAAACCATTCATCAAAATTAATCCTTGGGAATTCTTTTATCAAATCACTTAATTTTCCAACAACTTTTGGTCTTGTCCCTTGTGCAAAGCGATTTGCCAAATTAATTATCGGAGATACATATTTTTGAAAATCTGTTTCCTGAATTTCCAATAATTGTTGAATTTCTTCATTTGAGATTTCGGGTTTCATTCAGTAATACTTGCTAATTTTTCAAATTTTTTTCTGTATTTATAATTAATTAACGTATCCACATCTACTAATTTATTTTTTATTAGATGTGCATTTATAAAAGTTTTATTTTTAAGAAAAAGATAGGCCAACAAATTATTTTCATCGTCATATTTAATCTCATCAAACTTAAGAAATACTGGATTTCCTTTGGTTATATTTTTAATGAACTCGATTGTTTTTTGTTCGTCTTTTAATTTTGGTTTTACACCTAATAACTTTATTAATTGACCAGAATTTAATCTTATTTTGTTTGGTGTTAATACTTCATTTACATAATAATATTTATTGTTGGAAACTTCATTACCTGTAATTTTTGAACCAAAAGTTAATTTCCTTGGGTCAATTTTTTTATCAAATTGAATCGGGTCCCTAAATAAATACGGCAGTGTATTTAAATTAAATTGAACCGGACCTTGTTCGATAAATTCAATTGAAAAATCTTTTTCAAAAAGTTGATGCTCTTTTACTTTTAATTTTTCTTCTATAATACTTTTATATTTTTTATTAATTTCATATCCAATTGAATTTCTTTGCAAATGGATTGCAGCTAAACTTGTTGTTCCACTACCACAGAAAGGGTCTAAAACAGTTTCTCCTACAAAACTAAACATTCTTATTAACCGTCTTGGTAATTCTTCTGGAAACATTGCTAAATGCCCATTTTGTCTTTCGCCCGAGAAGTTCCAGTGCCCGGAAAAATAATCATTCCATTCTTCTTGAGTAAGTTTTGATTTTTCTTTCTGTTCTTTTGTGGGCTTAGGAGGTTCCCCCAGTTTCTTGAAAATTAATATAAATTCATAATCAATTTTAATTATTCCATTTCTCGGGTAAGGATAAGAACCCATCACAGAGGCACCGCCTGTTGTGTTCGATGTTGTAACTTTTTGCCATATAATTGCACCCATGTAATCAAAACCAATAGTTTCACAGAATCGAATTATCTCCGTTCTAATAGGAATTACTTTATATCTTCCATAATAAACCGATCTTGCAAATTGATCTCCAATATTTATACATAATCTGCAACCTTTATGTAAAACACGATGACATTCTTGCCATACCAAATTCAAATTATTTATATAATCTTCATATGTATCATCAAAACCAATTTGGTCGGGATGTCCATAGTCTTTTAATTGCCAATAAGGTGGTGATGTAATTATCAAATGAACAGATTCATCTTCTACTTCTTTCATACATCGAGAATCGCCAAATATGATTTTGTGTTTTGTTTTATTCATAATAACTACATCTCTAAATTAAATCTGTTCATAATCATTCTTTTCAATTAATTTTTGTATATAATTTTCAATTACACTTATCAATTCCTTAGCATTTTTAATTTGAGTCATCACATGAGATTATGTAAAAATCATCATAATCTGATTGAATTCTTATATTGAATGCGGTGCTAACTATTTTTAAGTACTTTTTATCAATTTTACCTGTGCTAATATATTTTTGATTAAATAAATGAATTATACCGGAATGTTTTTTTGAATCAACTTTATCAAAAGCTAGCAATGCTCTAATTGCATGAAACATTGCGTAATAAGAACGATTAATTGATTGAAGGAGTAAATTTTCATCTAATAATTTTTCTGCTGCTTCTAAATCATTCTTTGCTTTCTCTACTCTATATATAGCAAGTTCTTTTAAGCTATGATTCATAAATAATTTGTCCTTCATTCAAAATATTTGAATAAAATGGAAGTATATCTTTATACTTCACAAAATATTCAGTATTTATAACAATTAACGTAATAATTATTCCATACTTAAGAGTAAGTTCGCTTACAATATCGCCTATTAAATTGTTATAAGAACTCATCTCAAATGTTGGTACATTTACAATAGCCGCGAAATCTATATCTGAATCTTCATCGTAATCACCCCTAACATATGACCCATATAAAAAAACTTTTTCTAGTTTTGCACCAAAAATTTCTTTAGCTGCTATTTCTACTTCTTTTTTTAATTCTTCAATATTTATCATAGTTTACTTTACCACAATATTATAAATCTTATTAGGCACATAAATTTCTTTTACAATCTGTTTACCGTTAACATATGATTTCACTTTTTCATCTTCATATACTCTAACTTTAACTTCTGATTCGGACAAATCTGCCGGCATTTCAATTTTTGCCCGCACTTTACCATTTATTTGAACAACAATTAATACATTTTCTTTAATCAGTGCTGCAGGATCAGCTTCGTACCAGAACGGATTTTCAAAAATAGATTTTTCTTTCCCTATTATATTCCAGCATTCTTCTCCAAGATGCGGTGCAAGCGGAGAAATCATCAATGCAAATCTTTCAAGTGCATAAGTCTGCAAATCTTTTCTGCATTCATTTAGATTTTTTAAATCATTTAACAATTCCATCATAGCAGCAACAGCTGTATTAAATCTGAAATTATCAATTTCTGAATCTATCTTAGTTAAGGTTTGATTTATTTTACGATAGATAATTTTTTCAGCTTCATTTAATTCCGAAATTTCATATTTATCTTTTGAAGGAAATTCTTTTGCAATTCCTTGATAAGAATTAAAGAGTGTATAAACTCTTTGAACAAATCTATCAACCCCAATAATTCCTTTATCACTCCAATCACCGCCCAATTCGTATGGTCCCATAAACATCAAATACATTCTGAAAACATCTGAGCCGAATTGTTCAATAAATGTATTCGGGTCAACAACATTTCCTTTTGATTTAGACATCTTAGCACCTTGATTTGTAATTGTGCCTTGATGAATTAATTTAAGAAATGGTTCATCACTATTTACAAGTCCAATATCACGTAAAAATTTATGAATGAATCTTGCATACAGCAGATGCATAGTTGCGTGTTCTGCCCCTCCAACATAAACATCAACAGGAGTCCATTTATTTGCCAAATCTACATCAAACATTCCATTTTCATATTTTGGATTAAGATAACGTAAATAATACCAGGATGAATCAACAAATGTATCCATAGTATCGGGGTCTCGTTTAGCAGGTTTACCACACTTTGGACATGTTGTGTTTATAAATTCTTCACAGCTTGCAAGCGGTGAACCACCTTCTGGTTTAAAATTTACTTTATACGGTAATACAACGGGTAATTGCTCTTCTGGTACAGAAACCTCACCGCATTTATCACAATGAACAATTGGAATTGGAGTTCCCCAATAACGTTGACGGGAAATTAACCAATCCCTCAATCTATAATTTATTGTTCTTTTTCCAACTCCCGCAGCTTCAAGGTCTTCTGAAATTTTTTGAATACCAACATCCGAGTTCAATCCATTATATTTACCAGAATTAATCATAATTCCAACATCTGTATAAGCAGCTGTAAGTTCATCTTCTTCTTTCGTTCCGGGTTGAAGAATTACTTTCTTAATTGGCAAATTAAATTTTTTTGCAAACTCAAAATCTCTTTCATCGTGACCTGGAACTGCCATAACACAGCCTGTACCATAAGTTGCCAATACATAATCAGCAATCCAGATTGGAACTCGTTCACCATTGACAGGATTAATTGCATAAGCACCCGTAGGCACACCTGTCTTTTCTTTTACTGTAGAAGTTCTCTCAACTTCGGTTAAAGATTTTATTGAATCAATATATTTTTCGACTCCTTCACGAAACTCTGGTTTTGTAATTTTCAGAACTAAATCATGTTCAGGAGCTAATACAACATAAGTTACACCAAATAATGTATCTGGTCTTGTTGTAAATACTTTTATTTTCTCATCGTGTCCTTCAATTTGAAAATCAATTTCAGTTCCATAACTTTTACCAATCCAGTTTATTTGCATTATTTTAGTTTTTTCTGGCCAATCTATTTTATTTAATCCATCAAGAAGTTCATCAGCATATTGAGTAATCTTGAAGAACCATTGAGTAAGATTTTTTTGAATTACAGTTGTTCCGCAGCGTTCACAGCCGCCATCATTTAAAACTTGTTCACGAGCTAAAACTGTTTGACAGGAAGGACACCAATTAACCGGTGCATTTTTTCTATAAGCCAATCCTCTTTTATACATTTGAAGGAAAAGCCACTGATTCCATTTATAATATTCAGGAACACATGTCATTAATTCTGCATCCCAATCATACATTCCGCCCATTCGATTCAACATTTTTCTAATATCCCTGATATTTTGCAATGTACTATCTTGTGGATGAATTCCTGTTTTAATTGCATAATTTTCTGCAGGTAAGCCAAATGCATCGTAACCCATTGGTTCGAACACATTAAAGCCTTTTAATTTTTTATAACGAGCAAAAGAATCTGTAGGTCCATAATTATACCAGTGCCCAATATGCATTTTTGCACCGGAAGGATAAATAAACATTACAAGCACATAAAGTTTTTTATCAATTTTTGATAAATCTGTTTTAAATACTTTTTTTTCTTCCCAGAATTTTTGCCACTTTAATTCGATTTCTTCAAATGGGTATTTCATAGCTCACACAAATTTGTTTGAAATTAATTAGAAACTTATCAAAAACGAAAGGGTTTATCAAGAAAACTGCTTGGTTATTATGAAATAACTTATTTTATAATCTTGATTTTAATTCAGCCCATTCATCTTACTTCATCAATATCATCTTCTTCACAAAAAAATTACCTTCAGTTTGAAGTGTATAGAAATATACACCGCTTGAAAGTTTTGATGCATTAAATTCCACTTTATAATTTCCTGGTTCTTTTACTTCATCTACCAATGTTTGAATTTCTCTTCCTAAAGCATCATAAACTTTCAGAATTGCTCTGCTTGATTTTGATATTTGATAATTAATAATTGTAAAAGAATTAAATGGATTGGGATAATTTTGATATAATGCAAACTCTTTTGGAGCAGGTTCTTCATTTGAAACATCTGAAATTAAAGAAATATATTTTTCTCTGCTAAGTCGAATAGCATTTCTAAGTTCGTTCAAATTTTCACCTGCAGCAAGAACAAATGCAACTGGCAAAGTTTCACCTGCCGAAATATTAAATGGTCCCCCTGAAATTGTAAACGAAACATCTGCCGGACCTGCACCTTTGTTTACAATTCCACTTGAAAGCGAAATCCATTTATCTTTCTTAGTAAATCCTCCTGATTCTATGTCAAACAAAGTAACTTCATTATAAATTGGATAGAATCCATATTTATCAGAAGAAATTAGTGCTGCTGCAGCATAATTGCTGCTTAAATTTTTATCAACACAATAAGCATAACCAAAATTTTCAATATAATCATACACAACAGAATCTTTTGTTGCATCGTCTGGCGGAATATCCCAATCAAAGAAAAAGCCTGCATACAATCCATTAATTTCCTGCGTTGTTGTATTTTTCAAATTCATCACTAAAATTATAAAATTATCATACGGCTGTTGATTGAATGAATATGATTTAAGCTGTGTTTCTATTCCCAATCTTCCTTGACCAAAATTATAATCATCAAATACAGCTGTTCCAATTTCATCACCATTAGTTTTAACAATTTTAAATTGTTCAATAATTCTAAAATCATTTCTTTGAACAAAGGTTTCTCTTGCAGCATCCATTACTGTTGTTTCAGATGTGCCATACATAAAAGCTCCTTCGAACATCAGATTTTCTTCTCTATATTTAAATCCAATTCCTTCCTGATTATCTGGATAATCATTAAATCCAAGAGTTCCTTTGCTTGTAATCGTCATTGAAATTTTATTTGCCGTATGACTATCATAAGTTGGATTAATTCTTGCAGAGAACCATTGAAAGTCTGAATAATTATTCCCTGAAAATTTCAGCATAAAATTAACGGTGTGATTATATGGGACATTGTCCAGAACTATGAACGAGAATGCATCGGTAGTGACAGTCTCAAGAGTATTTAATTGATTAATTGAAAATCTGGAATTAATTAATTGAATTGATGGGTCATCACAGATTAAATCTACATTGACATTAGAAGCTAAATCAAGGAAGTTCTGGAATGTAATATTAATAAAAACTTGTTCACCTTTTTCGAGCAAACCATTTTCATTTCCCTTATCGAGATATTTAATATCTACTGCCCGTACGGAAATTAAATTTGTATCTTTAACAGCTTTAAAAGCATTAATTCTACCGCGACCCAAAAGATATTTTAAAGAGTCATCATTTGCTGCATAAATATCATCACAGGTCATTCTAATTTTTTCTGCTGCTTGAAGCGGGGTATAATCTGGATATCGAGAAAACACTAATGCAGCTAAACCTGCAACATGGGGTGCAGACATAGATGAACCACTAATTTGTTTATACATTTGTCCTGATATTGTAGGCCAGGTTGATATAATTGAAGTGCCGGGTGCAAAAACATCAATATAATTACCATAATTACTTCCAGATGTTTTGTTGTAGTAAGCTCTATGAATTCCATCTGAATCAAGCCAGCCGACCGAAAGAACGCCATTATAACTTGCTGGATAAAATGGCTCTTTTTTGTTTTCATTGCCTGCAGAAGCTACTATAAGTGCGCCTTTTGAAATCGCATAATCAATTATTTCCTGTTCATATCTTGAATATCCATAACCACCCCAGCTGCAATTAATCACTTTAGCTCCATTATCAGCTGCATATTTTATTCCTTCAAAACCATAATAAATATATGGGATATTATTATTATTTCTTTTATCCCCTCTTGATGCTTTCACTGGCATTATTGAGCAATTATACCCAATAGAAGCAATTCCAATTTTATTATTTGTAACTGCTGCTGCAATTCCTGCTACATGTGTGCCATGATAACCAACTCCAAATCCAAATGGTGCTTGGTCTTCGGATGGGTCGTTGTCAGGCGTTCCATTCAATCCTCCAAAATCATATCCAAGTATATTCCCATTACTATCTCGATAAACATTTCCACTTATATCTGAATGTCTCCAGTCAACTCCTATATCAACAATTGCAATAATAATTGTTGAATCACCTTTTGTAATGTCCCACGCTTTAGTAGCAGAAATTTGTGAAAGATTAATTTGTGTTCCACTAAGATAAATTGAGTCGTTCGGCATATAAGTTATCTGTCTTACAAATTTGGGTTCAGCCCATTCAATTTCCTTCATGCTTGAAATTTTTTTCGATACAATCAACGGGTCGTTTCCTGATTTAAGTTTTACGTTATAAATCCTATCTAATTTATCTTCACCTTTCTTTAATGCATTCTGAAACTCAGAAAAAACCGGTTTTATTTCTTGAACAGTTTCACCCTTTAATACAGAATTTATTCTTTTTTTAATCTCTATAGGATTAGCATAATTATCTTTTACTTTTATTATTACAGTATTTGAAAGATATATCAGATTACCTTTTTCAATTACAGATTCTTGAGAAAAAATCAGCATTGTGTGAAATAATATCAAAGTAAATATGATTTTTATCTTCATAAAACTCTCATACTCTTATGTAATAAACTTTTTATGATTACTTCATCTCTATTGTATTGTCTTTTATGTTGACATCTGGAATTTGATTGTTGCCAAGCTGAATTTTCTTAATTTTCTTTTTTGAGTTAAAATTAATTTTCTTTTCGTAATTACCATCTTTCCATATATCTGCTTTTGATTCATAAATTATTTGTTCTGTATTATCATCATAAACAGCATTTATTTTTACCGGAAGCGGCAAACCACCTTTATTAAAAATTACAATTTCTACTTTATTATCTTTTTGATGTGCTAATTTTATGGATAAATCTGGATACTTTGTATCAAAGAACCACGCTTTCCAGAACCAATCTAAATTTTGTTTAGAAACTTCATTAAAAGTAAAAAAGAAGTCATAAGGAACAGGATGTTTACCATTCCATCTTTTAATATACTCATGCAAAGATTTTTTGAACAAATCATCACCAAGTAAATTCCTTAAAAACTCATAAGCTGCTGCTGGTCTTCTGTATGAAGCATTTCTGTAAGAAGGTCCTCTCATTTGATACGAAGTAATCATTGGAGGCAAATCTTTATCTGTTCCGCCAACCTCGGAATAACCCTGTGCATTGCGTGTTCGCGGGTCATATCCTTCTGCTTGTTCTGTTTGAAAATCAAAAGGCAGCATAGTTGCCCAGCCTTCATCCATCCATGCATATTTTTTCTCGTTAATACCCATAAAAAATGGGAAATATGTATGTGCGATTTCATGAGAAGTCAAGTGAATAGTACCTTGAATTTCCGGAACAGATGAATTATTACACATCATTGGAAATTCCATACCACCCTGACCATTGAAGACAGTCATTACTGGATAAGGATATGGATACCCTGGTAGATGAGTGGAAAAACTTTCAATTGATTTTCTTGCAATTTCTGCTACCTGATAAAAATCTTTTGAATTAGGATTATATGCGGCTGAAATAAAAGCTCTTCTTCCTGTTTGTTTATCTACTACCAGACTTGATGCGTCCCACAAATAATGATTACTTAGAGCAAATGCAAAATCGGGTACATATTCCGCTTTGAATTTGTAAGTTAACTTTTCTTTGTTCAATGTTATTAAACCTGAGTAATCACTTTCTTCAATTATTCTTACAATTTCGTCTGAAGATAATGCTTTCTTATATTTCTCTAAAATTTTTTCTGAAAAAACTTCTTCTGGATTTTGTAATACTCCTGTTGCCCAGATGACAAAATTTTTAGGAACTGTAATTTCAACTTCATAATTTCCAAAATCATTATATGTTTCTGTATTGCCTGTGTAACTTATAACATCCCAACCATCAATGTCATCATATACTGCAATTTGCGGAAACCAATAAGCAACAAACATAGAAGTGCTGTCATACGCACCCATTCTTATTTGAGATTTATCAGGAATTTTACATGACCAGTAAAATTCAATTTCAGATTTTTCTTTTGGCAGTATTGGCTTGGATAGTGGGATAAAAAGATTTGTTCCATCTCGATAAGGTGAATCCTTCTTATTATCAAATTTTATTTCATTGTTGTTATAGACTATTTTATGTAATTCAACTCCTTCATTTACAGCATCAGGAGAAATTTGAAAATCACGCATATTGCCTTTTCGATAAATATCCATCAAAAGTTTTACTACTATTCTTTTTAGTGTATCGGGACTATTGTTATAATAAACAATTTTCTCTTCTCCAATAATTTTTCTTTCATATGGAAAGACTTCTGCTTTAATTTTATAGTCAGCTCTGTTCTGCCAATAATTTTTTCCTGGAGTTCCATCATAAGAACGAGTTTCTTTTTCATACGCTTTTTGAAAATTAACAGGAATAAAAAGAGAGGTTTTTTGTGCTAATGCTACTGCTGGTAATAAAAAAATTAGAATGAGCTTTAAAAGATATGTTTTCATTTTAATTCTCTTTTGTTATAAAACAAAGTAAAAATAAATGAAAAGATGTCTTATTACAAATGAAGATTTATTTACTGTGCTTTTGATTTGTTTTGCTGGTGTTGATTTCGTTTCAAAAATTTTTTCACTTATTAAAAAGATAAGAGGCTACCTCATGAGTTCTGTTTTTCGCGTAATTACATCTCTATATCTTCAACTTTTGAGATAACCTCTTTTAATATTATTCTTCATCTCCATTACTTTCTGGGATAACTCTTGCAATATCTGCTATTTCATCATCTTCATTTAATTTAATTAATCTTACACCTTGAGTATTTCTTCCCATAATTCTAATATCGCTCACTGCTTGACGAATTACCATTCCTTTTGTTGTTATGATTACAAGTTCATCTCCATCATTTACTTCTTTCATTGCAATCAATTTACCATTTTTCTCTGATGTCTTTACTGTAATAACACCCTTGCCGCCGCGTTTTGTTAGTCTGTATTCTTCTATTTCAGAACGTTTGCCAAATCCTTTTTCAGTAACAACAAGCAATGTTGATGCATTTCTAACCACAATCATTCCTATTACAGCATCGTTCTTGCCTAATTTAATTCCACGAACACCAGTTGCAGTTCTTCCCATATCTCTTACATCTTTCTCATTAAATCTAATCGCCATACCATTCCTTGTTCCAATGATAATGTCATTATTTCCATCGCTAAGTTTAGCTTCAATTAATCTATCTCCGGGGACAAGATTTATTGCATTAATTCCACCTCTTCGAATATTTGAGTAAGCAGAGAGAACTGTTTTTTTGATCGTTCCTTTTTCAGTAACCATTACAACATATTTGTCATCAGAAAATTCTTTAACTGTTACAAATGCTGTAATTTTTTCGTCTTTCTCTTTTTCAATTAAATTTAGAATTGACCTTCCTTTAGCAGCTCTTCCGCCTTCGGGAACCTCATGAACTTTTAACCAATAGCATTTTCCTTTGTCTGTAAAGAACATAATATAATGATGGGTTGAAGCTACGAACATATGTTCAATGAAATCTTCATCTTTAGTTCCTGCACCTGTTATGCCTTTACCTCCTCTTGCTTGTCGTCTGTATCCGCTTACAGGAAATCTTTTAATAAATCCTTGATGTGAAATTGTTACAACAACATCTTCTTCGGCTATAATGTCTTCGAGTGAAAATTCTTTGAAGTCATAAATAATTTCGGTTCTTCTTTCGTCGCCATATTTTTCTTTTAATTCAAGAAGTTCTTCTTTTATAATTTGTTTTCTTTTCTTTTCACTTTCGAGTATGCCTTTCAATTTTTCAATCAATTTAATTGTTTCTTTGTATTCATCTTCGATTTTCTTTCTCTCCAAACCAGTCAGTCTTTGCAATCTCATATCAAGAATTGCCTTGGCCTGAATTTCAGAGAGTTTAAATTTACGCATCAAGTTATGTTTAGCAGTTTCTACATCTCTGGATTTTTTTATTGTTTCAATTACTGCATCAATATTATCAAGTGCTATTATATAACCTTCCAGAATATGTGCGCGTCTTTCTGCAGCATCGAGGTCGAACTTTGTTCTTCTAATAAGAACATTCATTCGATGGTCAAGGAAATGCTGCATCATTTGTTGAAGTGTTAATACTTTCGGCACTCCATTAACAAGAGCAAGCATTATAACACCGAAAGTAACCTGCATCTGAGTATGCTTGAAAAGTTGATTTAATGTTACTGCTGGCTGTCCATCACGCTTCATTTCAATTACAATTCGCAGCCCATCTCTATCAGATTCATCACGAATATTTGCAATTCCATCAATTTTCTGCTCTCGTACCAGTTCTGCAATTTTTTCAATTAGTGCCGCTTTATTTACCTGATAAGGGATTTCTGTTATAACAATATTTTCTCTGTCGTTCTTAAGTGTTTCAATATTTGCTTTGGCTCGTAGAATAATTCTTCCTCTTCCTGTCAGATACGCTTCTCGAACTCCTTCATAACCATATATAATCCCTCCTGTAGGAAAATCTGGAGCTTTAATGTATTTCATCAAATCTTCAGGCTTCATTTTTGGATTATCAATAAGTGCAACAAGCCCATCAACGACTTCATTCAAATTATGTGGAGGAATGTTTGTTGCCATTCCGACCGCAATTCCACTTGAACCATTGACAAGCAAATTAGGAAGATAAGAGGGAAGAACCGATGGTTCTTGAAGAGTATCATCAAAATTTGGAACGAAGTCTACAGTGTTTTTATCTAAATCACGAAGCATTTCATCGGCAATTTTAGCAAGTCTTGCCTCTGTATAACGCATTGCTGCTGGACTATCACCATCGATTGAACCAAAATTTCCCTGTCCATCAACTAAAGGATAACGTAATGAAAAATCCTGAACCATTCTAACCATTGTATCATAAACTGCACTATCACCATGAGGGTGATATTTACCAAGGACTTCACCCACAATACGTGCAGATTTTTTATATGGCTTATTATATGCTAATCCTAATTCGTGCATTCCAAAAAGCACTCTTCGATGAACGGGTTTTAATCCATCTCTTACATCCGGCAATGCTCTGGCTACAATTACACTCATTGCATAATCGATGTAAGAAGATTTCATTTCTTCTTCGAGAGAGACTGGAATAATCTTTTCAAATATTGTTGTCATATGGTTTCTTTTATTTCCTTAATTTATTTCTAAAACTTTTTTACATCAGTATGGTTGCTATTCCAAGATAAAAAGTAATCGTAAAAATATCCGTTATTGCAAGTGTAATTGGTCCTGCAGAAATTTTTGGGTCCAGACTTTTTTTATGAAGAAATGATGGAATTGTAATTCCCCAGAAAGCAGCAATTATTTGAATTACCAAAATACTTAGACCAATTACTACTGCAGCAAGCAAATCCTGTTTCCATAGAATTATAATTAAAGAAACTATTGTTCCGCAGGTAAGTGCAAGTAAAAATGCCGTTCTTAATTCCTTCCACAAAATTCTAAAATACCATTTAATCGTTGGCTTTACTGAATGAAGAGCCTGTACTGTAAGCGTCATAGATTGAATGCTTGTGCTTTCTGCAAGTCCTAGAATCAATGTAAGAAAAAAAGCAATAATTAAACTTTCTTCTATAGTTGTTTCAAACATTCCAGCTAAAAAAGCACAAATAGTACCACTTGTTACCGTGGCAAGCAACCAAGGAAATCTAATTCTCCAAGCTTTAATAGGTGAAGCATTTTTAATCTCATTAATATTAACACCAATTGTTTCAAAGATATCATTAATTCTCCGGCGTTCTTCAATATCTGGTTCGCTGCTCAAAAACTCTTCTGTGAAAATATTAATATCAATAATTCCTACTAATTTTCTTTGTTCATCAACTATCGGAAATGCAAGAAATTTATAAGTTACAAAAAATTCACAGGCATCATAAACTGTAGCAGTCGATGGAAGTGCAGCAACTCTTTGAACCATAATTTGTTCTAATTTTGTATCCGGTTGTGCAGTTAATAATCTCCTTGTTGGTAAAACTCCAACTAATTTATCTTCATCATCAATGGCATAGAAATAAACTATTCTTTCTCCAACTCCTTCGTTTCTTATTTTTTGAAGTGCTTCTTCCACCGATAAATTTTTATTTAACACTGTAAAATCTTTACGGGCAAATTCAATAATTGGTTTATCGTATGTTGGCTTTACATTCATACTTTATCAAATATCAAGGTTAGCATACTTTGCATGTTTTTCTATAAATTGTCTTCTTGGTTCAACCTCGTCTCCCATTAAGGTTTCAAAAATTTTATCTGCTGCTGCTGCGCTTTCCAGATTAACCTGAAGAATGGTTCTTGTTTCCGGATTCATTGTTGTTTGCCAGAGCTGTTCCGGGTTCATTTCACCAAGACCTTTATAACGGGATATAACAATATGTTTTGATGTGGTTGTTTCTTCTGTTCCTTCTTCTGCTTCTACAACTTCCGCATTTTCTTTTTTCACTTTTCCATCTGCTTTAAGTCGTTTTAAGATTTTATCTCTTTCTTCATCGTCATAAGCATAATATTCATCTTTTCCTTTTTTAATTTTATAAAGCGGCGGCTGAGCGATATAAACTCTTCCTTCGGTAATCAGCTCTTTCATGTGTCTGTAAAAGAAAGTAAGAAGTAATGTTCTAATATGGCTTCCGTCTACATCTGCATCTGTCATTAGAATTATTTTTCCATATCGTGCTTTTGATGGGTCAAAATCTTCTCCTATTCCTGCGCCAATTGCAGAAACTATAGCCTGAATTTCTGGATTTTCCAGAATCTTATTAATCTTAGCTTTTTCTACATTTATAATTTTTCCTTTTATTGGAAGAATTGCCTGAAATCTTCTATCCCTTCCTTGTTTTGCAGAACCACCAGCAGAGTCTCCCTCAACAATATAAATTTCACAATGTTCTGGGTCTGTAATTGAACAATCTGCTAATTTGCCGGGCAAGTGTAAAGAGTCAAGAGCATTTTTTCTTCTTACAAGTTCACGTGCTTTTCTTGCTGCCTCTCTTGCTTCGGCTGCACGCAAACATTTTTCAATAATTTTTCTTGCTACAGATGGATTTTCTTCAAGATATTCAGAAAGTTTTTCACCTACGATTGATTCTACAATTGATTTAACTTCACTATTGCCAAGTTTCGTTTTTGTTTGTCCTTCAAATTGCGGTTCCATTACTTTAACAGAAATTACGGCTGTAAGTCCTTCCTTAAAATCATCTCCTGTTAAAGTTATTTTACTGTTTTCCTTTATTAATCCATTTTTATAAGCGTAATTATTGAAAGTTCTTGTAAGAGCTGTTCTAAAGCCAATTAAGTGTGTTCCTCCTTCAATTGTATTTATATTATTGACATACGAGTGAACATTTTCTGAATAAGAATTATTATATTCAAAAGCCACTTCTACTGGAGTTCCATCTTTTTCACCTTCGATATAAATTGGCTTATGAATTGGCTCTCTCTGTTCATCAAGATATTTAACAAAATCAATCAGTCCACCTTTAAATCTGTAAGTTTCTTCTAATCCTTCTGCTTCGTCTTTTAAAATCATGGTAACATCTTTATTCAAGTAAGCAAGTTCACGCATTCTTTCGGCTACAGTATCAAAATTGAATTTAACTGTTTTGAAAATTTCTTTATCGGGTTTGAATGTAATTTTTGTTCCTGTTTGGTCTGCCTTACAAGTGCCTATCTCTTTTACAGGGGCTTTTGGAATTCCACGACGATATTCTTGAAAATAAATTTTCCCATCTCTTCTAACCTCAACTTTTAGCCATTCTGATAAAGCATTAACAACAGACACACCTACGCCATGTAATCCACCCGATACTTTATATGAACTTTTATCAAATTTTCCTCCTGCATGAAGTACTGTCATTACAACTTCAAGTGCAGATTTTTTTTCTTCTGGATGAATATCAACTGGAATACCTCTTCCTTTGTCTTCTACTGTTACACTTTGGTCTTTGTGTATTATTACAATTACTCTATCATTAAATCCTGCAAGTGCCTCATCTATACTATTATCCACAACTTCATTTATTAAATGATGAAGACCTCTTGAACCAACATCGCCTATATACATTGCCGGTCTTTTTCTAACTGCTTCAAGTCCTTTTAGAACATTAATACTTTTAGCAGTATATTCTGCTGTTGGTGTTGTTTTTTCTTTAGTCATAATTTCTTGTCCTCATAAAAATTTTATTGCTTTTATTACTTCTCTGCCAAAATATTTATTGATTTTTTTTATTAATAAATTTTTTTGAAAATTCAATTCACTTTTCCAGACTGAGTTTTCTACTTTCAAGTATAAAGTTTGCTTATCCACTTTTTTTGCTTTTGCTATTTCTTTTAACTCAGGAAAAATATTAACAAACTCTTCTGCAATATTATAATTTTCTGCTATCTCCCTAATTTTCTCAAATTCCTTTTCCGTCTGCAAGATATCGTTTATACTTTTAAAACTAATTAATGATTGTCGTTTTCCCATTTTCCACTTTTATTAAAAGTGTATCTAATAAATCACCAAGTTCTTCTTTTTTGGTTAAGTCCGTCATAGTTATAAATGCCTGTCCAACTTTTGGAAGATACCTGCTGATTTTTTCTGCTCTATATTTATCAAGTTCGCCAAATATATCATCCATTAAAAAAATAGGCGACTTTGAAATCTTTTCATGTATATAAAAGAATTGTGCAAACCTTAGTGCAATTTGAAATGTTTTATGCTGTCCTTGTGAACCATACCTTTTTAATTCTTTTCCATTCAGATAAAAAATATAGTCGTCTCTGTGCGGTCCAATCAAATTCATACTTTTTTTTATTTCTTCTTCTTTTTGATTTTCTAGTATTTCTCTAAATTCTTCTTCCTTGATTTCTTCACTATTAATTTGTGTAGAATAAATAATTGCTGGAATTTCTTCATCTGACATTATTTGCTTATATGCTTCTTTTAGGTAATTATCAAAATCGAATATAAATTTTTTCCTTTGTTTAATAATTTCTATACCCCTTTTAATTAAGGCTTCTGTCCATACATCAAGTTGACTATAAAGATTAACATTCTTGTTTTCTCTAATCTGGTTTAAGATTAATGATCGTTGTTTAAGAATTTTTGAATACTCGAGAAGTATTTTTAAATATACCTGACTGATTTGTGAAATAATAGAATCAACAAATTTTCTTCTATCTGCTGGTGCACCTTGTGTAATTGAATGGTCTGACTGTGTTAAAGATACTACAGGAAATTTCCCGATGATTTCTGCAGCTGAATTAATTTGTTTTTCGTTGAGATAATATATTTTTTTATTTTTTTGAATATCGTAAGTCAGTCGTGCTTTTTCTTCCGTCAAATCAATAAACTTCCCTGTTATTTCAAAATATGGCGCATCATAAGTAACTACTTCACTTTCAGCAGATAAATGTAAATTTTTAGTCGTACACAAGTAATATATTGCTTCTAAGATAGTTGTTTTTCCTTGCCCATTTCCTCCAATAATAAGATTTAATTTATCAGAGAACTCAATGGATGTATTTTTGTGAAGTCTAAAATTCTGCAGCTCAATTTGTTTAAGAACCATTTTATGTGTTTATTCTTACCGGCATAAGCAACATCATAAGTTCAATATTTTCTTTTTTTTCTGCCGGCTCGATTATAACTGCTTTTGTTGGAGAATGTAATTTAAATAAAACTTCTTCATAATCTGAAAGATGGCTTAAAATATCATTCATATATTGAGAATTAAAACCAATATCCATCGGTTCGCCAGAATATTCACAAGATACTTTTTCTTCTCCTGCAGATCCTGTATCTACATCTTCTGCTGAAATAGTTATATATTCTTTGTTTAAACTAAACTTTACTCTTCTTGTGTTAGATGTAGAAAATAACATCATTCTTTTTATTGATTCATTTAATTCTTTTGTATTAATCTTTAGTAAATATTCATTTTCTAAAGGTATTACGCTTTGATATTCTGGATACTTATGTGAAATTAGTCTGGAAATTAATTCTATATCACTGAGCCTAAAAGATACATAGGTATTTGTGAAATAGACTTTTACTTCTTTTTCATCTAAAATCTTTGTTAACACATTTACTGCTCTTTCTGGAACTACATACTGTTTTTTAACTGGTGCTTCAATGTTTTTTCTCAAAAGGTTAACGAGCCTATGTCCATCTGTTGTTACGAATCTTAACCCATCATCAGAAAATTCAAAAAGTGTTCCTAATAATGCTGGTCTAATTTCCTCCTTACTCATTGCGAATGCAGTTCTTTCTATTGCACTTCTTAATTCTTCGCCATTAATGGAAATCTCATTTATATCCTGTTCTTTGCTATCGTTTAATGAAGGAATTTCTGGAAAATCTTCTGCTTCCAGATAACTTAGAGAGTACTTACCTGTATCTGTAGTCAGAATTATTTTCTTATTACTTTCTTGAAGAAGAAAATTTATTGTTGTGTCTTTCAATGATTTTACTAAATTATAAAGATGATGTGCTTGTATTACAAATTTTACATTATCATCAGAAATAACACTTAAAAATGACTTTAAAGATATTTCAAGATCTGTTGCATAAACTGTTAGCAAACCATCTTTGATATCAAAAAGAAAATTCTCTAAAATCTTCATTGGAGTTCTTGTTGGAACAGCAGGGATGATTTTGCTAAGTAGTTTTTCTAGTTCTTTACTGTTGACTTTAAATTCCATTTTTATCTCCAATTGACAGTGCAAAATATCAAAAAATGCCTATACTTTCAATTTATAAATTTTTGTATTGACTATATAAATTATTAATATCCACACAGTTATTATAAATACTTGCTAATTAATTAATTCTATAGGGTAAATAATAAGAATGTTGATAAGTTGATAATTACTCATTTATTAGTTTTTAGATTAAAAGAAAGAAAAAATAAAATTAATTGTTGTTACTTTTTTGTTAAAAGTTAATGTTAAAAAAATGCAGAAAATAAATTGATAATTATTCAACAATATTTTAACAAAGTAATCACAAGATATAAACAATTAAGAAGAAGACATTTCGATTTTGTTTTTTAGGAAATCAATAGTTTCTTTTAATTTCATATCTGTCTTTATTAATTCTTCAATAGAAGAGCAGGCATGAATAACAGTGGAGTGGTCTCTTCCTCCAAAATGCAAGCCAATAGTTTTTAGAGAAGATTTAGTTAAAGTTTTGGAAAGATACATAGCAATTTGTCTTGCGAGTACTACTTCTTTTCTTCTATTCTTTTCTCTTACTTTGTTTTCATCAACATTATAAAAATCACAAACAACTTTTGTTATAATGTCAATAGAAATGTTAACCTGCTTATTAGTAGAAACTTCTTTTACAGTTTTTTTAACTAATTCAAAATCTATTTCTTTAGAATTAAGAGAAGAAGTAGCAAGTAATTTAATTAAACAACCTTCTAATTCACGAATATTTGAGGTGATGTTATAAGCAATATATTCAAGAAATTCATTTGGAAGATTAATTCCATAATTTTCACTTTTATTTTTTAAGATAGCAACACGAGTTTCAAAATCAGGTGGTTGAATGTCAGCGGTTAAACCCCAGGAAAAACGAGAAATTAATCTTTCGTTTAATCCCTTTAATTCTTTTGGCGGCTTGTCGCTTGATAGAACTATTTGTTTTCCGTTATGATGTAAAGTATTAAAAATCTGGAAAAATAAATCGAGAGTCTTTTCCTTGCCAACGAGAAATTGTATGTCGTCAATAATTAATACATCCATGCTTTTGTAAAAACTTGAAAACTCATTAACTTTATCACTTTGAATGGATTCTACAAATTCAACAGTAAAAGCATCTGAAGAAATGTAGATTACTCTTTTTTCGGGAGTTCTCTCAAGGATTTTATTTCCTATAGCATGCATCAGATGAGTTTTACCAAGACCAACGCCTCCGTAAATAAAAAGGGGATTAAAAGAAGTTTGACCAGGATTTTCTGCTATTGCATAGGCAGCAGCCCTTGCAAGTTGATTTCCTTCCCCTTTAATAAAATTTTCAAAAGTATATCTTGGATTTAAAAATGTTTCATATTGTTTTTGTTGTGGAACATTGGATAAAGACGGTTCTTCTTTTTTTGTAATTATAAGTTCATTTTCTGTCGGTTCTTCTTTTTCTTCTAATACTATGTAAACTAATTTTCCATCACTACCTAAAACTTGATTAATTACATTATTAATTAAAGTATTGTAATGCTCTTCTATCCATTCTATAAAAAAGTGATTAGGCACAAAAATTTTTAGTGTATTATTGTTGAATTCAAAAGGTTTAATTGGTAAAAACCAAGTGTGATAAGTCATATAAGAAACGTTATTTCTAATTATATTTAAGCATTCTTTCCAAATATCTTTTGCATCTTTTGTTATCTCGGATTTTTGAATTAACTCCATAGTTATCCACAATTTTTGTTTTGAAAATGAACTAAAAATCAAATTTTTTTATATAAAAAAAAGCATAACTACTTAAAGTATCAACAAATTATTAACATTAAAAAATAACCATAACTTATTATAATAAAACAAGATACAAGCAAATGAGCAAAAAAATAAACATTAACACCTGTATATAAAAAAAGAAAAAACCAAAATTATTTTTTGTGAAACGTTTCACAAAATAAAATTATCAACAAATTATCAACAAGTTTTGGAAGGGTTTAAACCCACGTGAAAATATGGGTTGGAAATCATAAGAGCAAATTAATTTTTAAGAATAATTTAAAAATTTTTCTAATAAAGAAAGAAAATAAATTTGATTAGTTTTGAGTTAAATAAAAGGAAGAACAATGAAAAATATTTTGATTGTTTTTACAGGCGGAACCTTTTCAATGAGAATAGACGAGGAAACAAAAGCGGCAATTCCCCATTTTCATGGAGAAGAATTAATTAAATTAATTCCAGAAGCAAAAGAATTAGCAAATATTTCTATATATGAGTTCGGGAATTATCCTGGACCGCATATGACACCACAATTAATGTTAGAATTATCAAAAGAAATAAAAAAATTTATTAGTGATGAAAACATTGATGGAATTATTATCACACATGGAACAGACACATTAGAAGAGACAGCATATTTTCTGGATTTGGTAATTAAAACAGATAAACCGATAGTAGTAATAGGAGCAATGAAAACAAGTTCCGAACCAGACTGGGATGGACCACGAAATATGATTGATGCAATACACATTATTAATAATTCTAATAGTAGAGGTCTTGGAGTTCTTGTTTGTTTGAATGGTGAAATTAATGCAGCAAGTGAAGTTACAAAAACACATACAGAAGATATTGAAACATTTAGAAGTCTCGATTTTGGCGCGCTTGGTTTTGTTGAAAGGGGAAAAGTAATATTTAATCGGTTGCCGAGAAAACTTGAGAAATTCGAAACAGAAAAAATTAATTCTAATGTTGATTTAATTAAAGTATATGCAGGAATGGATGAAAAATTTTTCCGTTTCTCAGCAGACAGTGGAGTTGATGGAATAGTAGTAGAAGCAATGGGAGTAGGAAATGTTCCTCCAAAAGCATTTGATGGAATAAAATATGCAATTGAAAAAAATATACCTGTAGTTCTTGTATCAAGATGTCCAGCAGGAGAAACACTTGATATCTATGGATATCCAGGTGCGGGCAAATGGTTAAAACAAATAGGAGTAATTTTTGCAGAATATTTAAATGGACAGAAAGCAAGAATCAAATTAATTGTTTGTCTTGGTATTACAAAAGATGTAAATCATCTAAGAAAAATGTTTGAAGGCTGAATTGAAGAAAGAGCTTGAAAAATGGATTTGCACAGTGTTGCTAATTCCAATTATTATTTTTTTAATTATCAACAAGGGGAAATTTATTTTTATTGATTATATCAATTTACTAATTCATGAAGGAGGGCATGGTATATTCAAAATCTTTGGAAAATTTTTACACGCAATAGGAGGGACACTTACACAAATTTTAATTCCTGTTATGTTTGTTATTTATTATTTGAAAAATGAAAAAATTTTTATTTCACAGATACTTTTGGTTTGGCTTGGAGAAAACTTTTTGAATATTAGTGTTTATGCAGCAGATGCGAGAACACAAAAGCTGCCATTATTAGGGGGTAAAAAAGTATATCACGACTGGAACTATATTTTGAATGAACTCGGAATTTTGAATTATGATTTTATAGTTGGAGAAATTTTTTACTTTATTGGCATAATAATTTTTATTATTGCTCTATTGCTACCTTTAAATAGAAGGGGCTACAAAAAAGAAGATATTGATTTAAAGTTGTAGCCCCAAAATATTTTCTTACCAGCCAATAAAAATCAATTGAATTAATATAAAAATAGGAAGTAACACGATTAATGAAAATTTATACATGTAAGCAAAGAAACTGGGCATTTTAATATTGTTTTCTTCTGCAACAGCTTTAACCATAAAATTTGGTCCGTTTCCAATGTAAGTCATACTTCCAAACAATACAGCAGCTACAGAAATTGCTTTTAACAATTCCTCTGGAATTCCTGCTACAAGAGTCCCCGTATTTATTCCCAGTCCTAAAGCTAATGAATGAAATGTTACAGCGGTTGGAGTATTGTCAAGAAAACTACTTAGTAACCCAGTGTAATAGTAAAATTGATGTGGTAATGTAACACCAAGCGTGTGAGCATTTACTTCAAGATATAACAAACAAGGAACCATAGTTATAAAAATTCCTAAGAACAGGTAAGCAACTTCTTTAATTGGCTCCCAAGTAAAATTGTTAGATTCTCTTGTGAGTTTAGGAGTAAATAAGAGAGAAAGAATAGCCATAGAAAGTATTGCACCTTCTCTAATAAACTTGTAGTATTCATTCTCTTCAATAAAGTGCAGATATTGTTCATTTAAAAATGCTACAGATAAAACAACCCCAGCAAGCCAGAGGAAATTTATTTTTCCTTCTAACTTTATCGGACGAATGTTAGTTTTATCTTTTTGAATTGAAGCTTTTGGTTCCTTTTTGTAGTAATAATTGTCAACCAGGAAATAAATTATTAATAATACTGCGTTAGTGAAGAACCATTCCGGAAACAGCTTTAGGAACCATGTAAAGTGAGCACCACGCAGATACATCATAAATAATGGCGGATCGCCAAGAGGGGTTAATAAGCCACCGCAATTAGCTACAATTCCTATAAAGAATAGAATTGTATGAACCTTAAATTGTCTTTCTTTATTTGTTTGAATAACCGGACGAATTAGGAGCATAGCAGCACCAGTAGTTCCCATAAATGAAGCTAGAACAGCTCCAATCCCTAAAAATAAAGTGTTAATAGAAGGTTTTGCCTCAATGTCTCCTGATAGATAAATTCCACCGGTTATAGTAAAAAGAGAACCAAGCAGAATAATAAAAGGGATGTAATCAAACACCAGGGTTTCATAAAGATGTTCACCTAAATTAGAGGACAGAAGGAAAATTGTGGCAGGGATACTCAAGATAATTGCAATAATGAGTTTGTTTGAATTTTTTTCCCAAAAATGATTCCATACCAGTGGAAAAATTGCAATAGATAATAGCATCAATACGAAAGGAAGTAAACTAAGCAAAGGAATAGAGATACTGTGTGTTTCCATTTTTTCTCACATAAATTAGTTAAAAATTCCTGCAAAACTAAAATTTATATGATAATGAATCAATTAAAGCAAGAAATTTAACAGAAAAATAACCAGCTGATTTAATATTACTTTTTAAATAGTTATGATTAAAATAAGATTATTATCTTTTGTAAATTTGTTTTACGAAATAAAAAAGATAAAGAAATGCTTGACCCAAAAACATTTCACAGAAAGCTTGACTCTCTTCTTTCAAAAATAGGACAGGAAAAATCTGGAAAGGATTTTCTATCTACAATAGTAACCGAGCTCGAAAAAACTTTTGGTTACGATTTACATATTGGTAATGGAAGAATTTATGAAGAAAGAGATAATGAATATGTATTAATCTTCTCGAAAGAAAATCATCCAATGGAAAAAATACCAGCAGATTCAAAGGCAGTACAGTTATTACTGAAATCAAAAACATATATATTCGATAATCCTGAAGTGTCTATTGATAATACTGTTGGCAGAAATGGTGAGTATAGAATACCTGCAGCTATTACAGTAAGAGGAAAAGAACAAAGATGGATATTTATTTTTGATTTGATGAGTGGCTGGATAAGAGAAGAAATTGAATTATGCTTAAATGCAGTGCGAACAGTTTTAAATTATAGATTAACATCAGAAGCAGTAAAAAGTGAAATGGAACAGGCAGTTCAAATTCAGCAAAGTTTATTGCCTCTTACTGCTCCTGAATTTGAAGGGCTGACAATTGCAGGTAGATCTATTCCAGCAGAAATGGTCGGTGGCGACCTTTATGATTACTTTAATTTCGATAACGAAGTTTTTGGTGTTTGTATCGGCGATGCGAGCGGACATGGATTGCCTGCAGCTTTGCTTGTAAGAGATGTTGTAACAGGATTGAGGATGGGTCTTGAAAAACATCTTAAAATGGTTTATACATTTAAGAAACTTAATAATGTTATTTATAGAAGTGTTTATTCCACAAGTTTTGTTTCGTTGTTTTATGCAGAAATTGAGAAGAATGGTAATATAATCTATGTAAATGCGGGTCATCCAGCGCCTTTACTATACGATGGCAATGAATTTATAGAACTAGATTCTACAGGATTAATTTTTGGTGCACTCCCCGAAATAAACATTCATCGCGGCCATGCATTTATGAAACCAAATAGTTTGCTAATTCTTTACAGTGATGGAATTATTGAGAGAAAAAACAGCAATGAAAATGATTTTGATATTACAGGATTAAAAAAAATAATTAAAGAACATTTTGATAAAACACCAGAACAACTTCTCGATATAATCTTTGATACACTTTACGTATATGGAGGAGGAAAAAAATGGGATGATGATGCAACGGTTGTTATTGTAAGAAGAGATAAATAAGAGGATATATAATTGAATAAAGAAATAATAAAAAAGTTCTTTTCTCAAACAATTAGAAATGATTTTACATTAAATATAATTTATGCTGTAGCAACAGGAATAATTGTAGGACTTTCTGCAGTTCTTTTTCACAATTCAATAGAATTTTTTAACGAACTATTTTTTCATCAAACAGCAAGTGGTTTATTTTTCCTTGGAGCCGCAGCGGTTATTATTATTCCTGCAATTGGAATGTTAATACAGAGTGTAATGATTTTTCTTTCGCCAGAATATGCAAGCAAAAAGGGAGTTACAGAAGTTATTAAAGCAGTAGCATTAAATGGAAATAGAATTCCTTTTCGCTCAACAATATTTAATTTTCTTGCCTCAGTTATAAGTATTGGTTCCGGTAATACTGTTGGTCCAGAAGGTCCGGCTGCTCGTCTTGGAGGCGGAATAGCAAATAAATTTGCTTTTGTTTTTAAGTTACCTGATAATAAAAAAAGTATTCTTACTGCTGCAGGCGCAGGAGCCGCTATATCAGCAATTTTTAATACCCCAATCGGAGGAATTTTCTTTGCCCTCGAAATAATTTTATTAAATGAATTTTCAACTACAAGCGTTCCTATTTTAATTCTTTCTTCTATTTCTGCAAGTGCTATCTCAAGAACTTTTTTAGGAAACGAATCAATTTTTGTTTTTCACAGCCCAAATCCAGGAAGTTATCTTTATTTATATCATTATGCATTACTGGGAGTGCTGGCAGGTATAATTTCTTTTGCATTTGTAAGTTATTCAAATAAAACAGAAAAAATTTTTAGTAGAATACTAAAAAAAATTCCTCAGTGGATTGTTATGACTTCTATTGGTTTGCTGGTTGGCATAACAGGATATTTTTATAAATATATTTTTGGCATAGGTTATAATGGGATTAATCAAATTTTATCTGGTTCTTTAACTTTTCAGGTGGTTTTAATTTTGCTTGTTTTGAAATTTATTCTTGTGCCGCTTATTCTAAATTCAGGTGGTTTTGGAGGTATTTTTGCACCATCATTGTTTATAGGTGCATGTTCTGGTTATTTATATGGTTCTGGATTAAATTATCTTTTGGGGAATCAATTTGATGTTACAGCATTTGTTCTCGTTGGAATGGGGGCAGTCCTAGGTGGGATAAATTTCATACCAATTTCTGCTATTCTTATAATTTTTGAAATGACAAAGGATTATTCATTTATACTTCCTTTGATGCTAGCAGTTGTAACAAGCACAATGTTTGTACAGCTGACCTTAAAAAAATCTATTCATGAGAGATATCTTGAACAGCAAGGTTATCGTATTTCAACAACAAGAGATATTAAGTTTAGATTAATTCCTGTAAAATCTGTAATGAGAAAGGACATAGTTCTAATTTCAGAAGATACACTATTACCGCATTTAATAAAAGATTTAATAGAAAGTAAACAAAGCGTTTTTTATGTTGTTGATAAAGAAGGAAATTTGAATGGGTATATTTCTGAATCTGAATTAAAGGAATTAATTACAGAATATGAAAGTATAAGAGATATACTTGTTGCAAGAGACATATCAAAAAATAAAATTGTAACTGTATTGGAAGACGATACTTTGGATGAGGTTTTAAAACTATTTGAGATTTATGATATTAATGAAATTCCAGTAATATCTGCTGACAAAAAGAAAGTACTCGGAACAATAAGCAGAAATGATATTATTGCTGTTTATAACAAAGAAAATCTCAGGGCAGAAATTATTGAACAATTATCATTCAATTTATTAAAACTGGAAAAAGTTAAAAGGATAAAAGTTTTTGAAGGGTATTCCATAATAGAAAAAATTCCGCCACAAGAACTAATTGGAAAAACACTTTCGCAACTTGATTTTAGAAAGAATTTTGGCTTAGAAATCTTAATGATAAAAAAAGATTTTTCAAAGAACGAAAATATTGTTTTCCCGCATTCAAATTATGTTATTGAAAAAGATGATAAACTAATTTTGTTTGGCAAAGATGAAGATGTAGATAATTTTGAAAATTTGTAGAAATTTTTAATTGTTTGTTTTTATTTGCTGAATAATAATCCCGCCAACAATAAAAATTAATCCTAAAATTGAAGAAGCAAATAGTTTTTCTCCAAGAATAACAGAGATAAAAATCAATGAGATAAAAGGAGAAAGATAAGCAAGAGTGGCAGTATGTGCTTTATTTTCACTTAACGATAATGCTTTCATCCAGAGAAAAAATGTTATCCCCATTTCAAAAAAACCGATGTAAACCGAACCTAAAAAATACTTTGGTTCGAAATCAAAATGATTTTCAAAAAATAAAGTATAGATACCAATTAATATTGTCCCAAACAAGAATGAACCAAAAAGTTTTTCTGACGGTTCTCTGCTGTCAAGTAAATTTAATATCCAGAATAAACCCCAAACAACAGAACTTCCAATGGCAAGGCTTACTCCAGTAATGTTGTGAAAATGAAGACTTATTAAATTTCCTCTTGTTGCAATAATAATTACGCCAGTGAAAGCTATGAACAAACCAAGTATAGTCCTCAAAGTCAATTTATTTTTTAAGAACAGAACAGAAAAAATTGAAATAACTATAGGCCATGTATAATTTAAAGGAAGAGCTTCCTGAGCAGGCAATATTGAGTATGCCTTAAATAAAATTAAGTAATAAAGAAAAGGATTAATAATGCCAAGAACCAGATTGTTTTTAAAATCTTTTCCTTTGATTATTAAATAAATATTTTTTTTATTATTGATGAACTCGAAGACAAAAAAAATAATAGTGCTAGTTAAAGAAGAAATTAACAACAAATGAGTAACACTCATTCCTTTTAGTGTAAGTTTAAATGCTGTGGCCGAAGTTGACCATAGTATGATTGAAGCAATAGCAAATAAAAATGATTTTAACTTATTGTTCATTAAAAAATAATTTTATTTATAATTGTATTATAATTAAACCTGTATGACAAGTCAAACTACTATCATGAATCAACTATGTTAATAGGTTAAAATTAGCGAGGCATATTTTTTACTGTGTCAAATAAATTTATTTTTTGTTTGAACCCAATACACTATTTTGATATTGGCAATAAATAATTACTTATCAAAAGGTGGAATATGTTTTCAGCAAAAATTTATAAACAAAGAAGAACTGAATTGAAGAAAAAAATTGAAAAAGGATTAATTCTTTTTCTAGGAAATGATGAATCCCCTATGAATTATGCAGATAATGCTTATAAATTTCGTCAGGACAGCACATTTCTTTATTACTTTGGAATTGATGAACCAAATTTTGCAGCTATTATAGATATTGATGAAAACAAAGAAATGATTTTTGGAAATGATTTTACTATTGATGAAATCGTCTGGATGGGACCACAGAAAACTGTAAAACAAAAAGCAGCAAAATGCGGAGTTAATCTAACTTTTAAGATGAACGAACTGGAAAATATTCTGAAGGCTGCTTTAGCAAAAGGAAGAAAAATTCACTTCATTCCTCAGTATCGGCATAGTAATATGATTAAGTTGCAAATTCTGCTTGGCATTGATGCCTCAAGAGTGAATGATTATGCTTCACAGGAATTGATTAAAGCTGTGGCAGAACAACGGGCTGTAAAATCTAAGGAAGAATTAGAAGAAATTGAAAAAGCAATATCAATAGCATACGAAATGCAGGTTGCTGCAATGAAATTTGCAAAAGCTGGAATGATGGAAAAAGAAGTTGCTGGATTTATTGAAGGCATTGCAATTTCAATGGGAAGCGGTCTTTCTTTTCCAGTAATATTTTCAAAACATGGGGAAACTCTTCATAATCATTTTTATGGAAATAAATTAAACAATGGAGATATAGTTGTAAATGATTCCGGGGCAGAAAGTCTTTTACATTATGCAAGTGATATAACAAGAACATTTCCTGTAAGTGGAAAATTTACTCAGATGCAAAAAGAAATATATGAAATTGTATTGCTTGCACAATTAACAGCTATAAAATCAATTAAGCCAGGAGTTAGTTATAAAGATATTCACTTGAAAGCATCTACAGTTATTGCCGATGGATTAAAAGCACTTGGACTGATGAAAGGCGATGTAAAGCAGGCAGTAAAAGAAGGGGCTCATGCTCTTTTCTTTCCGCATGGACTTGGACATCTGCTTGGACTTGATGTTCATGATCTCGAAAATTTTGGGGAAAGCAATTTTGGTTATGATAATAAAATTAAAAGAAGTTCTCAGTTCGGTCTAAAATCACTGCGTTATGCAAAAGCACTTGTCCCTGGAATTGTAATTACTGTTGAACCAGGTATTTATTTTATTCCTCAACTGATTGAAAAATGGGAAGCAGAAAAAAAATTTACTCAATTTATTAATTACCAGAAATTACAAGCATATAAAAATTTTGGTGGAATTAGAATTGAAGATGATGTTCTTGTAACTGAGACAGGAAGTAAAGTTCTTGGGAAACCAATTCCAAAGTTTGTTGATGAAGTGGAAGAAGTTTCATCAAGTAAAATTTAGAATTTGCAGATGATTTTTTTTCTTGCAATTCATTGTCCAAAAATATTAGATTAAAATGGACATTAAGACTGAATAGAAATTAGGAGGTAAAATGAAATCAATAAAAGAAAAAGTACTTTCAAAAAAAATATTGACAGTTAAATCCGGAACCAATATTTATGATACAGTTCTTTTTATGGCAGAGCATAATATTGGTCTTGTACCAGTACTTGGCGACGATGGAAAACTTCTCGGGGTATTTTCAGAAAGAGATTTGGTAAGACGTGTGATTGCAAATAATCTTGATTTGAAAACTACTAAAGTCGACGATGTTATGTCTAAAGATTTGGTTATTGCAGATATTAATGAGACTTATGAAGAATGCTTAAAGAAAATGAAAGACCGCGGCACAAGACATATTCTGATTATTGAAAATGAAAAATTAGCCGGAATACTTTCTATAAGGGATTTATTAGAGATAGATTTGAAAGTTCAAAAAGAAACAATAGAAGTTCTTCATAATTACATTTATTCAAAATAGGTAAGGTAAAATGTTTTCCTTAAATATTAATGCGGTAAATATTATACAATTGATGCTTGCACCAGCAGTTATGATTAATGCTTGCGGTCTTTTGTTGCTTGGAATGAATAGCCGGTATTCAATGGTTGCAAATAGAATAAGACTCCTGAACGAAGAAAAAAGAAGGTTACTTTTGAAGATAGGCGAAGGTCCTTACACAACAGAAGATAATGTTAGGCTTGCAAGCATTGCAAAACAGATTGATGCACTTGTTTATCGTGTGAAACTTGTAAGAAATTCTGTACTAAGTTTTGTAAGCGCAGTAGCTCTTTTTGTTCTGTGCTCAATTTTACTTGGCATTACTTCAATATTTTCTGTTGATGGTCTTGATGCATTTATTACTACAGCATTTTTGCTTGGAATGCTTCAGGTTTTTCTTGGTGCCTTTTTTACCGCGATAGAATCCAAAAAGGGTTACGATATTATAAAATTTGAAGTAGAGTCTCATGAATGAACAAAGAATCATTTCAAAGAAAAATTTATTAAAACCAGAAAATATGATTCAACTTTATGCTCAGGGTGCATTTCCCATGGCAGATGACGATGGAAATATAGAATGGTATTTGCCTGAAATTAGAACTATCATTCCTCTTGATAATTATAATATTCCACGCTCACTAAGAAAGTTTATGGAGAAATCAAATTTCGAATACAAGATTGATTCTAAAATTATCGAAGTTATAATTAATTGTTCTAAAAGACCAAAAACATGGATTTCCGAAGAATTAATCGAAGCATACAAAGGATTAATTAAACTTGGTTATCTGCATTCTGTCGAAGTCTATCAGAACAATGAATTAGTTGGTGGTCTTTATGGAGTAACATATAGAGGAGCCTTTTTTGGTGAATCAATGTTTTCAAAAGTATCACAGGCTTCTAAGTGTGCACTTGTTAGATTAATAGAACATTTGAATAAAAAAGAATTTGTTTTGCTTGATGTGCAATTTCAAACAGAACATTTGAGAATGTTTGGTGCAGTCGAAATTTCTTTTGATGAGTATACAGAGTTGCTTCTAAGAGCACATGAAAAGAAAGTAAATTTTAATTGACCTGCCAAAAATTCTGCTCATCTTTGATAAATCCTCATATTTTTTTTATACTTATGAACGAAATTATGATTATTAATTAACAAAATGGCGAGTACAATGATACATTACAAAGAATTAGGCTTAGTAAACTCAAAAGAGCTGTTTCAAAAAGCAGTGAAAGGTGGATATGCTATTCCAGCTTTCAATTTTAATAACCTTGAACAACTTCAGGCAATTATTGGTGCTTGTGTTGAAACTAAATCTCCTGTAATTCTGCAGGTATCAAGCGGAGCTCGTAAATATGCCAATCAAACATTGTTAAAACATCTTGCAAAAGGAGCAGTAGAATATGCTCATGAACTTGGATATGATATTCCAATCGTTCTGCACCTTGACCACGGCGATAGTTTTGAACTTTGCAAATCCTGTATTGAATCAGGTTTTTCATCTGTTATGATTGATGGTTCACATTTACCATATGAACAAAATGTTGAACTTACAAGAAAAGTAGTTGAATATGCTCATCAATTCGATGTATCTGTAGAAGGTGAACTAGGTGTTCTTGCAGGAATTGAAGATGAAGTTTCAAGCGAGGTTACACATTATACAAAACCTGAAGAAGTAGAGGATTTTGTAAGTAAAACCGGCGTTGATTCTCTTGCAATTTCAATTGGCACATCACATGGTGCTAATAAATTCAAACCTGAACAATGTACAAGAACTGAAGATGGGATTCTAATTCCTCCGCCGCTTAGATTTGATATACTTGAAGAAATTGAAAAAAGAATTCCTGGATTCCCAATTGTTCTGCATGGAGCTTCTTCTGTTCCAGTTGAATTAGTCAAAACAATTAACAGTTATGGCGGGAAATTAAAAGATGCTGTAGGAATTCCAGAAGACCAGTTGCGTCGTGCAGCTGCGTCAGCAGTTTGCAAAATTAATATAGATTCGGATGGAAGATTGGCTATGACTGCAGCTATCAGAAAAGTATTGGCAGAAAATCCTGCAGAGTTTGACCCAAGAAAATATCTTGGTCCTGCACGCGAAGCATTGAAAGAATTATACAAGCATAAAATTATTAATGTGCTTGGAAGTGCAAATAAAGCATAAGTAACAAAAAAGGGAATCCATTCAAGCAAGATGGATTCCCTTTATTTTATATAATAAATTTTTCTTTAGCTCATCTTGTTAATAAATAATCTGCAATCTTTCCTAAATCTTTTACATCAAGATTATTAAATGAAGGCATTACAATGTTTTTGTATTTCAATCTGTATTGCTTCAGTCTTTTATTACTGTAAGAAGATGGATTTCTTAGATAATTGATTAAATTGTCTCTATTCCAGTATTTATTTATTTGAACGAGTGCCGGGGCAATGTTGCTTCCTTCAAGATTTTGTCCGTGACAGGAAGTACAACCATTTTCACGGATTAATGTTAACCCGTCCTTCTCTTCATTCGACTGCATTGTCTTTTCAACATAATTTATAGAAGTCTGTGTCTCTTCTTTTGGTTTTGTAATTCTGCCTAATATGAAGAGTACTATGAATAAACTTAAAAAAGCAGCAAGCCATTTTTGAGCATTTGTCATATAGTTTTTCCTTTCGTTTTTCAATTGTAAAATTAATAGGTAGGAAGACTAATTACAATTTTTCATTTAATTAATATTAAATTGTAGAACAACATAACAGCAAGAAATAAAATTGAAAAAGGTAATCCGTAGAAAGGTATTAATATTAAACTTGCAATTAATGAACCAGTGCATCCACCAATTAAATCTGATGCATATAGCTGCGAAATTAAATTCTTCTGATTTTCTGTTTTGTAAAAACAGGCAAAAGAGAAAATTCCTGCGGTTAAAAATCCATCGAGTAAAAGTAAAATGAGAAAAATTATTAGACTGCTTTGTAAAATAGTTTTCATTAAATAGTAAACAGACAAATTCAAAAGCAGAAATGAAATGATGAGCATTATTCCTAAATACTTTTCTTTTTCTTTGAAAGAACCTACAAAATAATTAACTAAATATGCACCAAGCGATAAGCCAATCATAAAAGATGTTAGCAGAAGTCCTATATCTCTATACAAAATTCCATTTTGATTTTGATAGATGATTATAAGTATAACTTCTAAAATCATTCCTGTAAATCCTGCAGTAAAAACAATCACAATTCTTTTGAAATTGCTGAACTTTCTTATGATAAGAGAAAATACCAGTAAAATTATTAAAGCAATTATTAATAACTCTTTCTTTGAGTTTTGAAATGGAATTTTTTTATATGATAAATCAGGAAAAAATTTTGATAACCAGATTGATGTTGTATATGCATAGCAAACAGGCTGTAAATCTGTATTTATGTTCTCCGACGGTTCATTAAATATTTTTTGAATTTCATAAAACCTGTCGTTAGTAAAAATATAATTGATGTATTGAGGTGAAACTAATTTTGTTTCGGGTTTTCTTTCGTTAAATCTGTTGACGAGTAATGAAACATCTTTTATCAAATTTGATTTTGAAGCAATAAAAATTACACCGGGAAGAACGGTTATGTCTTTAAAACTTGTTTTAAGAGCATTGAAGATACTTTTATTTCTTTCCTTTAATTGATTTGTCCAGATGTTCTCTGAAGAACGAATTCTAAAAGTAAGAATGCCAGTTTGAGTTAAAGAATTATAGCATTGCTGAAAAAATTCCTTAGTATAAAATCGATTGTTTTGTGCTGACATTGGTTCAGGCATTCCAATTAGAATCAAATCATAAGAATGTTTATTACGCAAAAATTTTCTCGGGTCGTCATAAATTATTTCTACCTTTTGATTTCTCAGCGGGTTCGATAAATTTTCGGGTAAATAATTTTTAACTATGTCGATTAATTCTTTATTGATTTCAACATATTCAATTTTTTTAACAGGCAATTTCAATAACTCATTAATAATTCCTTCAAAACCTCCGCCGAGTACAAGAACATTATCTATCTTTTCAAGTTGTAAAGTTGACAGATGTACAATCTCTTCTGCATCAAAGCTGCTGGTTTCGTAAGCAAGAGCATCATCAATAAAAACATTTATCTGATTTTCAAATGATGAAATTGAAATACGTCCGTAAGGAGTATCAATTGATTTAATTAGAAAAGGATGATTCCATAGATTCATGTAGTAATCAATTTTTTGATTAAAAACGAATAGAAGAAAAGTGATTGCAAATATTAAACTTGTGAAAAGTTTGTTTATCTTTCTGTTTTTTTCTAATGATAACGATGCTACAATTGTTAATATTAAACAACAGAAAAGAGCCGTTGAAAAGTTATTTATTCTTAAACTCAAAGATAAAGTAGAACACAAACCGCCAGCAACTCCTCCGACACTTTCGACTGCATATGCTTTTGCCAGAGTTTCATTTTTATCGAGAAAATCTTTTGCTGTCCATTGAAATAATAATCCTGCAATTATACTAAGTGGAATTAAAGCAATTAATAAAATAATTATTTGTTGAAAAAATGGGAGATAACTGCCGGCAACAGAACCAAAGCTTTTTCTTAAAGCACGAATGAATACAAAATCAGCAAGCAAAAATAAATTTGATAAATAAAATAGAAATTGAATATGATTTCTTTTCGGCACGAAGGCGCGTTTACCGATTGATGCTCCTGCAGCAGAACCAATTAACCAGATACCAAATGAAAGAACATAAATTAATTCGATTCCATAGAAAGCAACATTTAATTCTCTAAGTATTACAACCTGTGCAAGGATTGAAAAAAATCCAACAGCACAAAGATAAATTATGGATATGGTTTTGGGACTAATTAAAATCTTTTTCACTGAATACTTCTGCCTGAAAAGTATAAAGTTCAGCATTTTTCCAGTCGTTAGCTTTTAAGCCTGCCTTAAAACAAAGTTGGTCTAAAAATACTTCTTTACTCCATCCTGTTTCAGTTGCAACCTGCGGCAGGAAAACTGCTTGCCGATTTCCTTTTTTTACAATTACTCCATCTCTGCCAAGAACAATTTCATCTGCATTATTGATTTTTTTGTATGGTGTTAAAACAGAAATTTCAATTTCTATTTGCTCAAGTTCATTTTTTGTTAATGGTCTAAATCGTGTGTCGTTAAAAGCAGATTGAAGAGCCATAGCACCAATTAGTGTACAGAGTGGAGTATCTTCGGCCATGCGACCAATACATCCGCGCAGCTCTCCATGTTTTTTAAGTGTAACAAATGCACCTCGTTTAACTTTAAGTTTTTGATTCATATCTCGAGGTATAGGAACTGTTTGCGTCATAAAATATTGTTTAAGAGTGTTACGAGCAAATCTTAAAAGAAATTTTTTATCGGAAGAAGTTAATTGATAAGAATTATCGATTATTAATGTATCAACATCTGCAGTTTCATTGTATGTTTTTTTTGAAATTACTACTGCCCCATAACCAACCACTCTGTCAGTAGAACCCACAGGATTGTATCCTGAATTACAATAGCTGATTATTTTTGCACTTTTAGCCCCAAGTTCATTTGCTGTGCAAATTCCGGCTATAATTGGAGCTTCGCCGCAGGCACATGTTACAAGTTGTGCTATACCTTTTTGCAATTGTTTGTTTAAGACATTTTTAATTTTTTCAGGATTTAATTCTGTGATTGATTTGAGTGTAATATTGTCAACTTTAATGGCATCATCAAAATTTGGATAGTGGGAAAAGTCAGAACTAACAACTATTAGTGATTTTTTATTTTGTAAAATCTCAGCGAGAGCTTTTCCAAATCGGTTGCATAAATTAATATCCGATGAACCAACAATCACAGGAAGAATTTTTGTATCAGGGAATAAATATTTTATAAAAGGCAGTTGAACTTCAATTGAATGCTCTTTTGCATGAACAGTAAGATTAGTAGTAACATCAATATCTTTTTTTAATAATTCTTCTGCAGTTTTATTATCAATTTTGAGTGAACCAATTGGTGTAGAAAAAGAACCATTTGGATAAATAGAAATCCCGTAGAAATTTGGTGTTGTATGATTTGTTCCAAGTATTACAATTAAATCGAACTTTTCATTTTTAACTTGATTGAAAGCATCTGCAGCAATTTGACCTGAATAAATATAACCAGCATGAGGAACAATGATTGCAATTATGCTGTCTGCAGTTTTTGTTTTTGCATTCTCTAAAAAAATTTCTATTTGTTTCTTTAAGATGATTGAGTCGGCAGAATAAAATTGTCCGGCAAAAACAGGATAACGAGTTGAATCAGTAATACTGCCGGAATTTTTTTCTGCCTTGCAAGAAAAAAATGTTATTGTAAAAAGCAGGAGGTATAAAAACTTTTTCATTTTTTTCTTCCTTTGTCAATCATAAATTAAAATAATTATTTCCATACACCTGCAATTATTTGTCCACAGTATTCGCATTTCCCATTTTTTAAATGAATTTCTGTTGTAAACATTCCTGTTCTTTTTATTACAACTTTTCCACATTTTGGACAGTATGTTGAATTGCCCGGATGTCCCGGCACATTTCCAATAAACGCATAATGAATTCCTTTAGACAATGCAATATCTCTTGCCTTTTCAAGTGTTGAAATTGGTGTAGGAGGGAGGTTTAGTAATTTGTAATCAGGATGAAATCTTGTAAAATGAACAGGGACATCCGGACCTACTTCGTTTACAATCCAGCTTGAAAGGTCGTTTAGCATTTTATCTGAATCATTCAGTGTAGGAACAACAAGATTTACAATTTCAAGATGTGTTCCAGTTTTTGAAATTTGTTTTATGCTTTTTAGAACTGGTTTTAATTCTGCAGCCGATACTTTTCTATAAAATTCTTCGCTGAAACCTTTGAGGTCAATTTTAATTGCATCAAGAACTTCGCACATCTCTTTGAGCGGTTCTTCATTCATAAATCCACAACTAATTAAAACACTCCTAATATTTTTTCTCTTTGCAAGTTTTGCAATATCAATTAAATATTCTGTGAAAACAGTTGGTTCATTATAAGTAAAAGCAATTACAGGTACATTTTGAGAAAATGAAGCAGCGACAATTTTTTCGGGTGAAATGTATTCAACCTGAAAGTCTTCCGGTTTTGCTTGAGATATTTCCCAGTTTTGACAGAATTGACATGCCAAAGGACAGCCTGCAGTTGCAAGAGAGAATGCCTGACTGCCCGGCAGAAAATGATAAAAAGGTTTTTTCTCTATTGGGTCAACATGAATTGAAACAGGTCTTCCATAAACAAGACTTTTGAGTTTTCCATCAATATTCATTCTTGCACGACATTTGCCTCGCTCACCTTCTTTAATAACACATCCTTGTGCACAAAGCTGGCATTTGATAATTGTTTCTTTGTGTTCAAATTGATTTATTCCTGAAATTTGAGAAGGCGTGTGACAAATTTGACAATTGACATTTTTTGATTCTGTAGAAACCCAGTATCGAGCTATAGGTGCATATTTGTAAAGTTCTTTTTTATAATCTGATTGAAATTTTTCATTAATAAAAGCAAATAAATCTTCCGGCAAAAAAGAAATAAAAGCAAGAGCTCCTCCAAGATAGAAATTTGTTTTTATAAAATTACGACGTGAATATTTTTCCTTAAACATTTTTTATAAAATTATTTTTCTTCTTTTTTAGCTTTTTCCATTAATTCAAAAAATGGTTTGAATAAGTCAATCGGAACAGGAAAAATAGTAGTAGAATTTTTTTCAGCTGCAACTTCGACCAATGTTTGTAAGAATCTCAGCTGCAGTGCATAAGGTGAACTGCTAATAATTTTTGATGCATCAGCAAGGCGTTGCGATGCCTGATATTCACCTTCAGCATGAATTACTTTAGCACGTCGTTCTCTTTCTGCTTCTGCCTGTCGAGCTATTGCTCTCTGCATTTCAACTGGCAAATCAACATTCTTTACTTCAACAAGAGAAACTTTTATGCCCCACGGTGCAGTATGAGTATCAATAGTTTCTTGAAGATGTCTATTGATTTTTTCTCTTTCTGTTAAAAGCTCATCAAGTTCAGATTGTCCAAGCATACTTCTTAGAGTTGTTTGTGCAAGTTGAGAAGTTGCATACAGATAATTTTCTACTTCAACAACAGCTTTTGCAGCATCTATAACTCTAAAGTAAACCACAGCACTAACTTTAATTGAAATGTTATCTTTTGTAATTACATCCTGCGGCGGCACTTCCATTGCAACAACTCTTAAACTTACTCTAACCATTCTATCAACGATAGGTATTAGAAAGATTAAACCGGGCCCTTTTGTTGGAATTAATCTTCCCAATCGAAAGATGACGCCGCGTTCATATTCTCTCAAAATTCTTATTGCACTAGCAAGAATTATTATTACAAATAATATTATAATAAATGTAACGGTAATATTTTCGGCTCCCATTTCAATTCTCCTGTTTAATTTATAAATCTAATAAGGAACTATTCATTTACTTTTTCAACAATAAGTTTTAAGTCTACTCTTTCTATTACCTTAACTTTTTCTCCGGGATTAATCTCACTATTTTTGCAATCAGCACTCCATATTTCACCATGAAGAAGAATTTGACCTGAAGAATTGGGACTAATTTTCGAAATTGCTTTTCCTATTTCACCAATCATTCCTTCAGTTCCTGTAGTTGGTTTTCTTCTCTGAGCAGAAATTCCTTTGCCAACAGCGAATAGAAAGAACAGAGCCGTTAATATTGTTACAGTAATAATTACACTCAAAGAAATATTCAGGAAGTCACTTGATATGTCTGTATCTATTAACATTAATGAACCGATGATGAATGAAATAATTCCTCCAGCAGCTAATAAACCGTGGCTTACAACTTTAATTTCTGCAATGAATAAAATAATTGCAAAAATAATTAAACCTAAGCCGGCATAATTAATTGGCAAAGTATGAAGTGAATAAAATGCTAACACAAGACAAATTACACCAACAATACCGGGAAGTATAGAGCCGGGATTACTAAGTTCAAAAATCAATCCATAAATTCCTATCATTAGAAGAATGTATGCTATGTTTGGGTCGCTAATAATATCAAGAATTTTTTGGATTATTGTCATTTCAATAAATTCAAGTTTGGCATTTTTTGTATTAATTGTTTTAGTGCCTGTAGATGTTTCAACTTTTTTTCCATCTAACTGAACAATTAAGCTGTCAAGATTTTTTGATATTAAATCAACAACATTTTCTTTAAGTGCTTCTGTTTCTGATAATGAAAGGCTTTGACGAACAGCTTTTTCTGCCCAATCAATATTTCTATGTCGTTTCTCTGCAATGCTTCTGATAAATGCAGCAGCATCATTTGTTGCTTTTTCCATCATTACATCTGTGCTGTCTTTTTTATTTTGAGTTCCTCCTTCGCTCATCATTACAGGATGTGCTGCGCCGATGTTAGTGCCAGGTGCCATTGCAGCAATGTGGGAGGCAAGCGTGATAAATACTCCAGCCGAAGCAGCCTGTGCCCCAGAAGGATAAACATAAACCACAACAGGAATTTCAGAAGATAAAAAATCGCTGACAATTATACGAGTTGATTTTAGTAACCCGCCGGGAGTATTAAGTTGTATTATTAAGCATTCTGCTTTTTCTTGTTTTGCTTTCTCGAGTGAATTGTGAATATAACTTGCAGCTACAGGATTGATAGTTCCATCAATCTTGATAACAAATATTTTCGATTGGGTTGTAGATGTAGAAAAATTTGTTAAGAAAAATAATGTAAGTAATAAAACCTTCATGTTTTTTCCCTCGGCTTATCCTAAAATTCAATTCATAAAATCACGCATAAAAATCAAAGTATCAACATAAACCAGTTAAAAAGTAATTAATTCTTAATCAACAAGCAATGAAAGTAGTAAGGAATAAGAGATGAACTGAATTTCAAAAAAGAGGGAATAATTAAAGAACAGATAGATTATGATTTTCTGATAATAAAAAGGAGAATAAATTTTCATAATTTAGAGGTAACAAAAATCCTTTCACAATAAAAAGGTAAATAATATGGCGAATGCAAAATTTAATGTACCATTTCCGCCAAACGAACCAGTAAAAAGTTACGCACCGGGAACATCGGAGCGAACAGCATTGAAAAACCAGCTCAATGCAATGGTTCGTCAAACAATTGAAATCCCATTAATTATTGGCGGCAAAGAAATAAGAACGGGCGACATGGATAATTGTGTCTGTCCGCACGACCACAAAACTGTGCTTGCTAAGTATCACAAAGCTGGTGAAAAAGAAATTAAAATGGCAATTGATTCTGCAATGGAAGCTCAGAAAATCTGGTCAAGAATGGAATGGCATGATAGAATTGCCGTTTTTCTTAAAGCAGCTGATTTAATAAGTCTAACTGGTTGGAGATACATTTTGAATTCTGCAACAATGCTTGGTCAGAGTAAAAATGTTTTTCAAGCAGAAATTGATTCTGCAGCTGAGTTATCTGACTTCTTCAGGTTCAATGCATATTATGCTATGAAAATATATGAAGAGCAGCCGCTTCACTCTCCAGTTGGAATGTGGAATCGAATGGAATATAGACCACTCGAAGGTTTTATCTTTGCAGTTGCGCCATTCAACTTTACTTCAATCTGCGGGAATCTACCTACATCACCTGCGATTATGGGCAATGTTGCTCTTCTCAAACCAGCATCGAGTGCTGTTTATTCGGCTTATTGGATTATGAAATTACTTGAAGCTGCTGGTTTGCCAGAAGGAGTTATCAATTTTATCCCTGGTTCTGGTGCAAGATTAGGGAATATTGTAATGGATTCAGAACACTTTGGTGGAATTCATTTTACTGGAAGCACTGCAACTTTCCAATCAATGTGGAAAACAGTAGCTAATAATTTGCCAAAATATAAATCTTATCCAAGAATTGTTGGAGAAACAGGCGGGAAAGATTTTGTATTTGCTCATTCAAGCGCGGATATTGAAGCACTTGGAGCTGCATTAATTCGTGGCGCATTTGAGTATCAGGGACAAAAATGTTCTGCTGCTTCTCGTGCTTATATTCCCAAATCAATCTGGAATAAATTAAAAGACTATTTAATAAGTGAACTTAATACGATTAAAATAGGTGATGTTCTTGATTTCACAAACTTTATGAATGCGGTTATTGATAAAAATGCATTTGCCACAATTACAGGCTATATTGAGTTTGCAAGAAAATCCAACGAAGCAGAAATAATTTATGGTGGAAAATATAATGATTCAGTTGGATACTTTATTGAACCAACAATTATATTAACAACCAATCCTAAATTTAAAACTATGGAAGAAGAAATTTTTGGACCTGTTCTAACAATATTTGTTTATGATGATGATAAATATGAAGAGACACTTCATCTTTGTGATGAAACATCTCCATATTCATTAACAGGAGCAATTTTTGCTCAGGACAGAAAAGCAATTGAATTGGCAGATAAAATATTAACAAATGCAGCAGGTAATTTTTATATTAATGATAAACCCACCGGTGCAGTGGTTGGTCAACAACCTTTTGGTGGTGCGCGTGCGAGTGGAACTAATGATAAAGCAGGAAGTTATCTCAATCTTTTAAGATGGGTTTCGGCAAGAACAATTAAAGAAAATTTTGTGCCTCCAAAAGATTACCGCTATCCATTTATGTCTGAAAAATAAATTTATTTGAAAAACATTTATGTATGATGTTTTTATGAAAATGTTTCGTAAAATATAAGATTAATTATGGCAAGATTTAAGCTTTATATTGAATATGAAGGAACTCGTTATAGTGGATGGCAAAAGCAGAAAAATGCAAGAACCGTTCAGGGGAAATTAATAGAAGCAGCTCAAAAAATATTTAATGATGATAATATTGATATTCAGGGCTCCGGCAGAACAGATGCCGGAGTCCATGCTTTATGCCAGATAGCACATCTTGATGTTAAAACTGTTTTAGCCCCTGAAGTAATAAAAATGAAATTGAATGATGAACTTCCAGCTGATATAAATATTCTTGAAGTTGAAAAAGTTAGCTCAAAATTTCATGCAAGACATGATGCAAAATCAAGAAGTTATATTTATCAAATATCAAGAAGAAGAACAGCTTTTGGTAAACCTTTTGTATGGTGGATTAAAGATAAACTTGATATTAAAAAAATGGAAAAAGCTTCAACACTTTTTATTGGCTTGCATGATTTTGTATCATTTGCAGAAAAAGATAATGAAGAAAAATCTACAAAAGTATTAATCGAAAATGTTCAACTAAGAGAAGTAGATAATTTAATATTGATTAGAATTACAGGCTCACATTTTTTATGGAAGCAAGTTAGAAGAATGATTGGTGTACTCGTTGAGATTGGCAGAGGAAAACTTTCTGAAGATGATTTAAAGTTTTTTCTAAAAAATAAATCTGATAAACCCGCAAAGTATACAGCACCACCTTCGGGATTATTTCTTGAAAAAGTTTTATATAAAGATGACAAACTTGAAGATGAATTAATTCCTGTCATAAGAATTAATTAATAGAAACTCAGTATAGAATTCTAAAATGCCTGCAGGATTTTTTTAAATTAAGCTGTTTGATTTTTTCTTAAATGTAACTATGAAACTTGAACCAAATCCTTTCTTGCTTCTAACATTAATTTCTGCGTTGTTCAAGTCACAATGTTTTTTCACAATTGCCAATCCAAGACCTGTCCCCTCAAACATTCTTGAGTATGAATTATCCTCCTGTGAAAAAGTAGAAAAGAGGTATGGAATAAATTCTTTGTCGATGCCAATTCCAGTATCCTTAATTTCAATTGTAGGTTCTTCTTTTGAATTATTGTAAAATAAAACTTCAACTCGGCCTTCAGATGTATATTTTATAGCATTCTCAATTAACTGGGAAAAAATTTGCTTGCAGGAATGTTTATCAGCTAATATTAAAGGATTTTCACAATTTGAAACGAATAAAAAGTCCAGACCTTTTTTATTTGCAATTGGTTGATATTTTTCAATCATATCTTTAAGAATATCGTTGTACAAGTTTAGAACCTCAGGTTTACTATCGTAGGTATCAGCAGTAAGCTGGGCAATTTCAAGTATCAAATCAATTGTTCGCTGAATTCTTAAACTTTCGTTTTCAATTATATGAGTGCTTTCTATTAATTCCTCATTTTTTGATTTGTCTAAATCGTTTTTAAGCATTTGAGACAGGTTGACAATTATATTAATTGGTGTTCTAATTTCATGAGAAATTGTAGCAAGAAATTCTGCTTTCAGATTTTCAAGTTTTTTATTTTTGATTTCAGTTTCGATAAGTAATTCTTCTGCTTTTTTCTTTTCTGTAATATTTTGAACGATTCCCTCATAATAGATAATATTTCCATTGCTGTCTTTAACTGCTTTTGTTTGTTCTCTGACATGTATTACCGTTCCATCTTTTCTAAGCCAGTCTGATTCAAAATCTTTAATAACTCCTTTGACATTTAATATACTTTTAAGCCAGTTTCGTTTTTCTTTGTTTATAATTATGGTTTCATCAAAATTGACTATTTGTAATTCAGGAAAATTATTATAACCCAACATTTTGATTAGTGTGGCATTAGCAGATTTTATCTTGCCGTCAGGAAAAATTTGATAAGTACCAATTGAGGCGTCGTTATATATTTCTAATATTAAATTTTTTGTTTCTTCAATTTTTTCACATGCCAATTTTATATCAGTTACATCTCTGTTGCTAATATATCTGCCGATGTATTTATTCTTGTCGTCATATACAGCCTGGCAGGCATGAGCAATCCAGCGTTCTTCCCCATTTTTTGTTATTATTTTGAATTCTTCTGTGCAAAATATTTTTCCCCGAATAACTTCTCTTGTGTGTAATATAAATCTATCTCGGTCTTCTGGGGCAATAATTTTTATTAATAGACTTTGTTCTTCAATAAATTCTTCTGGTGAATAACCAGTTATATATCTGCATGAAGGAGATATATATGAAATTTTGTTGTGAGGATTTAGCCAGTATATCCAATCTATAGAAAACTCAGCAATAATTTTATAGAGCTGTTCTTTTGGAACATGTCGATGGGGGAAGATTTTTTTATCGTAAATAGTGCCATCGGTATTTAATAACGGAATTTCTTTCTTGTTTTTTTGCATAGGAATACTTTCATATTTATTGCCCTAAATTCTTTGCACCTCAAAAGAGAGTTAATATAAAAGATTGAAATAAATTCTCTCATTTAACGGCTGGGATTTTTAATTATCAAGTGGAATTGGAAACCGTTAGGTCTTTGTACCTACGGTTATTGACTCCAATTCCACTTTCACAGAGGGTGCATGCGAAACTTAATTTTAAAGAGTGAACAAGATAAAGAATTGTAGACAAACGATTAAATAATGAGATAAGCGATTTTAAGAAAGTAGAGATTTTATTTTCTTGCAATATCTTTGACTAACCTGAAATGGCACGTTCAGATTTTTTAGAAAAATATTGAGTCTGTTACTGCTTGCCTTTTCAACTTTTACTATATAATCAAGATTAATTATTGTTTGTCTGTGTATCCTTAAAAATTTATTCGAAGGCAACTTTTCCTGCCAGTAAAGCATTGGTTTTCTTAAGAGGAATTTTTTATTTCCAGAAAGAATCAGATGAGTGTAATCTTTAATACTTTTAATTGCTATAATATTACTTACTGCGTAAAATCCAGGGTTCTTTTTGTCATTAATAAAAATGTAATCATTGTAATTAAGCTTCTTTTTGTCATCTTCTTCTTTTTGAACAGTTTTAAAATCAGAAATTCCTATTCTTTCTCTTTTCTTTAACTGAGTATTAATTGATTTTATAAGTTCTTCATATGTAAATGGTTTTGTAATGTAATCATCAGCACCAAGTTCCATCCCTTTTCTGATTTCATCTCTATGTGATTTTGCTGTAAGAAAAATGAAAATAGGAAATTTAATATTATCAATTTTTTTTATTTCGCTCAGGATTTTGTAACCACTTAAATCTGATAACATTATATCGCATAAAATTATATCCGGCTTTTCATGTTGAAAGAGTCTTAGTGCTGTATTTCCATTGTAAGCTACAACGGGTTTATAACCTCTTTCTTTAAGCAGCAAATAAATATTATCTGCAAGGTCATGATTGTCTTCTATGATAAGTACTTTCTTCATTTATAGGAATTAATACATTTACTTCTGTTCCCTTATTAAGTGAACTGGTAATTTTAATTTTTCCTTTATGTAATTTTACCAGTTTATAAACTATTGCAAGCCCAAGTCCAAAACCCGGGATGTTTTCAACATTTTTCCCTCTGTAAAATGGCTTAAATAAATTTTTGATTTCTTTTTCATCAACACCTATGCCCTCGTCTCTAATAGAAAAGTTTAAAAAGTTACCAGTCTTTTTAACACTTAATAAAATTTGTCCACCTTCAGGTGAAAATTTAATAGAATTTAAAAACAAATTCACTAAAATTTGTTTTAAAATAAATTCATCTCCGTTGAATTGCTTAATTGTATCGTCTATGTGAACATTAATTAGATGTTTTTCTTTTGCTTCAATAATTATTTCTTCGATTACATCATTAACAAATTTTCTAATGTCAATTTTTTGGATGTTGGGTTTAATAGTTTCATTTTTATAAAGCTCGGTGATGTTATCAATTACATTTCTTAAATAAAGAATTGAATTCTTGATTTTATTTAATACCTGTAATTGTCTTGCTGTATTTTTTTTCTTTATGTATAACTCTAATAAATCAACAGAACTCAAAATAGTCGATAAAGGTGTGCGAAGTTGATGAGAAGTAATACTCAAAAATTCTTTATTGGATTTAGTTGAGAGATTTTTTTCTTTCTTATTTTTTTTGTTATGTGTCATTGTAATAATATTAATGATTACCGTATTTTTTTTCTCCAGCAGTTATTCTCAATTTCAAATAATTTTGTTTTGGCGGAAGAGGACAAGTTGCATATTTTGTGAAAGCACACGGCGGATTATATGCTTTGTTGAAGTCAATAAAAATTTTTTCTGTCGAATCAGGTTTATTCACATAAAGAAATCTTCCGGCACCGTATGTTTCTTTTCCGCTTGTTTCATCTGCAAAAATTAAAAAGTATGAATTACCTTCATCTAAGACATCCAGCTTAAATTTTTTGCCGTCTTTGTTAAATAATAAAGCACCAGGAGAATTTTCTTCTTCTATCGTACCAAGTACATTTGGAACAAATATTTTTTTCGGCGGAATGTATGGTTCAAATATTGCTTCGATTTTCCAATCCTCATTAACAGGAAATGTTTCTATGCCCTTGAAGTTTTTTACCAACTCACTTTCTAAATCTCTAAGTCTAATTCCATATTTGTTTCCTCTTTTTATTACAAACCATCTAAGGGAATTATATTCAAGAATTGTTGGGTTGCCCTGCATATCATTTTTAAGTTCGAGGGACTTTATTTTTTCACCATTGCTAATTACATCAATCCCGTCGTTAATTTCAAGTTTTACAGTGGAATCTTTTAAATAGAATTTCCCGATAAAACGAGGTGCTTTAGATGGGAAAATTATATCATTACTTTTGTCGCTTCCAAATTTGTTCTCACCATCTTTCAGCCAATAAAGTCCAACAAGATTGAGCCAGCCGTTTTCTTTTTTGAGATTTTCAATTCTTCTTTCGTGCCATGCTTTTATCTCTGCAATGTAATCTAGATTTCCCTTTTCTTTGAGAGGTTCTCCACAAGAACAAAAAATGAATATTATTATTACATAAAAGTGATTTTTTATTTTCATTTTTAACACTTTATTAATTACACTGAAAAAATAATGAATTATATCTTAATCACCATAATTATAAAATTTACTTGACAAATTGATATTAATATGATATCATTGTGATAGCTTAATTAAGGAGGTTCTTAAAATGGAAGCAATACATGAAAAAAAGGCTCTTAAGGTTAACGGCTTTTTAATTCTATTAATCATTTTAGCTTTACTAATTCTGGATTACAAAATTTTTGTACTTAGTATTAAACCTCTATCTGGAACTTTAATGTTTATTTCAATTTTGTTATTGATTTTTATCGTTATAGCTTTTAATGGCTTTATTGCAGTTCAACCAAACGACTCAAGAGTAATTATTCTCTTTGGGAAATACTTGGGGACAGTAAGAGAAACAGGATTTTGGTGGGTTAATCCATTAGTTGTAAAAAGAAATGTTTCCTTGCGAATTCACAATTTCAATAGTGAAAAAATTAAAGTGAATGATTTACATGGTAATCCAATTGAAATAGCAGCTGTAATAGTATGGCGAGTTGTAGATACTGCTCGTGCTGTATTTGATGTTCAAAACTATGAGCAATTTGTTGCTATTCAAAGTGAAACTGCTATCAGAACTCTTGCAACAAAATATGCATACGATGCTTCTGAAGAGGAAAGTTTTTCGTTGCGTGGTAATCCACAAGAAATTGCAGAAGAACTTAAGAAAGAAGTTCAATCTCGACTTGATATTGCTGGTGTTGAAGTTATTGAATCAAGAATCAGTTACTTAGCTTATGCACCAGAAATTGCTCAAGCTATGTTACGCAGACAGCAAGCTCAGGCAGTTGTAGCAGCTCGACAAAAAATTGTCGAAGGTGCCGTTGGTATGGTTGACATGGCTCTTAAAGCCTTAAGTCAACAAAATATTGTTCAGCTTGATGAAGATAAAAAAGCTACTATGGTAAATAATTTAATGGTTGCTCTTGTATCGGAAGTTCAGGCTCAACCAGTAATTAATACCGGAACACTCTATCAATAAAACTAATTTTATATCATGAATAAAAATATTTCAGATTATATTGGTAAAGAATTAATTTTTGTAAAAAAGCAGCTGCTTGGAACTACCTACGAATTAAAATATGAGAATGAAGTATTGTGTCAAATGAAAATTAAGAATGTTTTTACAAAAAGAGCAACAGTTAGCGGCTTTTTAAAAGATGATATAGAATTTTATAAAAATTCTTTTTGGTCAAATGAAACATGCATTAGAAATATTAATAATGAACTCCCATTTGCAACTTATAAAAGCCCAATTCTATCTTTGAGCGGAACAATATTCTTGCCTGTGGGTGAACAGTTGTTTGTTAAATATGATTTGTTAGGATTAAATTATGAAGTTCGAGATCAATTCAATCAAACATTAATAAAATTGAAAAATAATATTTTTTATCCGCGTGCTAAAGTAGAAGTTATTAGAAAATCTAATTTGATTGATAAACATCCGTGGATTTTGGCGTTGTTGTTTTATGTTATGTTAAAAAGAAGAAGCAAATAATATGGCAGAAAAGAAAAAATTTCTTCTAAGGATAGATGAAAATATTTATAATGCTCTGGAGAAATGGGCTGCTGATGATTTAAGAAGTATCAATGCACAAATAGAATTTTTATTGAAGGATATTTTGCGTAAAAGTGGTAGATTGAAAGAAACAAATGATAATAATGAAAAGAATTCTAAAAATGAAAATGAATAAATAAAATTGCAGGTACTGTCAATCCGATTGCGAATTTTAGTGCCTGCATAATTTTTTCAATCAATTATTCCTTTAATTTCCCACTCATAAATTTTGTTGTGTCGATATAGTACCCATGAAATATAAATATTTTGATAGAGCACATAAAAAACAGGTCCAAGTACTGTAATTGGGTTCATAAATGTTAAAGCAATCCAGATTGTAAATGCATTATTTTTTTGTCCAAGTGATTGACTTGATTCTGCACGAAAGTCTTTTCCTCCAATAATCCATCCTATGGAAAAAAATAATATACAAAGTAAAGCTGATATAACTGCAATATAAATTACTATTTGAATATTTCCAGTTAGCTCATTTTGAATGTAATTTGATGCATCTGAAGTAGCAATGTAAACATTGATAATTAATAAATAGTAAGAAGTATCTTTCCACTCTATTAATTTTTTCCAAATTATTGGTGAAATTATTTTTATTAGTTGAGCAAGAGCAAATGGAATTGAAAGTGTGATTATAACAGGAACAAATACTTTTCCAATTGATATGTCAGCTGTGTTGTTAATAATTATTGGAAGCAAAAAAGGAATTAATAATGTAATTACAATATTATTTAATAATAATGAAAATAAAACAAACTCTACTTTTCCTTTTCTTAAACTAATAATAACAGGTGCTGCTATTGCAGTAGGTGCTATTGCCGTAATAAAAGCGGTCTGAGCGAGTGATTCATTAAAAATTTTTATTCCAGAGTAAAAAAGAAGTGCAATAAAAATTGTAATGCCAAGAATTATAAAGTGTTTTCGAGAAATAATTTCTTTTTTAACTTTTATGTCGAGGAAAGAAAAGAAGAGCAGAACCATTAAAAAATATCGGATTAAAAATCGGTATTCATGTCCATATGGTAAAATAATTCCAAGTGTGATAGAAATTAGTAGAAGTATGTTTTTCATAATAAAATCTGAATTTGAGATACAAACTTAGTTAGACTTTGAGAGATTTTCCTAAATTTTATTGAGGGCATATTTCTATGTGAAGTTTTACTTTATTCAGTTTAGCTTTGATAAAAATTCTTTTGAACCTGACCCTAAACTCAAAACTGTTTTCATTACCTGTTCTACAGGAAGATCAATTTTTATGACAAATTCTTTTCGTATGTGATAGATGTATCCTCCAGTTGGTGCAGGAGCAGAAGGAATAAAAACTGTAATATATCCATTTGGACTTTCATCTGTTACAAATCCAATTATCATTGTATCATTCGGGAAAGGTTTAACTAATGCAGCATATTTAAAGATTAATTTTTCACTTCCAAAGAGCTGAACAATTGTATCTTTAATGATTCTGTAAAATGGTATTCGTTTTAATAATTTTTCTTCAATTAGTTGAATGAAAAATTTTCCAATACGTGTTTGCACAATTAATCCAACAACGAAGAATATTAATAAAATTACTATTACAGCTAGGACTGATGCGATGAGTTCATTCAGTCTTGTTGTTTGAATTAACAAATTGGTGATTGGTCTAATTTTGTCAGTTAAAAATTCGAATAACCAATCTAAAACGAAGATTGATACAATAACCGGCAAAACAATTAAGAAACCACCTAAAAATGTTGTTCTTAAAAAAGATTTGAGTTTTTCCATATCAATTTTTGTCAGATATATATTGTAGGTTGTATATTAATTCTTAGTTGTATAAAAATATACTTTCACATTTAATAAATTACTTAAGAAAAAAGCCATAAAACTAAAATCAAGGGTGATTCTAATGCAAGATAATAAAATTATGATAGAAATAAGAAAAAAATATTTTTCTTTATTTTTTAACTTTATTAGTCGATTACTATGGAATGTCTCTTTCAATGATATTTTGGTCTTAACGCAATTTTAAGAACATTATTAAAGTATACATTTCATTAAAATTATTGTTATTTAGTGCTATTCTAATTATCTTATAAGTGTGATTTATTGAGCAGGGCAATAAATTGATTTCAGAAGATAAATTAGAAAATCTTCGTGATTATCTTATCAGGGCAAATCAAAAAAGATTATCTAAGATTGATTTAAGTAAATTTATAGCTTTGTCTAAAAGTATTATTATACCGTACTTACTAAATACGAAAAGACATTTTCTTAAGCTTTTCAGTATGCATGGCTTGGATGTTAATGATATTGCATTGGATATTTTGGGAGATGTTTTTTATCAAAATAATGATGGTGAGTTGAGTAAAATAAAATCATTCATTAATTGCCTTAATACAAATATTCTTGATATAAAAACTGAAACTTTATTCTTTGTGTATCAGAGTTTTCTTCGTAAAATGACAGATGCTTACATTGCACGTTCTTATGCAGAATTAGACCCAATGGGATTCAAAATAAAAAGAAATATTATTGAAACTTTGCCGACACGAAATTTATTATTACGAAAAACTATTTTGGGAAACCTAATATATGTAAAAAACAATGGTGCTTATCAAAATTTACCTTATCCAGATTTAGAAGAATTAGAAAACATTTTCTTGTCAAAAACAAAAAAAAGATTAACTACCCGCCAACTGTTGAATATTCTACATACAGTACTTATGGAAATGAATTATAGAAAAGAAATACTTTTAAACGATACAGTAACCTTATTTAAAAAATATTACGAAATTATCTTAGAAAATATATCATCTTCTGATTCATACGAAATTAGTAATACGAGTTTTTTAGAATGTTATGAAATTGAAGAATTATGTGCAAATGTTTTGATGTATATTAAAAGTAAGATTTTCATAGAATATTATTCAAAAAGAAAACTTACTATTGAACAAGCAAATGGATTAAATTCTGCAATTTATGATATAGTCAGTGACATAATAAAAATAGATAAGAATAACTTGTCATTTTATGAATACCTAAATAAATATATTAATTTATCAAAAGAGGAATATGAATTAAAATATAAGTCCAAGTTGGAGTACTTAATTAAATTAGTACGGATTAAATTCAGGGACTATTTATTATCTAAAGAATAATTATTTAACTGAATATTTTCGTATAAATTAATTATTATAAAATTTAGGAAGAATATGGAACATATAGAAGAATCAACATTAGAATTATTTGCGTATAATCCGGAAAAGTTTTTGGATAATGAAAAAGATAAAATTATACAGCATCTAAAAATTTGTAAATATTGTGAAGAGTTGTATAAAATATTTACTGCCATACACAGCGAAATAAATAAAAATATTGATATTGATCCTGATGGAAGTGATATTCTTTTAGCAGAGAAAATTGCTAATAATTTTTCTACAAATGAAAAATTATTGCATATTCCCAAAGTTAATAGTATTGTGGTTCATGATGCTAAATTTGAAATTATAGAAAAGCCCCAAAAATTTTCTCTGGATTATATAAGGTATTTCATCAAAAGTAACCCGATAAAGAGTATTGGTTTTAGTTTTTCTCTTGCTTTATTAATTATAACATTTATAACATTATTTCAAAGTACATATTCACTCAAATCGAAAAATCCTGTAACATTAAGTGTCTATAATTTTATTCTTAAGGCATACAATAAGAATGGTGATTTACTATGGAAAATGAATGTCGACGGACTACCAAGATGGAGTATAGATTCACTTACAATGGAGAATAATAAATACTTATATTTATATGATATTGATAATGATAATAAAAATGAATTACTTCTGACTGGTTTTCGATTGAGAACGGGATTATATAAAAATGATACACTTTATTGCTTCAACTATGATGGAACATTAAGATGGAAAATATCACCGGAAAATAATAAATATAATTATGCTCCCCAATGGAAAAGAACAGAATGGAGAATTTCAAATTTTTTTGTTGCTAATAGAAATAAACAAAATATCTTGTATATTATAGCTAATGATAACTACTTTGGAAGTTGTGTAATATCAACTATTAATCCAATTACAGGAGAAGTAACATCATCTTTATACCATTCGGGGCATTTATCGGCAGCGGCACACTTTGATATAGATAATGATGGCGACGAAGAAATATTTCTGGGTGGGGTTAGCAGTTACTATAAACCATGTTTAATTGTTGTAGACACTGATAAATTAATGGGTGTAATGCCAGATTTTTATTCCAGTGGGCATAAAGTGCCTGGTAATGCTTATTATTATATATTGTTGCCCGTAACTGATGTGGCAAAGAATTTTTCTGTAACAAAAAGTATAGGTGTAACAGCAATAGAAAAGTTCGGGAAAAATGGGGTTTTAGTTTTTGTCAATGAATATTCTATTAATACTAATGTGTATGCAGCTTTGGAGTATGTTTTTGATAATAATTTTGTAGTGCAGTATATAACAGCTACTCCAACCTATTTAAAATTATTCGAGCAAATTAAAAACAAAAAAATTACTTCAGTTAATATAGTAAGTGATTTCCTAAAACCATATAAAGATTCATTGCAATATTGGGATGGCAATGAATTTGTTTATAATCCAGTCCCGAATAAATATAAAAATCAAAAATTCCAACTGCCAGAATAGAAGCAATCTAAAAAAGTTTCCATCCATTAAATACCACAATTCTTAACACAAAAATTGTGAGCTATATCACAAATAAAATTTCTGTAAAAAAATAATTGGTTTTTTTCTGCAAAATTAAGATTTCGGGGAAATTTAAATGCATTCGATTTATGTTTATATAAAAATTTATAGTAAAAATAATTGACATCTAATTTTAATTATAAAATTAAAAATTACTCTATAATTCCCAAAATGTATAAAATGATAAGTGATATAGTATCAACAACATACTAAAATAATAATAAAGGAGGATTTATGAAACGTTCTATATTATTTGTTTATTGTTTAGTTATTACTTTTTCATCTCTATCTGCACAAAGTGAACAGTCATATTCGTCTTATGATTGGATTATTCAAACAGGAGTAGGATTTATTGCAAATGATTTTGAAGGTGATATGAAAGTACCACCAGTAGATATAGCTATTGAAAAAGTTATTAACGAAAAAATTGCGGTAGGGGCATACATAGGATATGCAAGTTATCATGATGTTATATACCCTGCTGGTCAATTATTTTCTAAAGATATAGGATATAATTATGGATATACGCTAATTGGGGGTAGTATATCTAATCACTTTAAAGAAATATCAGCAGATTTAGATTTATATGCCAGAGTATATCTTGGTTATGCATTAGTATCTGCCTCTACATTTGGTCTTGGTAAATTAGATTCTAAAGCTCAATCTAGTTTTGCTGTTTATGGTGGTTATGTAGGCGCTACTATATACTTAATGCCAGGTTTTGGCTTAAATGGCGAAGTAGGTTATGGTAATACTTCTATAATCAGAGTAGGCCTTTCTTTTCGAATGTAATAAATTATTAATCATTTATGGATATATAAAACTACAAGGAGAAAAAAAATGAAGAATCGAGTAATAATTATTATGTGTATAATAGCATTAAATTTTATAGTTGTCTCATGTGCTACATCAGGACCAAACGTAATATTTAAACCAGAAACTTTATATCGTTCTCCTGCTTTAGATTTTTCAAAAATTCAAGCAGTAGCAATTATGCCAGTGAATAATTATGATAACGAAGTCCCTGAGGTATCCGGAGCTATAAATGATGCATTACCGATTGAATTGAAAGCTTCGCAGAAAGCTTGGAATGTAATTTCTCATGATGAAATTCTCAGAAAAGTGAATGAAAAAGGGTGGGGAAGGGGTTATCAAAATTATGTTGCGGATCTTAATACCTATGTTCAAGTAGCAGGTGGTACTCCAAATTTTACTTCAGAGACTTATAAATTCTTTGATGATATGTCTAAAGAATTGAATTTCCAAGCAATAGTTTTTACAAGTTATAGTTATATAGAAGAAATTCAACCAGGAGAAAAACTATTTTACGGAGCAATAGATTTATCAACGAAAACTAAAATACTAAGCATAACAACAATTCTTTTTGATTTATCAAGTAGAAGAGCTTGGTGGTTAGCAAGAATTTCTGTTAAAGGCGGAGAGAAAGTTTTGATACCGGAGTTAGTTAGGTCAGCTATACAAGGGATAGCACAAAATTTTGGGAGAGGGATCCTAAGACAATTATAAATTGGAATTATAATAATCTGATGGCATTATTTAGATTAGAATAGTATGACATATAATCATGATTTGATATTGAAATAATATGATTTCAAATATAATATTGCAATTATTAAAATATGAATATAGAGGGGTATAATAGCTATTTTTTTTAAATTGGTTCAATATTTATTAGAAAAAAAGTAAGAAAGGAATAATAAATGTTGTAATTATTTACCCCAGATATGCTACTACTTCTTCAACAGATGGAATAATTTTACTTGAGGGAGATAAAGGAATTAAAATAGTGTAAAAATTAAAGTTCTAAGCATAATTCAAAATTAATATGAACTAAAAATTCTCCCAAGTTATTTGAAGATAGTTCTATTTTCATTTAAAAAATTTGAAGGCTAATTAAGAAGAGAAAAGATTAAAGAAATTTATTATAATCATACAAGAGGGTAAAAAATGAACTTGAAATTTATACCATTAATCCTATTTATACACCTTCAATTATTTTTATTTTTAGAAGCTCAAAATAAATTTTCAATTGGAGATAAGGTAAAAGCTAATGCAACACTAAATGTTCGTAGTGGTGCTGGAACCTCGTATATGATCATCTTTCAAGTATATAGTGGTGATATGGGAGTAATCACAGGTGGCTCAAATTCGGCATCAGGTTATTATTGGTATAAAGTAAGATGGGATAAAAATTCACAAGAAGGTTGGAGTGTACAGGATGGACTGGATAAAGTGACTCAAACACCAGCTCCAGTAATAAGCAGTATAAATCCAGCTTCTCCCATTATTGCG